>CABYNS010000001.1:0-235000 GCA_902520335.1 uncultured Pelagibacteraceae bacterium
TTTAAATAGGTAAAAGTTTTTTTTAAAATAATTGATAGAAAAAGGTAATAGAATAAGAAAACATAAAGTCCATCTCCAAAAAGCTAGAGAGATTGGAGGTATAAGTTCTGTCCCACCTCTTGCAATCACTAAGTTACTTGCCATAAAAATTGGTTGAATAAATAAAAGAATGTATGGAACTAAAGTTTGATTACTATTTTTCAAAAAAATTAAGATGGATTAATCTTTGTCAAAAAAAGCTTCGTAAATCATCATTATAATAGCAGCACCCATTAACAAATAAACCGGTATTACATCTAAAAAACCAATCATCATTGATCTAGTAAGAGTAGTCGCTAGACCAATTAAAAAGAAAACAGCAAATGACAAACCTATTATTGTTGTTATTTTATTCATACAATTAATCCTGACACTCCTTTTCAAGCCAATTGGCAACACCTAAAAATCTATGATCATCATATTTGTTGCCAATTAATTGAACTCCTAATGGTAGATTATTTTCACCCTCAAGTAAAGGCAGTGATATGCAAGGGGTACCTAAATAAGACCAGACTTTGTTAAATTCTGCTGTTCCAGTACTCTTTAATCCTTTAGGTGCAACACCAGGACTAGAAGGGGATAAAACTCCATGATAATCTTCAAACACTTCTTCATATGACTCGTAACTTCTTTTCATAAAATCAATTGCTTCAGCATATTCTTTTGCGGTGTATTTATTTCCATTTGAAATAGCATCCTGCATATACTTAGAAAGCTTCTTTTTAAATTTTTTAAAATAAACAGAAAAATTATTAGCCAAGTCTGTTTCGTGAATAATCTGGTGATATTTGTGAATATCCTTAAAGTAGGAGGGAGTATCAAATATCTCAATATTTTTTTTAAAAGATTTGATAAAATATTCAAAAGACTCTCGTGATTTTTTATCAATTATTTTCCAATGATCAGTTTTATAAAAAATAAATTTAGGTTCAAAAATTGGACCTTTCTTCGTTTCAGTTAAAATATTTTCTGTAGAATAATGAATGGTAGCTGCATCATATTTATCTTTCTTTATTAACACCTTTGCTAACATAGCTACATCTTCAACTTTACGTCCAAACATACCAATTTGATCTAAGCTGTATGAAGTTCTTAAAACTCCATTTCTTGAAATAAGCCCGTAACTTGGTTTATAACCAACAACACCACAATAAGATGCTGGTCTAATTACTGATCCTCCTGTTTGAGAGCCAATAGAAGCTGGGGCCATAAAGGAAGCAACCGAAGCTGCAGATCCGCTAGATGAGCCACCTGGTGTTCTACTTTTATCGTGAGGATTAGTTGTGGATGGAGGCCCTAAATAAGCAAGTTCTGAGGTTGCCGTTTTGCCCATAACAATTGCTCCTGATGCATGAAGCAAATCTATTATTTCAGCATTTTGAGAATATGATTTTCCTTTCCTAATTACAGTTCCACATTCTGTGGGCATATCAACAGTACCGATAATATCTTTCACTGCAATCGGCACACCATGCAACAGTCCAACCGGTTTTCCTGATCTTCTATGATCATCAGCCTCAGTTGCTTTTTCTAATAAAACTTTTTTATCAAAATGAGCCCAGGCTTTTACATCTTTTTCAAACTTATTAATTCTCTCAATATATTTTTCACAAACTTCAACTGATGTAAATTCAGCGTCTTTAATTTTTTTTGCTAATTCCTCTAGACTTAAAGTAAATATATCTGTCATTCAAAATTAATTTGCAAATAATGTCTCTGGTAACCAAAGTGCTATTCCTGGGAACCAGTACATTAAAACCATCGCTAATATCACAATAGCTAAAAATGGCATTATGCCTCTAAATATATCCATCAATTCAACATTTCTAGACTGAACACCTTTCAAATAATAAGCAGACATTGCCATTGGAGGTGTTAAAAATGATGTTTGTAAATTTAAAGCAATCAACATTGCAAAGAAATATGGATTTACTCCAAAAAATTCTACTAATGGTAAGAAAATTGGTACAAAAATAATTAATATTTCAGTCCACTCTAACGGCCATCCCAATAAAAAAATAATTATTTGAGTAATAACTAAAAACTGCCAAGGTTGGAGATTTAAAGATTTAAAGAAATGTTCAAACACTTCATGACCACCTAAATATGAAAATACTGAAGCGAAAGTCCAAGAACCAATGAACAACCACATTATCATTGCAGTTGTTTTAGCTGTTAAAAACACTGACTCTTTAAAATTCTTCCATTTCAATGTTTTATAAAAATAAGATAGCACTAATGCTCCAAATGCTCCTACGGCTGCAGCTTCTGCTGGAGTAGCAATACCCGCAAGTATCGTACCTAGAACTAAAATAATTAATGAAAACAAAGGTAAAAATGAAACTAAAACTTCTTTCATAATTACTGCAGTAGGAGGTATCTCCTCAGCTGCTGGTTTTGGAGCTATTGATGGATTTAACCAAGCTCTGAAAACTGCATAACCAATGTAAAGTCCTGCCAACATTAATCCTGGAAATATAGCTGCCGCAAATAATCTTAATGGAGACAATTGTGCAATTACTGAATAAACGATTAACATAATGCTAGGTGGTATTAAAATCCCTAAACATCCACCTGCACAAATAATTCCAGATGCAAATTTTTTATCATATCCTGCTTTAACCATTGCTGGCCAAGCTAAAAGTCCCATTAAAGTTACTACCGCACCAATAATACCAGTTGCTGTCGAAAATAATGTGCAAGTTATTAAGGCTGCAACTGCCATAGATGCAGGAAGCTTGTGTGAAGCTAATCGTATTGCAAGAAATAATTTTGCTACTATTCCTGCCCTCTCAACTAAATATCCCATAAACAAAAAGAGTGGGACGGCGGTCAAAACATTATTGTCCATAACCGTATAAGTATTCTGAACAAAAAGTTGAAAGATCCTATTATCAAATAGGTGTTCCATTTTTGTAGGATCAAAATAAGCGTAGTATCCAAAACCTAAACCCATTGCCATTAATGTGAATGCTATTGGGAAACCTAACAAGACTGCAAATAAAAATATTCCCATCATTAAAATTGCAACTTCGGGATTTGTTAAACTAAATAACATCGTCAGTATTACCTTTCTGTGCAGTTCTCATTAATAATTTTTCTGTTTCTTCGGCATCAGCAGAATCTCTCACTGGCCAATTGCCAGTTTGAATACAAATAATACATCTTAAAACTTCACTAACACCTTGAATAGTCAAGAGCGCCCCTGACAACGGTATTAAAGATTTTGCCATATAAATTTGAATTTGAGCTGGACTGTTCCAACTTGTCTCTTTTATTTTCCAGGCCAACGCTGCATACTCATAACCATAAAAAGCTAAAGCAATAACGCCAGGAAAAAAGAAAATAAAGTATAAAACTAAATCAATATAGGCTTGTGTTTTTTGGGAGAATAATCTGTAAATTACATCTCCTCTAACATGTGCTTCAGTCGAAAGTGTGTAAGCACCAGCCATCATGAATATAGCACCATACATCTGAAGACTAAAATCAAAATTCCATAAAGTAGGAGCATTAAGTGCATACGCCATAAAAACTTCATAGCATGTTCCGCCCATCAAAATCACTATGCACCATGAAAAGGCTTTACCCATCGAGATACTTAATCTGTCTGCAAATTTTATAAATGATCTCATCATAAATAAAGACTTTTATTGAATTGTCTTGAATTAATCAAATAAAAAGGGGGCCGAAGCCCCCTCCTTAAAATTTATAAAAGTTAATTATATCTTAACTTTTCCAATTGGACCAAACTCATTTTCATATGCAAGTTTGTAATTAGGCTGATTCATCAGCAAGTACTTCATTACTCTCTTCGCATAAGCTTTTTGAGAATCAACAACTTTCTTAAAGAAAGGATCTTTCTTATTAAAGTCACCAATTACTTTGTCCCAACCTTTTAATTGTTGAGCCAAAATCTCATCTGAAGTTTGGTAAACATTTACTTTATGCTCATTCATCAACTTAGCTAAGTCAGCTGAGTATCTTACTAAAGCTTTAAAGTAGTTATCACTGTTTGCAGCGTAAGCAGCATTTTTCAATATTGCTTGGTGTGCAGGTGATAAACTATTATATGTTTTTTTGTTAACTGGTATCTCAAACATCTCTTGAGATTGGTGGAAGCTTCCTAAGTGATAGTGCTTAGAAACGTCTTGCATACCAAATTGAGAGTCTGAAGTTGGGTTGTTAAACTCAGCAGCTTCAATCAAACCAGTTTTCATAGCTGGCTGAATTTCACCACCTGGTAATTGTCTAACTACCATTCCCATTGCAGTCAAAACGTTAGTCGCTAGACCAACTGTTCTGTACTTCATACCTTTAACATCAGATACTTTAGTTACGTTCTTTTTGAACCAACCAAAAGGCTGTGCTGGCATAGGCATATGGAAAAAACCAATGTAATCGAAACCTACTTTTGCAAGTGTTTCATCATACAGTTTTCTTCCTCCACCATACTCCATCCATCCCATAACTTCTTGAGATGACATACCGTATGAAGGACCAGTTCCAAATAATGATGCAGCTGGATTTTTACCATACCAATATGCAGTCACCCAGTGACCCATATCTACTACACCAGAACTTACTGCTTGTCCGATTTCTGAAGTCTTTACGACTGCTCCAACTGGTTGAAGATCAATCTTAAGTGTACCTCCAGACATCTCATCTACCATTTTGCAGTAGTCACCGGCCATTTCAAAAAAGATGTTTGCTCCACTTGGCCATGCAGCTTGCATCTTTAAAGTTTTATGACCGCCAGCAGTTGCTATGTTTGGCATTGCAACGGCAGCTGCAGCTACAGCACCAGCTTTAGCAGCAGTTTTAAAGAACTTACGTCTTGAAGATGTCTTCACCTTCAATAATTTATTTTCTTTTGTCATTATTACTCCTATTAAAGTTAATTAACTGAGACAATTTAAGCATAGAATCAATTTAGAGTCTTTCCAAAAAATAGGGTAGATGTCGCAGAATTTAAATTAATTTCAATCTGTGGTAGAATTAATTTACTTTATTAGTGCAATTTCCTGTCTTAAAGAACTCGTCAATATTATCTATCGCAAGGTTTGCCATCGCAATTCTGGTGTCTTTAGTTGCACTACCTAAGTGGGGTAAAATAAAGGCTGACTTGATCTTTAAGTATCCTGGATTTAAATTTGGCTCATTCTTGTAAACATCGAGTCCTACAGCATAAATTTTTCTTCTATTAAGTGCATCTATTAATGCATCATCATCAACTATATCACCTCTTGCAACATTAGTGATTACTGCTCCTTTAGGGAAATACTCAACTGTCTCTTTGTTTATCATATTTTCAGTCTCTTTTGTTGCTGGACAGCAAATAGATAAAACATCTGACACTGAAAAAAGACTTTTTAAATTATCGTGATAAATGGCACCTTGTTCTTTTTCCTCATTTAGTTTTGAACGGTTATGATAGTGAATAATCATTCCTAATGATTTAGCAATCCTAGTAATTTTTTGTCCAATTCTACCCATTCCCAAAACTCCAAGCCTTGATCCTGTTAATTGTTTACCAATCAGATAATCTGCAGACCATTTCCATCCACCCTCTCTGGCAGACTCAATTCCTTCTGCGGCTCTTCTACAAGCTCCTAATATTAAAAGAATACCAATCTCGGCTGTTGCATCTGACAAAACTTCAGGTGTATTAGTAACTGCAATTCCTCTTTTTTTTGCTGCTTCCAAATCTATATTTCCAAAACCAACTGCAAAATTTGAAATAATTTTTATTGTATCTGGTAACTTATCAATAGTCTCTTTATCCATCTTATCAGTTAAAGAGGATAGTATACCGTCACAACCTTGGCTCATCTCTATAACTTTTGATTGTGAATACAATTCATCATTAGAATTGAATATTGGTTCAAATGTTTTAGAAGCTTTATCCTCACTTTCTTTGATTAATTTTCTTGTAATCAAGATTTTTTTCATAAAATATTTTTGTTAATTGAGATCAAATATCTTGCCTGGATTCATTATATTGTTTTGATCAATACTCCTTTTGATCAATTTCATAACAGGAATGTTGTCTCCATGCTCCTTTAAAAGATATTCTTTTTTATGAAGGCCTACACCGTGTTCTCCTGTAATCGTCCCTTTAAGTTCTAAGGCCTTTTTTATTAATAAATCATTAAATTCTCTTATTTTTTTATACATTTCTTTTTTTTCAGGATCAAAAGGTAATAATACATGAAAGTTTCCATCCCCTAGGTGGCCTACCATCGGAGCTCTAAGTCCAAACTTTTTTGCTTGTTCTTCTGCATAATTTACACATTCAGTTATATTTGAAATAGGTAAACACACATCTGTTGAATAAACTCTTCCATTATTTATTAAGGCTTTTACAGAATAGTAAACGTCCCATCTTGCTTGCCAAAGTTTATTTCTCTCCTCTAAATCTTTTGCCCATTTAAAAGAACTTCCATTATTATCTTTAGATATTTCCTCAACTATTTTGATATTTTCATTATTAGATAATTCGGATCCATGAAATTCAAAAAATAATGTGGGCGTTTCTTCAATATCTTTTAATTTTGAATAATTTATACTTATTCCCATTTGATCTTTATTTAACATTTCAATTCTTGCAATTGGCACACCGTACTGAATAACTTGTTGTGCAGTTTGTACTGCTTTTTCTAAACTTGGGAAGTGACAAACAGCTGACATTATACTCTCTGGTATAGGAGAAAGCCTCAATTGAACTTCCGTTATAATGCCTAAAGTTCCCTCAGAACCAATAAATAAATTAGTTAGATTATAACCTGCTGAAGTTTTTTTTGTTCTACCTCCTGTATTTATAATATCACCATTAGGCAAAACAACAGTTAGACCAGTAATTACAGTTTTCATTGTACCGTATTTTACAGCCATTGTTCCTGAAGCTGAGGTGGAGGCCATACCTCCAATTGCTGCATTTGCACCTGGATCGATTGGAAAAAAGACACCATCTTCTCTTAAATATTCATTTAATTGCTCTTTTGTAACGCAGGCTTGAACCCTACAATCAAAGTCCTCAGCATTGACACTTAAAACTTTATTCATCTTTTCAAGGCTAATCGTTATTCCTTTCTCATTTCCAACTACATTACCCTCCAAAGACGTTCCTGTACCAAAAGGCACCACGGGAATTTTGTGTTTATTGCATAGTCTTAGTATCTGAGAAACCTCCTCATTAGTTTCTGGGAATACCACAGCTTTTGATAAAATTGGATCATATGTATCTTCACCTCTTGCATAATTTGTTCTCGTCGACACAGAGGTAGAAAATCTTCCATTAAAAATTTTCTTAAGTTCAGCTTGTACTTGATCATTCATAAGAAGTGATATTAGTAAATAATGCTAAAAAAATATACCTTATTTAGATAGCATTTTCTTTATATTTTCCAATGCTTGTGAAATATTATCTCTAGATGCTGCAAAACTAAATCTAACATAATTTTGGCAAGTTTCACCAAAAGCTGATCCGGGAACTATTGCTACTCCTGCTTCGTGCATAGCTTTTCTTGCAAATTCTGCACCATTCATGCCGGTGCCAATTACTTTAGGAAATGCATAAAAAGCTCCTCCAGGTAAACTACATTCTACACCTGGTAAATCATTTAACCCTTTATAAATTAGATCTCTCCTTTGAGTAAATTTTTCCATCATTGCATCAATTGAATCATCTGGTCCATCCAATGCAGCAATACCTGCAAATTGAGCAGCAGCATTAACACATGAAACACTATTAATTAATAATTTATTAACATGTTCAACTAAATGTTCTGGCCAAAAACTCCAACCAAGTCTCCACCCAGTCATTGAGTAAGCTTTGCTCCATCCCTCCAATACAATTAATCTTTCCCTTAACTCTGGATAATTAAAAAATGTTGGCATTTCTTTTCCATCAAAAATTTGTCTGCTATAAATTTCATCGCTAAGTATTGTTACATGTGGATGCTTCTTCAAACCGTCAGCTAAAACATCTACGTCTTTTTTATCAACAAAGCTTCCAGTTGGATTATTTGGATTTATAAGAATTAACAATCGAGTTTTATCTGTTATCAAAGATAAAATTTTATCTGGATCGAATTTTAAATCTTTATTTTCTGTTAAGTCATATGGAACAGAAGTTGAACCTGTATAATTTATCATTGACTCATAAATTGGAAAAGCAGGTGTTGGATGTATAATCTCTGCTCCTGGTTCACCAAAACATTGTATAGCATAACTCATTGTAGGTTTTCCACCTGGCATAATTATTATTCTTTCAAAATCAATATCTACGTTGTAACGTTTTTTTATCCACCTAGTTACTGACTGACGACATTCTGGGATGCCGTTTGACATAACATATCCATGATGACCATCATCGAGTGCTTTCTTAGCCGCCTCGACAACATGTTTAGGGGTTTTAAAATCTGGTTGTCCTAATCCTAAATGGATCATTGGTTTTCCCTGAGCTTCTAATTTTTTAGCCTCTGCAAGAACAGTAAATGCAGACTCAGTGCCTAATCTTTCTAAACTTTTTGCTAATCTCATAATTTACCCTCTATTTTCTATAGATTAATTTTGAACTATTCAACTCATTTAAATTTTTGCAGCCCATTAAAACCATATTTCTATTAATTTCATCGTGCATGTTTTGAAGTAAATGTTCAACACCTTGTTGGCCCCCTGCGGCCAAAGAGAACAAAAACATTTTTCCGAAACTGCAAGCTTTTGCGCCTGCTGCAATAGCTTTTAAAACATGCGTTCCTCTCCTTACTCCACCATCTAAGATTATTTCTAGCTTGTCTCCTACCGCATCTGAAATTGCCTTGACCTGATCAAAGGGAGACCTTGATCCATCTAGTTGTCGACCGCCATGATTTGATATCATTATAGCTGTACAGCCTATATCTATAGCTTTCTTAGCATCTTCAACTGACATAACTCCTTTAAGAGCAAAAGGTCCATTCCATTTTTTTGCACAATACTCTGCATCTTTCCATCCCATTAAAGGGTCATATTGTTCATTAATATATTCAATTACTGATTTTGCAATATTTGTTCCTTTATCTGTCTTTTTTTTTACGTTTGAGAGTTCAAATTTTTTTCCAGTTAGATAATTAAATACCCAGCTTGGTCTCATTGCAAAGCTCATCAAGCTTTGAAGAGTAAGTTTTGGTGGCGTTGTAAACCCAGTTCTATGATCCTTTTCTCTGTTGCCTGCAACCAAAGTGTCAACTGTCAGGCACATAGCATCAAATCCAGATCTTCTAGATCTATCAATCAGGTCGTCTGTTATTGATTGATCTTTATGAACATAAAGTTGAAATAATTTTGGACCGCTAGAAATATTAGATATCTCTTCAATTGAGTTATTACTCATAGATGACATACTATAAAATGTTCCAAATTTTTCTGCTGCTCTTGCTGAAGCTTTATCACCGTCAACATGATAAAGTCTTTGCATTGCAGCTGGAGAAAGAAAAATTGGCATATCTATTTTTCTTCCAAACAGAGTTGTTGATAAATCAGGTTTACCGACTTTAGCCAGAACGTTTGGCACTAAATCACACTCATTAAATGAATCTGTATTTCTTCTAAGAGTGGTCTCATCGTCAGATCCTCCATCTATATAATGAAAAATTGGTGATGGAAGTTTTTTTTTTGCTAGTTTTCTAAAATCGTCAAAGTTATAGCAATTTTTTAAACTCACTATTTTCTAAATCTTAAATTACTTCTATTTAAATCACTTATGTTGGTACACCCCATAAGTTTCATATCACGAACTAATTCAGCTTTATATTTTTCTAAAGCTCTTTCGACACCTGCTTGACCTCCAGCTGCTAAAGCATAAAGATATAATCTTCCCCCTGAACAAGCTTTAGCACCTAATGATAATGCTTTAAGCATATGTGTGCCTCTATGAATTCCACCTTCACAAATCACGTCTAATTTATCACCGACTGCATCAACAATTTCTGCAAGTTGATCAAAGGGTGCTCTAGATCCATCTAATTGTCTTCCACCATGATTTGATACCATTATACCTGTGCATCCTATGTCTACTGCTCTTTTTGCATCTTCTACACTCATAACTCCTTTGAGAGCGAAATGACCTCCCCATTTAGAACAAAGATTTTCAGCGTCTTTCCAATTCATAGATTGATCCAACATAGTTGAAAAATAATTTCCAATTGATGAGTTAACATCAGTGCCTTCTTTCACAAAATCTTGTAAATGAGGTAATTCAAACTTACCTTTAGTTAGGTAATTAATTCCCCACATCGGTTTAGTAGCAAAACTAAATAAACTTGCTAAAGTTAACTTTGGTGGAGAGGTAAATCCTGTTCTTAAGTCTCGCTCTCTATTACCTCCAGTAATAGTATCAACTGTTAAAGCCATCACATCAAATTTTGCAGCCTTTGCTCTTTCCAAACAAGAGTCGTTTAAACCTCTGTCTTTATGAAAATAAAACTGAAACATTTTAGGTGTATCAATCATTGAAGAAATTTCCTCAACACTGACAGTGGCTAAAGCAGAAACACCAAACATAGTATTAAATTTTTTTGCAGCTTTTCCAACTGCTCTTTCTCCATCATAATGAAAAAGTCTCTGTAAAGCTGTTGGTGATAAATAAAAAGGTAAATCTAATTTTTTTCCAAATATCGTAGTAGACAAATCGACTTCTTCAACTCCTCGCAAAACATTAGGAACCAAATCCACATCATCAAATGCACTGGTATTCCTGGCATATGTAACTTCATCATCTGCTGCACCATCAATATAATGAAAGATTGGTGATGGTAACTTTTTTTGAGCTAATTTTCTAAAATCACTAAAATTATGACAATCCTTTAAATTCATAGTTTTAGTTAAAACTTTTTGAGGAAATTAAACATATAACTATTTGCCCCAGGATTTTTATCCCCTAAACTTGCATTAGACACATGATTATATGATACGGCAAAATTAGTTGTATCAGTTGTTTTATAAGAAAGCTGTAATTCTGACTTAAATTCGAGAACATGTCCAAGATCCTTTCCATCGCCTTCGTGGTAAAGTCCAGGAGTAAAGCTTGGAGTGAAAAAAAATGGTCCCATGTCCATATTCCATTCCACACCTGTGTAAATGTATGCTGCAGAATTTTCAGTTATGAATCCTCCAGTAACTGGCGAAATATTTCCTAAAAATGTATTTCTATTTAAATTTTCATTTTGGTGCTGGAAACCCAGCAATGTTGCTTTTTGCTTATCATCACTAAAATCAAAATTTCCAAGATATAAATTAAATTGATGGGTGTTATCCTCAATATCAGTGTCCCCAAATAATTTTGAGGGCAAAGTCAAAATTAATAAGATCAAAAAAAAATTTTTTAAAATCATAATATTTAATTAAAATTATTTTTTATAATAAAACTTTTTAATGATTATTGCACCACCTGCTAAGAATATCAAGATAGGCAATAGCCATAAAAAGTAGGTATTTCTATTAAAAACAGGATCATACAATATCCACTCTCCGTATTTCATTTTTAAGAAACTGTATATTTCTTCCTCGCTCATTCCTTGTTGGATTTTTTCATTAATTACCAACTTAAGACTTATTGCAAATTCTGAATCTGAGTCATGCACTGATTGACCCTGACAAATTAAACATCTCAAATTTTTCGCTATTTCATTTTCAGACTTAATTTCATCTGCTTTTAATAAATTAAAATTTAAAATATTAATTACAATCAAGAATATATGAATAAATTTCATCTAATTAGTTTCTGAATTTCTAATAAATCTTCATTGTTAATTGGTCCAATAAATCTTTTTATAATTTTACTTTGATATATTAAAAAACTTTCAGGAACCCCGTAAGCTCCCCATTCTATTGACGCTGTACCATCCCTATCTGAAACAATTAAATCATAAGGGTTTCCCAAATCGTTTAAAAAACTTGAGGCATTTTTAAAATTATCTTTATAGTTTAATCCTATTAATTTAATTTTTTCATTATTTTTTAATTTCATCAAAAATTCATGTTCCACTTTACAGGGGATACACCATGATGCCCAAATGTTCATAAGATAATAATCATTATTTTTAAAAATTTTTTCTGAGATAATAATAGAGTCGTTCTCAAAAGATTTTAATTCAAATGGTGGAACTTCTTTTTCTAGATTGGTGCTCGGAGTATAAATATTTGGATTTTTTAAACCTTTATAAAAAATTACAAAAGTTATTATAAAAATTAAAATGAAAATTAGTGGAATAAATTTAGATTTCATATCTTTTGTTGAAAAAACTTAAAGAACCTCCAAAAGTTATCAATAATACTGAAATCCATATCCAGATCATAAAAGGTTTAACTTGATATCTGATATTAAAATATTCCTGATTCTGAACATAATTCATTGTCATGAATTTATCTGTGAAAAGGTTTGTTTTAATATCAGCTTCACTCGTGATTATATTTGGTTGATTATATATTCTTAACTCAGGATTGAGGATATCTGTTGAGCCATCCAAATATTGGATATTAAATTTTCCTATAATTGCTTTGAAGTTTTTTTCATCTTCTTGCTCAATGTTCTCAAAGTTTATCGTGAATTTTTCAGCCGTGAATGTTTCACCAATTTTTAGGTTAGTAATTACCTCATTAGAAAAAATATTATTAAATAAAATACTCAGAATTAATAAGCTAAAACCAAAATGAGCAATGTTCTGAGATAAATTTCTAAATCTTTTGACAAAAAATTCTCTTGAAGTAGAAAAAAATAAAAAAAAAGCAGATGTGACTAAAATGGTGTTAATTAGGAAATTTATATCAAATTGTTTAATTATTAATGCTGATAATAAAAATGATATTGTCAAAAATATCATCATATAAAACTTATCCTTAAAATCTGATTTAACCCAATTAAGATTTGGTCCAATTGCCATGGCTATTAAAAATGGAATTAAGAAAGGCAATATGAGTTTGTTATAAAAAGGCGGTCCAACAGATATTTTATTTGCGGTTATTACCTCTAGAAATATTGGATAAATTGTTCCAATTAAAACTACTGATAAAAAGTACATCATAAACCAATTGTTAATCAAAATAGATGTCTCTTTACTTAGCCAAAAAAAATTATTTTCTATTTTTTCTTTCCCTGAATGAAAAAAAATGAAAATAAAAATAGATAAAAAGATAAGTGTAAAAAGAAAAATTAGAATAAATAAACCTCTCTCTGGATCATTGGCAAATGTGTGAACTGAATTCAAAATTCCAGATCTTACTAAAAAAGTACCACTCATACTCAAAGCAAAAGTTGCGATCGATAATATCATGGCCCATGAGGTCAATATTTTCTTCCTCTCCATGACTAATATACAGTGAAGTAAAGTTGTTAACGCAAACCATGGCATTAAAGATACATTTTCAACTGGATCCCAAAACCAAAAACCTCCCCAACCTAATTCATAATATGCCCAAATAGATCCAAGCAAAATTCCTAATGTAAGAAAAACCCAAGATGCTAAAACCCATTGTTTAATATGCTTCGCCCACTCTTTTGATACATATGACGTGACCATGGCAGCAAGAGCTGACGAAAAAATTATCGAAGAACCTACATAACCTAAATATAAAATTGGTGGATGTATTGCTAAAGCAGGATCCTGTAAAATTGGGTTCAAGCCTAAACCCTCATTTGGTGTTGGAAAAATATAATTAAATGGACTTGAAGTTTTAATCAAAAAAATAAAGAAACCTACAATTATTATTTGTTGAAATAATAAGGTAAAAATTCTGTACTTTTTTGGCTGTTGATTTGATTTAATTAAAAAAATTGAAATAAATAAAGTTAATACTAGCAACCATAACAATAAACTACCCTCATGATTTCCCCAAGCTCCTGAGATTTTATAAAACAACGGTTTGGTTGTATGAGAGTGATTAAAAACAGTTTCGTTGCTAAAATCTGAGTTAATAAAAGAGATAATTAATCCAAAAAAACTTATGACTACAAAAAAAAATTGAATAAATGTTAAAGTTATTATCTTTTTATCTAAGATTTCAGCATTTTTTAAGTTTCTAAGTGAAAAAAAAATAATTAAAACTGAAAAAAGAAGTCCAAAACTTAATGAATAAGAACCTATTAAACTCGCCAAATTTATTTCTCCTCTAATGCAGCCTTAACTTCTGGCGGCATATAATTTTCGTCATGTTTAGCCAAAATTTTTGTAGCTAAAAAAAAATTTTTATCTTTTAAGTATCCCTCAGCAACAACACCCTTCTCCTCAGCAAAGAGATTCGGTACAACACCAGAATAAACAACATTTATCTCGTTTTTAAAATCTGTAACAATAAATTTAATTTCTTTGGAGATCATAGTTATAGAGTCCTTTTTAACCATTCCACCTATTCTAATTTTCTTTTTACCAATTTCACTTAAAGTTTTAATTTCTGTTGGAGACTTAAAAAAAATAACATTTTCCTCTAAAGACTTAACTAATAAGAAGACTGATAACGCTAAGGTTGTTATTATTAATAATATAAAAAAAAATCTTAATTTAACTTTTCGCCCATACATGTTTCAAAAGTTAAATGATTGAGGTATTTGACAAAATTTCTTTATTTATTTTTTGAGATTTTGCAAAAGCTGCTCGCTCAGAATTTAAAGATCCAAATTTTGCTATAAATTTATTTCTTTCTTTGTTATATTGAACTTTGATGATCAAAAAAAGTGTCAAAAAACTCACTAAAGTAAAAGAAAATGCTGACCAAACATACAGTCCATATCCATTCATAAAAAATAAACTTTCAATCATAACCTATCTAATCCTCTATTCTTAATTTTTATCAGTTCTGTATTATATTTCATTAAAAAAATTAGTAGAGAAAATAGGGCAAATGCCGCAGTCATTGTAATTAATGGAAACAGCATTGATATGTGAATTGAAGACTTCGAGAGTATGTTGATTGAAGCTGGTTGATGCAATGTATTCCACCAATCTACTGAATATTTAATTATAGGAACATTAATAATTCCCAAAATTGTGATAATTGACGTGACTTTAAATGCTTTGTCACTATCTTCAAAAATTCTCCATGCAACAAGATACATTATATAAAACAGTGCTAGTATTAACATTGAGGTTATTCTTGCGTCCCAAGCCCACCACGTTCCCCATGTGGGTTTACCCCATATCGAACCAGTCACCAGAGCTATTATATTAAATACCAGCCCAGAGGATGCCAAACTTTTTGCGATTAAAAAAAAATTTCTTATTTTAAAAATGTACCCAACTATAGATAAAAAGGTAATAGCTGAAAAAATTCCAAGCGAAATCCAAGCTGCTGGAACATGAACATACATTATTCTGACAGAGTGACTTTGCTTATAATCCTCAGGAGATAATATTAACGCCTCAGTTAATCCTATTGAAAGAATGACAATAAATAAAAATAATACATATTTAGGTGCTTTCGACGTTATTGAAAAAATTTTATTCGGTTCAAAATATTTAAACATATATCAGATTATATTTATTATGAAAAAACTTCCTGATCAAGAATGCCAGAGGGAGATAATAACGAAGGGTAAATAAGTAGCACCCTTGATCAGAATTAACCTCATAAAAGCAAATTGCTGTGTCAAAGGTTTGAGCTAAATGTGTTAAAAAAGTGATTTATTTAATTAGATAGCTTGAAATAGCTAGATCCCTTTTTCCCAGAGAAAATTTCCTCAATTAAAGGATGTTTAATTGGTTCATCCGAGTCATCAACAAGAAGATTTTGCTCGGAAACGTATGCCTCGTATGTGATTTCATCATTTTCAGCTAACAGATGATAAAAAGGCTGATCTTTTCTTGGTCTTACATTTTTTGGTATCGATTGATACCATTCTTCTGAATTATTAAATTCAAAATCAACATCATAAATTACACCTCTAAAGTCGAAATGTTTATGTTTCACTATATCTCCAATTGAAAATTTAGCTTTTTGAATTGCCATCATATTTAGTATGGGTATTTAAAAATAAAAATCAATAAGAAAAATAAAAAGTTTTTATGAAAATATTATTTATGTTAATATCTTGCTTGTGAACAAATCTTTTTTAAAGTTTTTAACAGATTTCGGACCACTAGTAATTTTTTTTTACTACTACTACGATAGTGGAAAAGACTTAAAAATTGCCATTCCCCCATTTATTATTGCGACAATAATTGCATTAGCTATTGTTTGGTTTTTAGAAAAAAAAATACCGAAGATTCCTTTATTAAGTGGAGTTTTAATCACTTTATTTGGAGGCTTAACGATTTACTTTGATAATCCAGTTTTTATTTATGTCAAACCAACAATTATAAATATTCTCTTTGCACTCGCTCTGATATTTGGAAGATACTTCACAAATGAACCTGTTTTAAAAAAATTAATGGGTAACTCTGTCTCACTCACTGATGAAGGATGGGAAATATTAAACAAAAGGTGGATATATTTCTTTTTTGGTCTTGCAATACTCAACGAAATAGTTTGGCGAACTCAAACTGAAGAATTTTGGGTAAACTTCAAAGTGTGGGGACTATTACCAATTACATTTATATTTACTGCTTTTCAAATAGGTTTAATAAATAAGTATAAAACAAATGAATAATAATTTACGTCTAATAATCAACAATGTTAATAAAAAGAATATTGAAGAAAAACATTTTTTTGAAAAAGGTGAACTAAAAATTATTTTAGACTTATACGCTAAAATGGTCTCTGAAGGATCATGGAAAGACTATGGACTTAATATTTCAAGCAAACAAGTTGGTTTTAGTGTTTTTAAAAATACTACAGAAAATGCTCTGTATAAGATTTGCAAAAATTTTAAGCCAAAAAATAAAAATCTTAAATACTTAATTACCGATGCTAATGGAAAAATATTTAGAAATTCTTCTGATCTAAATAATTTGTTAAAAAATATTAATTGGAAAAAACTTTAAATTATCTTCTTTGACCAAAAAGTCTTAGCAACATGATAAACAAATTAATGAAGTCTAAATAAAGCGTTAATGCACCCATTACAGCTTTTTTGCCCATTAATTCACCCGTATCACTAGCTGCATACATGTTTTTAATTTTTTGAGTGTCGTAAGCGGTTAGTCCTACAAAAATCAAAACTCCTAAAATAGAAATTACGAAATACATCATTGAAGACTTCATAAATATATTAACTATTGATGCAATTATAATTCCAATTAAACCCATCATTAAAAAAGATCCTAATTTTGTTAAGTCTCTTTTTGTTGTATATCCATATATACTCATTGCTCCAAACGTTGCGGAACAAATGAAAAAAACCCTTGTGATACTCATGCCAGTATATATTAATAAAATTGACGAAAGAGACAGACCCATTAATGCAGCAAAAATCCAAAAAGTTGTTTGCGCTTTAGCTGCACTCATTTTATTTATACCAAAGCTCATGTAAAACACGATTCCAAGCGGAGCTAACATTACTAGCCATTTTAGCCCAGACATATAGATCGCATTACCTACTTGAGTTAGTCCAACTATAGATCCTGAGCTATCGGTCACAACAGACATTTTGAAAGTTATAAGGGCAATTATCCCTGTCATAAGGATTCCTGTTGCCATGTAGTTATATACTTTTAACATGTAGGCTCTTAAGCCTTCATCTGTTACTGCTGTTGATTGATGTGCAGTTTCTTTTGCTCTACCTAGTATACCTTTTTTATTAAATTCCATGATGTAATATATATAATCTTTTATTAATTATTCAAGATATCAAAAAAAACAATAAATGACTAATATTTAAAAATACTAATGAATTATAAAAAATTAGGAAATACTGATCTAGATGTAAGTACAATTTGTCTCGGTACAATGACCTGGGGTGAACAAAATTCAGAGAAAGAGGGTTTTGAACAAATGGATTTTGCTTTAAGCCAAGGAGTAAATTTTTGGGATACAGCTGAAATATATTCAATTCCAATGAGAGAAGAAACCTATGGGGAAACTGAAAAAATAATAGGTAATTGGTTTCAAAAAACAAAAAAAAGAAATGATGTTGTTCTTGCTACTAAAGTTTGTGGAAATACATCAAACAAATATATTAGAGGTGGTGGAAATAGTTTTGGTAAAAAAAAAATTACAGAAGCATTAGATGAAAGCTTAAGAAGATTAAAAACAGACTATATTGATTTATATCAACTTCATTGGCCTGAAAGAAGTACAAATTTTTTTGGTGATTACGGTTATGAACATGACGAAAATGATAAAGATTGGACACCTTTTGAAGAAATTTTAGAAAGTTTAAAAAAATTTATTGAACAAGGTAAAATTAGATACGTAGGTTTATCTAATGAAACTGCTTGGGGTTTATCAAAATTTCTTGAACTCTCAAAGATGAAAGGGCTTCCAAAAATGATGTCTGTCCAGAATCCTTACAACTTACTAAATCGAACGTATGAGGTTGGTTTAGCGGAAATTTCCATTAGAGAACAAAGTGGATTATTAGCTTACTCACCATTGGCGTTCGGATATTTAACAGGAAAATATAGAAATAATAAATTACCAGCAAAATCTAGAATGCAATTGTTTAAAAATTTTAATAGATATAAAAATGAAAATGGTCAAAAAGCTATTGATGAATACTACAAAATTTCAAAAAAATATAATTTAGATTTTACTCAAATGTCCTTGAAATTCTGTGAAATTCAACATTTCACAACTAGTGTTATAATAGGGGCAACGACAATGGAACAGTTGAAAACAAATATAGAAAGTGTAAGTGTAAATTTTAACAGCGATATAATAAATGATATTAATAAAATTCAACAGAAATACCCTAATCCATGTCCATAATTAAAAAATTTATCTTCTCATTTTTATTTTTAATCATTCCAATAACATTTTGTTTAGCTGATATAAAAAAAGTTGGTAAGTTCAAAGATTGGGAAACATTAGTAATTCAAGAAAGTTCTGGGAAAGTTTGTTTTGCTCAATCTACCCCTGTTTTACAAGCACCAAAAACAAATAAAAGAGACGCTAGATTATTTGTTACTTTCAGACCGAATGAAAAAATTTCTAATGAGATAAGTGCAACTGCTGGATATGAATTTAACAAGAATAATACTGTTTTAGCAACTTCAGGAAATAACAAATTTAAGTTTGATATCAAACAACAGGGTTTTGCTTGGATGACGAGTAATAAAAAAGAAAACATAATGGTTAAAGTTATGAAAAAAGGATCAAGAATTATGGTTACCGGTTACAATGAAAAGGGTTCGCAAACCATAGATCATTATTCATTATTAGGATTCACAAAGGCCTATAATTCTGCAAAAAAAGCTTGCAGTTAATTAATGAGATCAAAAAAAAGAATTGTCTTAGCTTACTCAGGTGGCTTAGATACGTCTATAATTCTAAAATGGCTTCAAGAAAATTATAATGCAGAAGTCATTTGTTATACTGCTGATATAGGCCAAGAGATTAATCGGAATAAAATAATCAATAATGCTAAAAAATTTGGTGTTAAAAAGATCATAATTAAGGATTTAAAAAATCTTTTTGTAAAAGATTATGTTTTTCCTATGATACGAGGCAATGCGATTTATGAGGGAGTTTATTTATTAGGAACTTCCATAGCAAGACCATTAATCGCAAAAGACCAAATAAGAATAGCAAAAAAATTTAAAGCATACGCGGTATCTCATGGAGCGACTGGAAAAGGTAATGATCAGGTCAGATTTGAGTTAGGCTATCACTATTTTGGCCCAAAGATAAAAGTTGTTGCACCCTGGAGAATTTGGAAATTAAAATCTAGAAGCGATTTAATAAATTATGCAAAAAAACATAAGATACCCATCCCAAAAGATAAAAAAGGTGCGCCCCCTTTTTCTGTAGACGATAATTTATTTCATACCTCAACTGAGGGTAAAATTTTAGAGAACCCAAAAAATTCAGCTCCGGAATTTATTTTCCAAAGAACAACCTCTCCTGAAAAAGCACCAAATAAACCAACTTTTATTTCAATTAATTTTAAAAATGGTGACCCTGTTGGAATAAATGGAAAAAAATTAAATCCTGAAAACATTCTTACTAAATTAAATTTCATTGCTGGAAAAAATGGCATAGGAAGAGTTGACCTAGTTGAAAATAGATTTCTTGGAATTAAATCAAGAGGAGTTTATGAAACACCGGGCGGAACACTTTTAATTCATGCCCATAGAGCTATTGAGTCAGTGACATTGGATAAAGAAACAATGCACAAAAAAGAATCTATTATGCCAAGATATGCCGAACTGATTTACAATGGTTATTGGTACTCAAAAGAAAGATTTAAATTACAAAAAATTATTGATCAAAAAAGAAATAAGGTGAATGGGTCAGTAAAACTTAAACTATACAAAGGGAATATTACTATTCAATCTAGAATTACAAAAAGTAATGCATACTCAATGAAAAAAGTTTCTTTTGAGGAAAATAAAACATTTAATAAATCTAATGTTGAAAGATTTATTAATTATCACAAGAAAAAACTGAGATATTTATAAATTTTAGGACAATTTATAGTTTGTTAAATTTATTTTTAGCTATATCTTAGAATCATGGAATCACTTAAAAATTGGATGAGAGATACAGCAAACATTTTGTTTGATGATAGTAAAAATGATCTCCGTTCTCTCCCTAAAACTGTTAGGTTGCAAATTTTATTAGTTTTAAGCTTTATATGGACCACAGTTTTTAGTTTATATGTTTTTTCATACACAACTTTTGTTTTTGGTTGGACTGGTCTTTTTTTAGCTCACATTGGTTTAATCTTTGCCGTGTATATGACCTTTAAACATTTTCATAGAGCAGAAGAAAATTCAGCTAGTGTTTTTAAAACAAAAAATTTTGACCCTTTTAAAATAATGGTTCTTGTTTTTGTAATTGTATTTATATTTGTTTTTTCAAAAGGTATTGAAGTATTAACAAGTCCAAATCCATATTCTTATTCAATTCCTTATGAGGGTTCTTCAAAATCGGTGTTTGAAAAATGGTTACCTTTTAGTAAAGATAAATAATGGAAAAAATAGCAAAAAATTTACAGCTTATTTTAATGGTTATCATTTTAATAAGCACAGTTATTGCAGTCGGTATAGAAATGTACAAAATGTTTGAGAATAGATCGGTAACCTTAGCTGATTTATTATTAATGTTTCTTTACCTAGAAGTGCTAGCAATGGTAAGAGTTTTTTGGAACCAACAATCAATTAGTATTACCCTTCCATTATTAATTGCAATTACTGCTTTAGCACGATTTATTATTCTTCAAGGTAAGGAAATGGATCCAGCAGCATTAGTTTATGAAGCTATTGCCATTGTTCTGATTGCTGGTGCAATTGTTATTTTAAGATTAAGACATAGCGACAAGCTTGGTTTAAAGAAAAAAAAATCAAAATAAATCAAAATGAAATTTGAAGCCTCAAAGGCTGCGGCCTTAAATAGATTAAATAATTTTGTAAAAAAAAATCTTTCTGAATATTCCAAACTAAGAAATTTTGATTTTGGTCCGGAAAAGAGAACAAATATATCTGGTTTATCTCCATATATTACTCATGGAGTTATCAACGAGAAAGAAGTTATTGAAAAATCACTTAGCAAGTTTTCTTTTTCAAAAAATGAAAAATTTATTCAAGAAGTTTTGTGGCGAACATATTGGAAGGGTTGGTTAGAATTACGACCAAACGTTTGGACAGATTACTTAGTTGAGTTAAATAAAATTCGAGAAGAATATAAAGATAACCAAAATTACAAAAATGCAATAGATGGAAAAACCAATATTGAATGTTTTAATTTTTGGGTAACAGAGCTTAAAGAAAATAATTATTTACATAATCACACTAGAATGTGGTTTGCTAGTATCTGGATTTTTACATTAGAATTACCCTGGCAATTAGGAGCAGAATTTTTTATGCAACATCTTTACGATGGTGACTCTGCATCTAATACTCTTGGTTGGAGATGGGTAGCTGGAATTCAAACACAAGGAAAACACTATTTAGCGAGCGAGTGGAATATTAAAAAATTCACTAATAATAGATTTAATAATATTAAATTAAACGAAAACGCTCCTCCAAAAGTTTCTGAAAAAACTTACTCAATAGTTAAACAAGATTTTAGCAATAAAAATATAGATGATGAAAATCTTTTTATTTTTGAAAATAGTTTATCATTTGAAACCACAGATTTTCAAAATCATAAATTTAAAAAAATTTACATAATTTCAAATAAAAATGAAAATAGATCTATCAAACTAAGTGAAAAAGTTATTAAATTTAAAGCTCTTTTAGTAGATGATCAAAAACAAAGATTAGAAAATAATTCTATCACTTGTGAAGTGGTAGACATAAGTGAGATTAAAAATATAAACGAAAAAATTATAGCGTTATATCCAACAGTCGGTGAAAACCTGGATTATTTAAATTCAAATAATTTAAAAATAGATTTTTTATATAGAAAACTCGATCAATATTCATGGCAGTATTGTAATAAAGGTTTTTTTAATTTTAAAAATTATATTCCTAAAATAATTACAACTTTTAATTAAAACCACCTAAACATCCCGATGATTCCTGCTGTAGCATAAAAAAATTGTAAAAATAGTATTCCTCTGTGACCACCCCTATAGGCCCAAATTCCAATTAAAATTGCGGAAATAAGTAACAAACAAAAACCAAAAAATTCTATGCCAATATTCATAGCTACAAACAATGAATACAATATCGCTGTAATAACTCCTGCCCACTCAAAAATTTTATTATTCAAGCTCATATTTCACTTTTTTTCTATTATATATCTTTTTTTTATTTTTAATTATTTTGTTTCTCAGCATTGGTGAGCTTAGCATTTTAGCTACGGGATTTTTTTTTCTTACTTTACTTTTTTTTTTTCTTTTCTTGCTCATTAAATTCTAACTTAACTTAGAACATTTTTTGGAGCAATATTTAACTCTATCCCAATTCAATCTCCATTTTTTTCTCCAAACAAAAGGTCTTTTACAAACAGGACAAATTTTAGAAGGAAGATTTTCTTTTTTCACTAAATTGTATTTTGTTTAATAAATTTATCAGCTGCAGATAAAATCATTTTTTTTCTATCTGCTTTCATTTTATCAAAAATTCTTACCATCATTGAAAGTCTTGGATTTTTTAAAAAAAACTTTCTATTACGATCTATAAATCTCCAATAAAGTCCGTCCATTGTGTTACACCACTCTCCTTTTTTAAAATCCATCATTTTCATAAAATAACTTGATCCACAAATGTATGGTTTGGTTGCAAAAATCCCCCCGTCACTAAATAACCCCATACCATAAACATTGGGTACCATTACCCAATCTGAGGAGTCGACAAACATCTCCATGAACCATTTATAAACAAACACTGGTTTGATCTCACAAAGGTTCATTATGTTTGATAAAATCATTAATCTTTCAATGTGATGAGACCATCCAAAATTTAATGCGTTTTTAATTGCGTAATCTAATGGAGGTAAACCTGTCGTTCCATCATACCATGACTTTTTCATTTTACGATTTTGTTTGAAAAAATTTCCAGTTTCCATTTCATTTGAGTAACTTTGATAAATTCCTCTCATAAATTCTCTCCATCCTATAACCTGACGAACATAACCTTCTAGAGAATTTAATCTGATTTTTTTACTCTTATGAAAATCTAAAACTTTTTTGATAATAAATTCAGGTGTGATTAAACCTAGGTTGATATAAGGACTTAAAGCGCTGTGAAACAAAATATTATCTTTTTGATCTACTGCGTCTTCATAATCACCAAATAAATTAGATTTTTCTTTAATAAAAAAATTCAATAATTTGACCACATCATTATACTCTGTAGCAAACCAAAAATTTTTGGTTGTTCCTGGATGATCTTTAAATAGTTTTTCAATAATGGGTTTTAATTTTTTAGTATGATTTGTTTCATTAATTTTAGGAAACTTTGGAATAGAAATATTTTTTGGTAACTTATTTCTATTATCTTCATCAAAACTCCATTTGCCTCCAATAGGATTTCCATCAGAACCCATTAATATTCCAGATTTCTTTCTCACTTCCTTATAAAAAGTTGCCATGAAAGGTTTTTTTGATTTAGATAGATATTGTTTAAATTCATCTCTTGAGTTCAAAAACATCGGAGTTTGAATAATATTCCATTTGATCTTTTCTTTTTTTACGAATTGATTTATTTTTTTCTCAAAAAATTTATCCTCGACTTCAAAACTTGAAATCTCTTTTATTTTTTTTGAATTAATTATTTTTTTTAATTTTTTTAAATAGTCGTCTTTAAATTCTTTATCCTCAATTTTAAAATATTCTAATTTAAACTTATCTTTCCTGAGGGTTTCCGCATGTGAACGCATCGATGACAAAAAGAGAAGTATCTTATTTTTATGATGTTTTTCATAAGTACATAATTGATAATCCTCTGCCATAAAAATTAGGTGGTCTTTTTTGAAGCGATCCAAGTATTTTGATGGAAATAATTGATTACCCAGTATAAAAAATAACTTCATAATTAAATATAACTAATAAAATTTTTTATGTCAGAAAAATATCTTATTCTTGGTGCGACAGGTTCAATCGGATCTAGCTTGGCTGAACAAATGGTAAATTCGGGATTTAATATTCATTTGGTTGGGAGAAGCGAAACTGAAACCAAGGATATTTCTGAGAAATTAGGTTGTACTTTTACAATAGCCAATGTTTTAGAAAACGGGTTTATTGAAAAAGTTAAAAATGACATTCAAGAAGTTAAAGGTGTTGCTTACTGTGTAGGTTCTATAGATTTAAAACCTTTAAGAATGGTAACAGAGGAAGATTTTAATAAATGTATGAAATTAAATCTCTATTCAGCAGTTGAGGTCATTAAAGGTTATCAAGAAAGTTTAAAAAAAAATAAAGGATCAGTAGTTCTATTTTCAACTGTAGCTGCTCAAAGAGGATTTACTAATCACGCAATAATAGCATCTACAAAAGCGGCTGTTGAAGGATTAACAGTTTCTTTAGCTGCAGAGTTTGCACCAAATATAAGAGTAAACTGTATTGCTCCAAGCTTGACAAATTCAAAAATTGCAGAACCAATGTTAAAAAATAAAGCTTTGGCAGATGGTATAGCGAAAGCTCATCCTTTAAAAAGATTAGGTGAAGGAAAAGACTCCGCTGCTCTTGCAAAATTTCTAATTACCAATGATAGCTCTTGGGTTACAGGTCAAATAATTGCTGTCGATGGTGGAAGATCAAAACTTTCTTAGAATGGATTTAGATTTAAAACATCTCAAGAAAATTAATTCATCATGGCTAAAACATTTTTTATATGCGAGCTATTTTAATTTTTTAGCTCTTTTAATTTTTATTACTGGTGTAATACATAGTATTTTCCCATGGATCTTTGTTTTCACACCTTACAAACTCGCAAAAAAAATTGTTGATGGAACAGAAAAACAGTTTGGCTCAGATACTAAGAAAAGGGATTGAATTAAAATCTAGTGGGACAACTGGACCAAAAAAAAAGATTTATCAGTCACCAGAAAAATTAAAAAGTGCAAATAAAATTGCACGAGAGTGCCAAAAAATTTCTTCCAAAAGTAAAATTTATACTATTTGTAAAATGGAACATGCGGGTGGTCTATTAGCACAAACACTTCCTGCTTTTGAGGTGGGTGCTGAAATAAAAATTGAAAAGTTTAACGCTTTTAATTTTTGTAAAAAAATAAGAAACTTTACACATACACACATTACTCCTGATCATGGCAAAGCCATCTCTCTTACTAAATCGTTCAAAAGTTTAGATCTAAATGGTATTTGGGTGACATGTGGTAGTGAACCTGTAGAATGGGATTTAATAATTAATTTTGTCGAAAGAGGTTGTAACTTCATGGTAAATTGGGGTATGACAGAAATCGGTCCATGTGCGATTAATACAACGTTTAAAAATACAGAAAAAGTTTTAGAATATAAAAAAAGATCTATCGAAGGAACTCTAATGGGAGACAATTTATATTGTGATACAAAACTTGAAGACGGCACACTCCATGTAAAAGGAGATATAAGTGTGTTTGGAAATAATTGGTTTAATACAAAAGATAAAGTAAAAAAAAATAATAACAATGAATTTTATATTCAAGGGAGAGCGGAGTAAAAACTGAGAACCGTAATTAAAATAATTTTTTTTCTTATAATCAGTATTTCAGCTGCGCAATCTGAAAACTTTAAATTTCAAAAGTTAATCGATTTAAACAGCCCTTGGGGTTCAACTTTTATTAATAATAAAGAGTTATTGATCACAGAGAAAAGCGGATCAATCAAATTAATCAATCTTAACACAAAAAAAATTTCTAATATTAATCATAACCTTAATTTTTTAGAGCATGGCCAAGGTGGTTTGTTAGATGTTCTTTATAAAAACAATTTTGTATATATTTCATATGCGGAAAATAGGGGTGATGGAAAAACAAGCACTTCAATAGCAAAATCAAAATTTAACAAAAAAGATTTTATCTTTAAAAATATTTTTCAAGCAAATCCGCCTATCAACTCTGGATATCATTTTGGATCACGATTAGCTATAAAAGATGATTTTCTGTTTGCATCTGCTGGTGAAAGAGGAGAGGGTATGATTGCACAAGATCCTACTAAACATCCTGGCAGTATTATTAGAATAAATATTGATGGTAGTATCCCAAAAGATAATCCAAAATTTCAGGGTAAATCAGACTGGCTTCCAGAAATTTATCAAATCGGAATTAGAAATCCTCAAGGTTTAACCTTATCTCCATTTGATGGAAAAATTTATATGAGTAATCATGGAGCACGAGGGGGTGATTGGTTTGGTGAAGCCAAAAAAGGTGAAAATTATGGATGGAAGATTTTAGGATGGGGTGGAACAAACTATTCGGGCATTCCAATTGGGCCTAAATGGAAACCAGGATTTACAAAAGCTATACATTATTGGGTTCCATCTATCGCTACAAGCGCGATAACAATCTATAAAGGTAAAGAATTTAATGAGTGGAATGGACATGCTTTGATTACTTCACTAAAAGATAAGTCTTTAAGAAAATTAATATTTGATGACACTTCGAATGTGAAGGAAGATATTATTTTTAAGGATAAAATTGGAAGAATAAGAGATATTCAAGTACATCCAAGTAACGGGAAAATTTACTTTTTAGGTGCAGATGCTCTTTGGTTAATGGAGAAAAAATAGTTTTTTTAGATACAACTAATTAATTAATTCTATTAAAACTTTGGTCTAAATAAATTTATGAATTGGGTTATCTTTACAGTTTTAGCAGCTTTTTTTCAAAATTTAAGAACGTCGTTACAGAAAAGATTAAATAAGAATCTATCATTAGTTGCGTCAGCATATGTAAGGTTTGCTTTTGCGTTACCATTTGCGTTTATAATATTTTTTATTAATTTTCGTAGTTTAGATATAGTTCAAATAATTTTAGATCAAAATAATTTTATTTACTACACTTTCCTAGGGGCAATTTTTCAGGTCATATTCACATTACTATTGTTGTATCTTTTCAAATTTTCAAATTTCGTTGTGGGAACGTCTTTAAGTAAAACAGAGGTTATACAAATAGCTATATTCGAATATATTATACTTAAAGATAAATTAAATTTATTTGGAATTATTGGAATAATAGTCGCCACTATAGGTGTAATTGTTATAACAATTAAAGATGTAAAATTATTTTTTAGAAATTTTTTTTCAAAAGTTACACTTATAGGATTAACAACAGGTCTGATTTTAGGTTTGAGTGTTGTTTATTTTAGAGCAGCAGCATTATCACTTGAAAATTTTTCATCAAATTTTGATAAGGCAATTACAACTTTATTTTTTGGTTTGTTTATCCAAACTGCAGTAGTAACGACTTATCTTTTGACTTTTGAAAAATCAGAATTTAAAAAATTTTATCAAAATAAAGTTGAAATTTGTTTAACAGGATTAGCTGGCTTTTTAGCAACATTATCATGGTTTTTTGCATTTACTTTAATTCAAGCCTCTTTTGTTAGAGCAGTTGGTCAAATTGAAATACTTTTTAGTTATATGTCGTCAAAATATCTTTTTAAGGAAAAAATAACTTTTATAGAAATTATGGGTATTATAATATTTATTTCTGGGGCAACATTATTACTACTAACAAAGTAATTTAATTATTCAGTAATTTATTTTTAGCCTTTTCAAACTCTTCTTGTGTCAAAACTCCAGAATCTTTTAATTTGTTAAGTTTTTCAAGCTCATCACTTAAAGACTGTTCATCACCAAGTTGATCATGGGAAATGTTGTCTTCATTACCATCCTTTACTTTTCGATTAGCTTCTTTAGCGCTAAAACCGCTCATGATGGCTGTGCCACCCAAATATAAAACAAAAAGGAAAATTGGAATTACTAATCCAAAAAAAATTAATTTTTCCATAATCTAATCATCATCCTCTTCCTCTTCTCGCCAATTTTTTTCATACATTAACCAAGCAGCATATATAACTGAAAATGTTCCAACAATCATACCATAATCAAAACCCGTTTGTTGATCATATAAGTACCACCCCAATTGGGTTGCTCCGATAGTTGGAACTGTTAAAATTAAGAATACTATTGCAATTCTATAAGGATATTTAGGTTTCTTCACACCATAAAGTATCAAAAAATTAATAAGTTGTAACTTTAAAGTTGCGATCTTTTGAAACACTCTACAGTATTTTTTAATAAACATGCAATTGTCATTGGGCCCACACCACCTGGAACTGGCGTTAAAGCTTTAGCACTTTTTGAAACTTCATTAAAGGCAACATCTCCAACAATGCCCTTATCTGTTTTGTTGATTCCTACATCAATTACTGTTGCATCTTTTTTTACCCAGTCTCCTTTAATAAGCTCGGGTATACCAACGGCTGCAACAAGGATATCCGCTTCCAAACATTCAGCTTTGAGATCTTTTGTTTTTGAGTGAGTAATTGTCACTGTACAGTTTTCTTTCAAAAGTAATTGTGTCATTGGTTTTCCATTCAAATTTGATCTGCCTACTATTACTGCTTTTTTTCCACTTAAGTTTGGCTCAATTTTTTTAATTAAAAGATAACATCCTAAAGGAGTGCACGGTACAGAACTTTCGTAACCTGAGGAAAGATTACCAACATTCATAGGATGAAATCCATCAACGTCTTTAGATGGATGAATAGCCTCAATAATTTTTTGTTTATCGATATGTTTCGGCAAAGGTAACTGAACTAAAATACCTGAAACGCTTTTATCTTTATTTAGATCATTAATCTTGTTCAAAATAACTTTTTCTTCTACAGAGTCTGGGTATTTAATTACATCAGACTTTAAACCAACCTCTTTTGCGGATTTCTCTTTGTTCCTTACATATATTTGACTAGGGGTAAGATCTCCAATCAATATCACCGTTAAACCTGGTACTTTATTATACTTATTTTTTAATTCAGCTACCTCTTGTTTAAGTTCTTCTCTTAACTCAGCTGCTGCTTTTTTTCCGTCTATTAGAATCATAAGTTTTAAAAAATTAAAGGTGCAATGTAGAGTTTCATACACATTTCTATAAACCAAATCAATAGAAGTAATATAATGGGTGAGATATCTAAGGATCCTAAATTAGGTAAAAAACGTCTTATTTTATTTAGTATAGGATCTGTTAAACGATATGTTAATTCTAAAATTGAATAAACAAATCTATTTTGTGTATTTAAAACATTAAAAGCAACCAACCAGCTTATAATTACATTCGCTATTACTACGTAGGAATAAAGCTTTAATATTTGTAAAGCTAGATAAAAAATGGCTATCATTTTTTTTCTATATAAATAGAAGAACTTGGGAATGCAAAAGACGCTTTGTTTTTTTCAACAATCTTTTTGATACCAATTGCTAATTTTTCTTTTACCGATAACCACTCGTTCCAACTGTCTGATTTAGTAAAACAACGAACATACATATCAATCGAACTATCAGAAAATTTGTCAACTCTAACTGCAATTCCTATGCTTGTATTAAAGTCTTCGCTTTTTTGAATGTGATCTTCAATTTCATTTCTTATCGTTTTTAATTGATCAACCGTGGTGTCGTATTGAAGAGTAATAATCCAACTTATTAACCAATTTGAAGTTTCACTAACATTTACAACTGCATTTTCAGCAAATTGAAAGTTAGGAATAATTGCTAATGATTTATCAAATTTTCTTATTGTTGTTGATCTGAATCCAATTTTTTCAACTATACCCTCTATAATTCCCTCTACTAATATCCAATCACCAATTTTAAATCTTTTTTCAACTAAAACTAAAATACCTGAAATCAAATTTTTAAATAAATCTTGGGCACCTAAAGCTACTGCAACACCAAATAAACCAAGACCAGCAATAATTGGTCCTATCTTTATTCCCCAAAGTTCTAGTACAGCAGCTAGACCTAAAATAAAAATTAGTATTTTTAAGGATTTAATGATCCAACCAATTAACTCTCTTGTTAAAAGTTTATCAAGTCCACTTAAAATATAAGACACAGGTTCAATAATTTGATGTATCACCCAAAAGATTAAAATTGTTATTAAAGTTCTATTTATTGTGTCAACAACTTCTCTACCTTCAATTGAAAAAGTCATATAATAACTTGCTATAAAAAAACCCAAAACAATTGGTAAAAATCTTGCTGGTCCAATCAATGCAGACACAAAAGTATCATCTAATTTATTAGTCGTTCTTTTAGAAATTATCTCTAATTTTTTAATAATAAGTTTACTTATTAATCCTCTAAATATTAAAAAAATTAAAAATATTCCAATACCAATTAATATTTGAAAAATATCTACTCCTAGAATCCCTCTGTTCCAGACTGATAAAAAGACTTCAGAAAAATTATTTATTATTTCCATAATTAAATTTTATATAACAAAAATTCCTCTTCTCCAGGATTAAAAAGAAATATCTTTTTCCACTTAATTTCATTTAATTTAGCTGATGTTTTTTCGCCTATACACATCAAATTAGTACTCATCCAAAGACTTTCTAGCTGATTAAATTTTATAAACTTTAAAAGACTTGATGCGCTATTTTGTGAATAAACGTAAACCATATCAGGCATATCAAGTTTTAACTTATTGATAAAATCATTATCAAATTTTTCATTATGTACAGTTTCATAGTTTATCAACCTCTTAACTTCATATCCCTCATTTTGCAGTTGATTATCAAGATCCACTGAAATGTTTTCTCCACTTACATAAATTAATTTACCTTCTGTCTTATCAAAATTCTGTAATATTAATTCTTTTAAATTAAGAACATTTCCTTCTGCAGTAATTGTATTAGAAAAACCTTGACCTCTTGCTTCTTTTTCTGTTGCATTTCCTACACAAAAACATTTTATGTTTTTATCTAACCCATTTGAATTTAAAAATCTTACTGCATTAGAGCTTGTGAAAATAATACCTTTAAATTCTAAAAGATTTATTTTTTCATGAAGAATTTTTTTAATAGATAATAAAGGTAGATGTGAAACTTTATGACCAAGAGACTGAAACTTAATGATCATTTCAGAACAATCTTCTAGAGGTCTAGTTAATAAGATATGCATTTTATTTCTTATAAGAGTTATTCGATTTTATTTTTAAAATTTGACCTATTTCATTTCCAAGTTCTCTAAAATTTTCTGAACTGTCAGATTTTTTTTCATAAAATCTTTGTGAGCCATCTAATGAAAAAAGCTCTGCTTCGACTGTAATTTTGTTTTCATCTATTTTAGAATGAATTCCAACTGCTGTTTCACAATCCCCCTCTAAAATTTTTAGAATATTTCTTTCAGCATGTGCTCTTTTATAAGTCTCTTTATGATTAATCTTTTTTAACATTGAGATCATGTCTTCATCATTTACTCTACACTGTATAGCAATTATTCCTTGCCCTGCACTTGGAATTATTTCCTCAATAGAAAAAATTTCTGAAATTTTATCCTCTAATTTTAAGTACTTTATACCAGCATAAGATAAAATTATCGCATCATACTCACCATCCATTAATTTTTTTATCCTAGTGTCAACATTCCCTCTTATAAGTTTACAATTAAAATCTGGTCTAATTTTTTTAATTTGAAATTGTCGTCTGTAAGAAGATGTTCCAATAACAGCATTCTTTTTTAAGTCTTTAAATTTTTTATTCCCATTAATTATTACGATTTCTCTCGCATCAGTTCTCTCAAGAAATGTATCTGTTAAAAGGCCATTGGTCTCAATTGCTGGCATGTCTTTTAGTGCATGAACTGCTATGTCTATATTATTTTTTTGGAGCTCTTGTTCAATACTACTTGAAAATAAACCTTTGCCACCAACATCAGATAATCTGGTGTCTTGTATCTCATCCCCTTTGGTAGAAATTTTTTCAATATTTATATCCTGGTCAGTAAAAATGGTTGCTTCAATAATTTTCTCTTTTACTTTTTGTGCATATAATAATGCTAACTTACTTCCTCGAGATCCAATTGTTATTTTCTTTTTCATAAAAAAATCATTTCTTACTTGTATTGGGATTGTACAATTATTAAAAACTATTTGTATGAATAAAAAGCCCTTAATTCTTGGAATAGAAACTAGTTGTGATGAAACTGCAGCATCTTTAATTTCAGAAAATGAGCGAGGAATACCAATAATTCTCTCTAATATTATTTCTAGCCAAACAGAAGTGCATAAAGAATTTGGTGGAGTTGTTCCTGAACTTGCTGCCCGATCCCATTTAGAAAAAATTGATTTGATTGTTCAAAAGGCTTTGGATGAAAGTGGAAAAAAAATAGACGAAATAGATGCAGTTGCTGCAACAGCCGGGCCGGGACTAGTTGTTTGTTTATCAGTTGGATTAAGTTTTGGTAAAACTTTCGCAAATTTAATTAAAAAACCATTTATTGCCATAAATCATTTAGAGGGCCACGCTTTAAGTCCAAAAATTAATTCAGGGTTGAATTACCCGTATTTATTTTTATTAATTTCAGGTGGACACTCACAATTTTTAAATGTTAAAGGACTTGGAAATTATAAAAGATTGGGCACTACTATAGATGATGCCTTAGGAGAAGCATTTGATAAAACTGCAAAATTATTAGGGATAGAATTTCCAGGAGGACCCAAAATTGAAGTTTTTGCTGATAAAGGAAATCCTGAAAGATATGAGCTACCAAAACCAATTATTAATAGAGGGGGGTGCAATCTGTCCTTTGCTGGTTTGAAGACAGCTGTCTTAAAAATATCAAAAAAAATAAAATCAGAACAAGATAGATTTGATTTGGCAGCTTCTTTTCAAAAAACTATAATAGAAATCCTCTATAAGAAAACAAAAATTGCCTTTTTAGAGTTCGAAAAACAAAATAACTTGGGAAAAAAAATTTTTGTTGTCGCTGGTGGTGTTGCAGCTAACAAAAAAATTAGATTAATGTTAATTAATCTATGTAGAGAAAAAAGTTATGAAAGCATATTTCCTCCAATAGAACTATGTGGTGATAATGCTGCAATGATAGGAATGGTAGGTTTAGAAAAATTTAAATTAAAACAATTCAATCATTTAAATTATCCAGCAAAACCAAGATGGCCATTAGATGAAAACGCTAATTTTTTAAAGGGAGCAGGAGTAAAATTATAATGCAATACTGGTTACTTAAATCAGAGCCTAACGTTTGGTCAATTGATCAACAAAAAAAAGCTGGTGAAAAAGGAGCACCCTGGGACGGTGTAAGAAACTATCAAGCAGCTAAGAATTTAAAAAATATGAAAAAGGGTGATCAATGTTTTTTTTATCACTCAAATATTGGAAAAGAAATTGTTGGAATAGTAGAAGTTGTGAAAGAACATTACATTGATAAAACAGACAAATCAGGAAGATTTGTTGCAGTGACTGTTAAATTTTTGAAAAAACTTGATAATCCTGTATCTTTAGATGAGATTAAAAAAAACAAGGATTTAAGCCATTTATCTTTAATTAAACAAAGTAGATTATCTGTAATGCCTATTGACTCTAAAAGCTGGAAGCTTTTAAATAAAATGAGTAAATATTAAAAAAAAATATGCCAAAAAAAAAGAAATCAAAAAAGAAAAAAGCTAAAAAGATAAAGAAAAAAAAATCTTCTAAAAAGAGAAGAAAAATAAAAAGAGTTTCAAAAACTAAAAGAGCTTCTGTCATAAGATCTAAAAAGAAAAATATTGATAAAATATCATCTAATGAGCAAATTATTAAAACTAAACCTGAATGGGTGAAAAGAAGTTTAGCGAATAAAGCTCAGTATCAAAAAAAATATTCTGATTCTATTAAAAATAATAATTCATTTTGGAAAAAGGAAGGAAAGAGAATTACTTGGATAAAACCTTACAAAAAAATTAAAGATGTTAAATATAGTAAAGACGAAGTTAGAATTAAATGGTTTGAAGATGGCACTTTAAATGCATCTGCTAATTGCATTGATCGTCATTTAAAAGATAAAAAAGACAAAACAGCAATTATTTGGGTAGGAGATGATCCTAAAGACACTCAAAAAATTTCTTATAAACAATTACATCAAAAGGTTTCAAAGGCTGCAAATGGTCTTAAAAAACTTGGAATACAAAAAGGTGATCGTGTTACTATTTATCTGACGATGATACCTGAATTAGCGATCTTGATGTTAGCTTGTGCAAGGATAGGTGCCGTACACTCAATAATTTTTGGTGGTTTCTCTGCAGAATCAATTTCAGGAAGAGTTAATGATTGTAAATCCGAATACATAATTACAGCTGATGAAGGAGTAAGAGGGGGTAAAACTATTCCTTTAAAAGCAACGACAGATGAGGCTTTATCTAATTGTCCGGATGTTAAAAAATGTATCGTAGTAAAGAGAACTGGTAATTATGTATATTGGGATCAAAGTCGGGATGTTTGGTATCACGACTTGATTAAAGATGTTCCAAGTCAATGTGAACCAGAAGAAATGAGTGCGGAAGATCCTTTGTTTATTCTTTATACATCTGGATCAACAGGAAAACCGAAAGGGGTTTTGCATACAACTGGGGGATATATGGTTTATGCTTCCATGACTCATCAATATATTTTTAATTATAAACCAAATGATATTTATTGGTGCACAGCAGATATTGGGTGGGTCACAGGTCATAGTTATATAATTTATGGGCCGTTAGCAAATGGTGCTACTACTATTATGTTTGAAGGTGTTCCAAATTATCCAGATAGCTCGAGATGGTGGCAGATAGTAGATAAATACAAAGTAAATACTTTTTATACGGCACCAACAGCCATAAGAGCCTTAATGAGGGAAGGTGATGGCCCAGTTAATAAAACTTCAAGAAAATCTTTAAAACTACTAGGAACTGTTGGAGAACCCATAAATCCAGAGGCATGGATGTGGTATTATAAAACTGTCGGAAATTCAAAATGTCCAATAGTCGATACATGGTGGCAGACTGAGACAGGAGGAATTTTAATAGCACCACAAACTGGAGCTATTCCACTTAAACCTGGATCAGCAACAAAACCTTTTTACGGAATTAAACCAGTGCTAGTGAATAAAGACGGTAAAGAAATAAAAGGTGAGGGTGAAGGTAGACTTTGTATAGCTCAGTCTTGGCCGGGCCAAATGAGAACTGTTTATGGTGACCATCAAAGATTTATAGACACTTATTTTTCTCAATTTGATGGAAAATATTTTACTGGAGATGGATGTAAAAGGGATAAAGATGGATATTACTGGATAACTGGTAGAGTTGATGATGTAATTATCGTTTCGGGGCATAATCTAGGTACTGCTGAAATTGAAAGTGCGTTTGTCGCGCATCCAAAAGTGGCTGAAGCTGCTGTAGTTGGATATCCACATGATATTAAAGGAAACGGATTGTACTGTTATGTTACTTTAAATGCTGGTGAAAATGAAACAGGAGATTTAGATAGAGAATTAAAACTTTGGGTAAGAAAACAAATAGGACCTTTAGCAACACCAGATCTAATTCATTTTACCCCTGGGCTTCCAAAAACTAGATCGGGAAAAATTATGAGAAGAATTTTGCGAAAGATTGCAGCAAACGAACATGGACAACTAGGTGATACAACTACTCTTGCTGATCCCAGTGTAGTCGATAGCTTAGTGGAAAATAGAAAAAATATTTAAAACTTTATTCTTTCGTTAAACTCTTTTTTTACAACATCCCATTTTAAAATCACTGAGTTTAAAACTATTTTACGATCTAAAGTTTTTAAATCTTCTGCGATAGGTGCCCACTTATATAATGATAAAGCGCTAGGATTAAAAGGTAAATCATTGTGATGATCATCCCAATTAATATTTTTTATTCTTTCATCAAAACTTTTTTTTGCATTTTCTATAATATCAATTGGCATCTTATTTGAAGTTTCATCATCTAAAATTTTTAAAAAAATTTCTTTTGCTTTCTCTATGTCTTGGTAATTAAAATTTGCTTTTAAATATGAAAATATAAAGAAAGTAAGATCTTGAAGAGCAACTGCATAAATATTCCACTTTGCCAGATTTACTGAGTCCATAAAAGTATCATTCTCAAAGTGAAGAACATACCTGGTCCCCATCCTCGTTTTAAGGTAGCCGTATAAAGTAACCTGACTTACCCAGGCAGATTTTGTTTGAATAAAAGTTTCAAGTTCATCCAAATTGCTAATTTTCCCCTTAGGAACAAAGGCTTTAAACATGGCGAAGAGATAAGTCTTAAAATCATGCCAAGTTAGGTCTCTCCACGTTAATTTGTATTTTCCCATAAAAAGCCCTATTTTTGACACTTATAACTAGAAAAGGCTAGTAAATTTACCAATTTTAATACTTTAAATCTTTTTCATAATGGTTATGGTTTTCGCCAGTTATAACTAAAAAGAGAGAGGTATAAATGTCAAAACAAGAACAACACTGGGAAAAATCCAAGGGTTTGCTAATGATGACGTTAGCAATTTGGTTTGTTTTCTCAATTGGCATCTTCCTATTCGGGGCTGAAATGAATGAAGTTACGGGACCATTTGGTTATCCGTTAACTTATTGGTTCACTTGTCAAGGTTCTCTTGGAATTTTCGTAATACTAATTTTCTGGTTTGCGAATAGACAAGAAAAAATTGATGAAGAGTTCGGCTTTAGTGAAAGAGGAGATGACTAATGATTAAAGGTAATTTTATAGACAATTTACCTAAGGTTTATGGAATCTATACAGGTGGTTTTTTAGCTTTCATAATCATTATGTCAATTGGAGAGCAGATGGGTATGACAGCGAAAGTAATTGGTATTTGTTTCGTTGCCTTCACAGTAGCCATCTATGCTATAATTGGTTATCTATCACGTACAGCTCAAGCTGATGCTTATTACGTTGCTGGAAGACAAGTACCAACCGTGTTTAACGGAATGGCAACTGCAGCAGACTGGATGTCTGGTGCATCATTCGTTGCAATGGCAGGTGGTATTTATTTTAAAGGTTACGGTTATATGGCACTGCTTGTAGGTTGGACTGGTGGATATGTATTGGTCGCATCACTATTAGCACCTTACTTGAGAAAATTTGGCTGTTACACAGTTCCAGATTTTATAGGTACAAGATACGGTGGTAATTTAACAAGGTTTCTTGCAGTAGTGGTTTTAACTGTTGCTTCATTTACCTATGTGACTGCTCAAATTAACGCCACAGGTACAATTGCATCTGTTGCACTTGATATTCCATTTCAATACGCAGTATACGTTGGACTAATAAGTATCTTACTTTGTTCAATGCTTGGTGGTATGAGAGGAGTAACTTGGACACAGGTAGCACAATATATCGTACTTATCATAGCTTACTTATTACCAGTATTCTGGATCAGTAACAAAATGGGTGCGGGTTTCTTCCCTCACTTCATGTTAGCTGATGAAGTTTCTAGAATAGCTGAATTAGAGGCTCAGTTTGGTTTTGTTAAAAACTCTGCTGAAAATCTAAAAGAAGTGCCAAAAGGTTTGGCTGGAATAACTAAAGCACACTCAGCGGTGAACGCAACACCTTGGGCATTTATTTCATTAGCGTTAGCGATGATGATGGGAACAGCTTCATTGCCTCACGTTATGATGAGATATTTTACTACTCCAAGTGTAAAAGCAGCTAGAAAATCAGTAGGTTGGTCGTTATTCTTTATCTTCCTACTTTATTCTTCTGCTCCAATGTTAGCGACGCTATCTAAGTTGTCATTGATTGATCCATCACTACCAACAGGTATTATTGGTAAATCAATAGCTGAAGTTCAATCGATAGATTGGTATCAAAACTGGAACCAAGCAAACTTAATGTTTGTAAGCGACTTTAACGGAAATGGAACTCTTGAATTAAACGAGTTTTTCATGGGTGGTAAAGCCGTTGTGTTAGCAACTCCAGAAATAGCTGGATTACCATATGTAATCTCAGGTCTGGTTGCTGCTGGAGGTATGGCTGCTGCCATGTCAACAGCTGATGGTTTGATCTTAGCAATTGCAAACGCAATCTCACACGATGTTTACTATAAAATCATCGATCCAAAAGCTGAGACTGCGAAGAGACTAGTTGTTGCAAGGGTATTACTTGTAGTAATTGGTTTTGCTGGAGCAACTATTGCGGCAATGGAGATCCAAGGTATCTTAGGTTCAGTAATCTGGGCTTTTGACTTTGCGATGTCTGGATTGTTCTTCCCACTTGTACTTGGTGTATGGTGGAAGAGAGCTAACAGAGAAGGTGCTATAGCTGGTATGGCTTTAGGATTAATTTCTGGTGCTGGTTACCTAATTTGGGTAAGAACAGGTGGAAGTGGATTCTTAGGAATTACTCAGTTAACGTTTGGTATCTTTGGTTCAGCTGTCAGCTTAGTAGCTATGGTAGTGGTCAGTTTAATGACTTCTGCACCTAATGCTGCAACGCAAAAAATGGTTGATGAGGTTCGAGTACCGGCTGGTAGATCGATCCTTGGCAAACAATAAAAAATCTTTTAAAGGGGCGATTAATTTCGCCCCTTTTAATTTCCATCTTTTTCAAATATAAATTTCTTAATGTCGGCTAACTTTCATCCCTTAGTATATATAATTGACTATATTCTTGGGGTAATCATGTGGACTTTGATTGGGAGAGTGGCAATGAATATTTTTCAAAGAGAAGATTCTCAGTTTTTTTTTATGAGAGTATTTGTTAAATTTACAAATCCTCTAATTAATCTTTTTAAACCTATAACTCCAAAATTTATAATACAACCAATTGTGCCTCTTTATGTGGCATGGTTTTTCTTTATGATTAGGTTTTACTTTATGCCTTGGGTTCTAGGATACTCTGTGATGGGTATGTTATCATTTCCATTAGAAAGTGAGATTTCAAGACAAATTTATCAATTTTTTAATTAATTTAGATTTTAAAATTTGGTACTAGTTGATTTAATAACTTATGAAAAAAATACAAATTTCCCCTTCGATATTATCTGCTGACTTTAGTCAGTTAGGGAATGAGATTAAAAGACTCGAGGATGCAGGGGCAGATATGATACATGTCGATGTAATGGATGGTCACTTCGTTCCTAATTTAACTATTGGGCCTCCGGTTATTAAGACTCTCAGAAAGCATTCAGAATTAATCTTTGATGTGCATTTGATGATTTCGCCTGTCCATAAATATATAAAAGATTTTGCAGATGCAGGAGCTGATATAATTACTATCCACCCTGAGGCAACTGATAATTTAGCTGACTCAATAAAGCATATTAAAAGTTTTAAAAAAAAAGTTGGTATTTCACTTAATCCAAATACTGAGGTCAAAATAATTGAAAATGAATTAGAAAATGTAGATTTAGTTTTAGTCATGAGTGTACATCCAGGTTTTGGAGGGCAGAAATTTATTCCTGATGTTATTAAAAAAATTGAATTATTAAAAAAACTTAAAGATGATAGAAATTATAAATACGATATTGAAGTGGATGGTGGGATAAATTTTTCAAATTCAAAGAATGTAATAAATGCAGGTGCAAATATTCTTGTGTCAGGAACTACAATATTTAAAGAAAACAACGGAAACATTAAAAAAAATATAGAAACACTTAAAGAAGTGTAGAATGCTATTAGATGGATTTTTTAAAACCTTAAGTGAGTTTACATACATAGTAAAAAAAAAATTCAGAAATATTTACCAAAATTCGAGTTTCTACGAAAAGAAAATCTCTAAAACTTTTGATAATGAATTTATATACAAACCAAGTCCTCACTTACTTTCATCAATAATCAAATACCAAAATAAGAAATATAAAATTGAGGATTTTGAACTAGAGACAGTTTGGAATAATCAAATTAAATCTAGAGATTTTAAAAAATTAAATAATTTTTTTTGGTTGTTTAGTCTTGACCTTAAATCCTCAAAAAATTCTGTGAAAAAAGTTATAACTAATTGGATAAACAATAATAGTCGGTTTAAAAAAGAAAGTTGGGAATTTGATATGACTGCTAAACGTATTATTTCTTGTCTATCTAATCACCAGCTTACTTATGACGATAATGATAAAGAATATAGATCAATATTTGATCACATTATTCAAAAACAAACAAATCATTTATTAAATGAGATGAAAAACTCTAAAGATTTAGAAAACAAAATAATTGGCTGCGCAGCAATAATTCTAACAGGACTATGTTACAAAATTAATAAAAACTATTTAGAGATTGGATTAAGTTTTCTAAAGAAAATTACTGTCTCCTCAATAGATAATCAAGGTTTTACAAGATCAAGAAGCATAAAACAGTTAATTTTTTTTTTAAAATATTTTGTTCTTATAAGAGAATGGTTTAAAGAAGCTCAAGTTGAAGTTCCAGATCATATAGAAGAAAATATTTATTACTTTGGACAAGGTTATGCTTTTATAAGACAAAATATAACTACAGATCTTTTGTTTAATGGGAATAATAATTCTAATACTTACGATTTAGATAATTATCTTAAAAGACTTGGTTATAAATTTAAAAATGAAAACAAAGATTATGGTGGATATATTATCTTAAAAAACAAAAAAATTTGTCTAGCAATGGATGTGGGATCTTCACCGAATTCCAAATATACCCACGATTATCAGTCGGGTGCTCTTTCATTTGAAATAATTTCAAATGGAAAAAAACTTATAACTAATTGTGGTTATTACAAAAAAAATAATCAAAACCTTAATGAGATATCAAAATCTTCAGCCGTACACAGTACATTAATAATTGATGATAATTCGTCGTGCAAGTTTACAAAAAAGAGAGATAAGTTGATTTTAAAAACAGGTTTAAAAATTACTCAAAGAAATTCTGTGTTTGAGAAAAATTATTGGAAGATCAGTGCTGCTCATGATGGATATTTTAAAAAATTTAAATCAATTCATGAGAGAAATATTGAATTTTTTCCTGAGCAAATGAAATTTGTTGGAAATGATAAGATTATTAGAAAAAAGAATAATCATAATTTCAAGTTTGATATACGATTTCATTTAGAACCAAATATTAAATTAATGAAAACTCAAGATAATAAATCTATTTTTATAGAATTGGAGGATGAGGGTTGGAAATTTACTTGTGATAATTATGAAATTAATATTGATAATGGATTATACTTCGGTAATAAAAATTCATATATTGAGAACCAAAATATTTTTGTATCTGGAATATTAAATAATAATGAAGAGAACATTAAATGGGAAATTAGAAAGATATAATGAAAAAAATTAGATCGGCTTTAATATCATTGTCTGATAAATCTAATCTTAAGCCTTTATTACAAGAATTGAGGAGAAATAATATCAAAATAATTAGTTCTGGTGGAACATTTAAAGCAATTAAGAAACTTAAATTTAAATGTTTAGATATTTCAGATTTTACAGGATTTAAGGAAATACTTAATGGAAGAGTCAAAACTTTACACCCAAAAATACATGCTGGAATTTTAAATAAAAGAAGTAACAAATCACATTCTAATGATATTAAGAAAAATAATTTTGAGAATATTGATTTAGTAATAGTTAATTTCTATCCATTTGAAAAAACAATTGAACAAACAAAAAACCATTCAAAAATAATAGAAAATATTGATGTTGGTGGACCAACTATGGTCAGAGCTGCTGCCAAAAATTATAATGATGTAACTGTAATAACTTCTATCGATCAGTATTCAGAACTTATAAATGAGTTAAAAAAAAACAAAGGTAGTACTTCTTTAGAATTTAGAGAAAAAATGTCTAGGTTAGCTTTTAGCGAGACCGCCTATTATGATGCAGTAATTTCAAATTATTTCAATAAATTTAACAATATCAATTTTCCTAAAAGAAAAATTCTTTACACTAATTTAATAGAAAATCTTAGGTATGGAGAAAATCCTCACCAATTAGGTGCTTTCTATTCTCAAAATAAAAAAAATAAATTAGAGCAAATACATGGAAAAACTTTAAGTTATAATAATTACAATGATATTTTGGCTGCAATTACTATTTCAAAATCATTACCAAAAAACATCGGTACAGTTATTGTTAAACATGGAAATCCTTGTGGTGTCTCAGCTTTAAAAAATAATTTAGATAGTTATCAATCAGCATTAGAATCTGATCCGATAAGCGCATTTGGTGGTATCGTTTCGTGTAACTATAAGGTCAGTAAAAAACTCGCATTTATGCTAAATAAAATTTTTCTTGAAGTAATTGTGGCCAATGGTTTTGATAAAAAAGCTCTTAAAATATTAAAATCAAAAAAAAATCTTAGGCTGATAGATTCCTCAAAAATTTCATTCAGTGAAATGTGGAAATTCAACTCTTTAGATAATTTTACACTTATGCAATCAGAAGATAAAAAGATTTTTTCAAAGAAGGATTTTAGAATTGTTTCGAAAAAAAAACCAAATAAATCTCAGCTTGATAATTTAATGTTTGCATTTAATGTTTGTCGATATACAAAATCAAATGCAATCGTTCTTGCTAGTAATAAATCTACTATTGGCATTGGTTCAGGACAACCTAGTAGATTAGACAGTTGTGAGATTGCAATAAATAAAATGAAAAAGTTTTCAAAAATCAAAAATGAAATAGTAGCGGCATCAGATGCTTTTTTTCCGTTTGTTGACGGAATAGAGAAATTAGTTCAGTCAGGAGCTAGTGCGATAGTTCAGCCCGCTGGATCAATAAGAGATAAAGAAATTATAAAATTTGCAAATGAGACAAATACTGTTTTGGTTTTTTCAAAAACCCGTCATTTTAGGCATTAGTTATATTATCAATTTTAGCAGCTAATATAAAATCGTTTTCAGATAAACCCTCTATTGCATGAGTTGTAATATTAATCTTGGCATAACCCCAACCAAAAATAATATCTGGATGATGCCCTTCTTCCTCAGAGACTTTTCCGACGTCATTGACAAATTTTTGACTTTCTAAAAAATTTTTAAATTCAAATTTTTTTTCTAAAAGATAAACTTTTTTATCGTTTTGAATAATATCCCAGCCATCAACTTTTTTTTGATATTTATGAATTTCAGAAATGTCAAAAGCTTTAATACCTCCCTCACAAGGAACACATTTTTTTTCTAATAAATTATTCATAGTTTAATGGAGCGGGCAAAGGGGGTCGAACCCTCGACCTTCTCGTTGGCAACGAGACGCTCTACCACTGAGCTATACCCGCTTTTTCTATTAATGTCGAAAGTATAAGCTTTTTAAAAATTAAGCAATAGCGCTTTTTGTGAAATTTTAACTGAATGTACCAAGAGTATGCTAGAAAATTAACACAACGTTTTAAATACTGGCACACTTAATAATTTAATTCATTTAAATTTTTTTCAAAAATATTATTTAATTTCTCAACAAATTCATTATCAAAGTTTTTTTGCCAATTATTCTTAGGTCCCAAATGGAAAAAAGGTATCTTTTTTTTTTCTTTGCGTGAGATAATGGACTCACTAAATCCATTCGTTTCTTCTATCCTTTTCAAGTTTTCAAAAGAAGTAGTTTTAACTGCGTTTTTAGCTTTTTCCCTTATAAATCCACTTTTATTATTTGTCAGTTTATCTATAAATTCTATTATCTCTTTAAATACAAAAAAAGTTTCTGACAATAAATCCTCATATTTTAAAAATTTTATTGGTAATAAGTTATTATTTTTCCAAGATTGATAATTTAATTCCCATGAACTAATAAATTGATAATCACTATAATCCCTTTTCTTTTTAAAGTCATAAGTAAAGTTTTTTTTATCTTGCATTACCTCTAAAGCTTTATCATGATCGATTTGAAAATGTCTGGACATGGAGTCTAAAACGTTTCTAGGATCTCTTACTATATAAATTCCACCAAGTGAGTTAGCTCGATTTGTAAAATCATTTTTTCCCAATTTCACAAGAGCATTATGTGTCTTGAAAAACTTTATCTTTCGATCCTCATTAATTTTTTCTTGGGCTAAGACCCATAATCTCGAAGTGTCTCCTGGTATTGCTAAATCATAATCAAAACTTTCTAAATATTTTTTTACAGGAAACTGCTCAACGTTTTTTAAATGATTATCGCCAAGAAAAATGCCATCTTTTGTATAATAATAAGCACTTATCAACGATCTTAACCATGTGTTGCCATTTTTAGGGTAAGAAGCGAGCCAAATTATCATATTTTTATATTTTAATTATTTTTATATTATTAGTATATTTATTAAATTATGAAACTTCCAAAAACTATACCTGTTTTTCCGCTCAGTAATTTTATAATTTTTCCTAAAACTACAGTACCCTTAAACATTTTTGAGCCAAGATATATAGATATGGTCAATGATAGTATGAAAGCAGATAAGTTTATAGGCATGGTTCAACCAAAAATCACAAAGAATTTTGATGATAATAAATTACCTTCACTTCATAAAGTTGGTTGTTTAGGTAAAATTACAAGCTTCAAAGAAGCTGATGATGGAAGATATTTAATTGACCTAAAGGGTGTTATTAGATTTGAAATCAAAAAAGAAATAGATTCAAATAAAAAGTATAGAGAATTTAAGATAAATTTTGAAAATTTTTTAGATGATTTAGAAGAAAAAAAAGAAAACTTAAAATTTTCTGATTTAGAACTTATTTTCAAAGATTTAAAAACTTTATTTGAAAAAAGAGGATTTATCATTAATTGGAAAGCTCTAGAAAAACAAAGTTTAGACGAGACAATAAATGCTCTGGCAATGACATCACCATTTAGTTTGGAGGAAAAACAAGTTTTATTAGAGACTAAAAATCTGGAAATTAGAAAAACAAAAATTTCTGAAATTTTAAATACTTATACTTACGATCAATTTGATAATACCACTCTTCAATAAATTAGTTTTGTAAACCCATATCAGCGATATCTTTAAAATATTTATTTAATTTTTTATTCTGTCCAATTATTCTTGCTGTTGAGTCAATTAAATCTTCTCCAATCTTATTTTCAGAATTAAAATATTCATAGATAAAATTTATTCCTTCTGAAAAAACAAAATTTTTACTTTTTACATTATTCTGAAATTCAACACATACACTTTGATCTATAGGTAAACCAAGTTTTATTTTGTAATCAATTATTTTTAAAAATTCTTTTATATCTCTAATTGACATATTAAAACCTTGACCGGCTAAAGGATGAAGTTTGTGCAACAAATCACCAAAGGCTAAAATGTTATCTTTATAATATTCTCTTAAATTTATTGATTTTAAATCAAATTTTGAAATCTTATGAATTTTCTTTATTTCATATTTAGGGTTGAACTTATTAATAATTTTATTGATCTCCAATTCGGTTTTATTTTTTTTGATTCTTGCAGAATAAACAATTGAAGTTTTTTCTTTTGATATTGGCAAAAATGCAATTGGACCATCACTTGTAAAAATCTGTATTGCTTCGTTATTAGGAGATAATTTTAAGTGATCTATTATTGTTGTGAATGCGATGCTATTATATTTTTTTTCAAATTTTTTTGAAAAATATTTTTTTGTTAGTTCATTTCTAATGTCGCAATTAATCATCAAATCATAACTTAAATTATTAAATTTTCTGTATTTTATATATTTTTTGAATTTTAAAAATTTACTCTTTTTAAGTTCAATTATTAATTGATTAAATATTTTTTGATTCTGCAAGATTGAAAATAGATTGTCCTTTTGATCCTCGAATTTTAAAATTTCTTTGTCATTAGAGTTTTCTGTAAAAATTTTTATTTTTTTGATTGGCCACAACATTTTTTTAATATTTGTTATTTCCCTATTAAAAAAATCAATATTTGATTTTGAAATTCCAATTGTGCGTGTAATATCTATTTTAGTGTTTTTTTTCTCGTAAAATAAATCAACAAATATCTCTTTTTTAACTAAGGCTGTTGCCAGAGCTAAGCTTGTAAGGTTATCACCCAATATACAGACTTTCATAATAAATTTAATTTTAACAAGAAAAATTAGATGATACAAAGTGATAAATTTGATTCACTTGATATGAACATAAATAAAATTGTTAATATAAGTCTTCTTTTTATTGCTAAAAGGGTAACAGAAGTATTTGGTTTTCTAGTATTATCTGCTGGTATCTTTTTGTTTGTCTCATTAATTTCATATTCTCCAGAAGATCCTAATTTTATATTTCCTGAGAATACAGAAATCAGAAATCTTTTGGGTTTTAGGGGAAGTTATATTTCTGATATTTTTTTTCAATCAATCGGTTTAATCTCTTATTTAGTTTCATTAACTCTAATCTTTACCGGTATAAAAATTATTATAAGAAAAGATTTCTTTTTAATAATTGAAAATATTTTTTATTCAATTTTATATTCAATTTTTGGATCAGTATTTTTAAACCATTTTTATAATACCACTTTTGCCCTTTTTATTAATGGTAACGGGGGTTTTGTTGGAAACTATTTAAATGAAAATTTTTTCAAAAGTTTATTAAATTTAAACGAAAATATATCCTATTATTTTTTAATCATCTTAACAGTCGTGCTTTTTTTTCTTAGTGTAAATTTTAGTCTAAAGAAATTTTTTAATTTTTTTAAAAAAATCAATTTTCTTAATCCTAAAAATAGTAAAAATTATACAGACAAGAGTGAGGTTATTAATGAATATATTCCACAGGAAGCAATTAAAAATTTAATACAAGAAGATTTACCTTTTATAAAAGCTGATGAACTAAAAAAAACCGAAATACAAAAATTTAAATTACCTAGCCTAGATTTACTTAAAATTCCATCTAAAAAGGAAAGAGAAAATTCTGAAAAAAACCAATCAAGCAATCCTGAATTTTTAGAAAAAATATTATTAGACTTTGGTGTTAGTGGAAAAATCAAAAAAATTAGTCACGGACCGGTTGTTACGTTGAATGAATTTGAACCCGCTGCTGGTGTAAAGGTTTCAAAGATTATAAATCTATCTGACGATATCGCGAGAAACACTAGCTCTGAATCAGCTAGAATTTCAACTATTCCAGGAAGTAACACTATTGGAATTGAGTTACCTAATTCATCAAGGGAAAATGTTTATTTAAGTGAGATTTTAAATAACTCAGACTTTAAAAAAAAAGAGATTAAATTACCAATCGCTTTAGGTAAAAGCATATCTGGAAATCCTATAGTTGGGGATTTATCTTCAATGCCTCATTTATTAATAGCTGGAACAACTGGGTCTGGAAAGTCAGTTTGCATCAATACAATAATATTATCACTACTTTATCGTCATACTCCTGAGAGATGTAAATTTATTTTGATTGATCCTAAAATGCTTGAACTATCAACATATGAAGGTGTACCTCATCTTTTATGTCCAGTGATAACAGAAGCAAAAAAAGCTGCCTCAGTTTTAGGCTGGGTAGTTAAAGAGATGGAAAGTAGATACAGACTTATGACTAAAGAAGGAGTTAGAAATATAGATGGTTACAACTCAAAACATAAACTTCCAATGCCTTATATAGTCGTAGTGGTCGATGAAATGTCTGATTTAATGTTGGTTGCAGGAAAAGAAATTGAAAACTATATTCAAAAATTATCTCAAATGGCAAGAGCAGCTGGTATACATATTATCATGGCTACTCAAAGACCAAGTGTTGACGTTATTACTGGGACAATTAAAGCAAACTTTCCAACACGAATATCTTTCCAAGTTACATCTAAAATAGATAGTAGAACCATATTAGGAGAACAAGGTGCTGAACAATTATTAGGTAAAGGTGATATGTTGTATATGTCATCTGCTAACAGAGTTATAAGAATACATGCACCATTTGTATCTGACAATGAGATTGAAAATATTAACAATTCTTTGAGATCCCAAGCAGAACCAGATTATGTAGACGAAATTCTTAATTTTGCAGATGAAAAAGAAATAGGTGATGGATCCAAAAATATGGGTGATAAAGATGAACTTTATCAAACAGCTGTGGAAATCATAAAATCTGAAGGGAAAGCATCAACGTCTTTTTTACAAAGAAAACTACAAATTGGATATAATCGAGCAGCAAGAATAATTGATATGATGGAAGAAGAGGGGGTTGTGAGTAAGGCCAATCATGGAGGAAAACGTGATGTTCTTTGATGATTAATAGATTAATTTTTTTATTTCTTTTATTTTCAATTGTTGAAGCTTCAGCAAATATTAAAGAAAAAATTATTCAAAATTTAGAAACTACTAATAACTTGACATTTAACTTTGAGCAAAATGTTAATGGCAAAACAGAAAATGGCCATTGTGCTCTTTCATACCCACAAAAAATATTTTGCAAATATAATTTAAAAAATAAAAAAATTTTAGTTTCCAATGGAAAATCCATAGTTATAAAGACTAATAATAGCTATTACCTATATCCCCTTGAACGAACACCATTAAATCTAATATTAAATAAAAAATTTTTAGTTAATAAGATCAAAAATTTAAATGAGAGAGTCCTGGATAATAAATTTGTAAATTTCAAGTTTTTTGAGGAAGATTTTGAGGTGAATATTTTCTTTGATTATAACACTCTTGATTTAATTGGTTGGCAAACTACAGATATTTATCAAAATCTTAGTATCACTTTCTTAGATACGGTTAAAAAAAATCAAAAATTAAATAGTAATTTATTTGTTTTACCTCAACAAAATTAAATTGAAACGGACTCTGTCTTATAAATTCTCATACCTCTTGAAATATAATTATTTAATGCATTTTTATGGTCTAAAGAACAAGTATGTACCCAAACTCTATTAGTTTTTTCAGAAAAAGAATTTTTTATAGCTGATGTTAAAAGGAAAGAGCCTAATTTTTTATTCTGATATTCTTTAAGCAAACCAAGATAAGCAATTTCTGTCTCTTTTTTTTCCTCATGGAAAATAAGTTCAAAATATCCGGCCATATCGTTAGCTTTTTTAAGAATATAAGTTTTTACCTTTTGATCAGAAATATATTCGATCCATTGTTTATCTGTCCAAACTAATCGATCCGTCCATCGATGTTCTTTACCAATACTTTTATAAAAAAACTTATTTATTTGAAAATCCGCTGGATCACTAAGATCAATTAAACAGTCTTCTGGAGAAAAATTAGATTTTTTTAAGTCTTTAAGTGAATTGATTTCTAAATAATTTCTTTCAACTTTAGTGCTCACTCCACCATCTTTCCAACTTTTTCACCTCCAAATAGATGAAAATGTAAATGAGGTACTTCTTGACCACCGTGTTCAGATATATTAGCTAAGGCACGATAACCTTTACCACCGTCTACTGATATACCAAGTTTTTTTGCAACAAGATTAATACCCTTTAATAAACCCACCATTTCCTCTGGAGAGGCGTTTTGACTAAAATCATCAAGGTCAATATATCTTCCTTTAGGTATTACCAGCGCATGAATCTTTTTTTGTGGGTTAATATCATGAAATGATAAAACGTGATCATCCTCGTAAATCTTTTTACAAGGAATTTCTCCCCTTAAGATTTTAGCAAAAATATTATTATCATCATAACTCATTTTTTTCTTTTGTTTAGTTCTTCCATTACATCCTCAATTTTCACATCGTTTGCCTCTAGATACATTGTTAAATGATAGAAAACATCAGCTGCTTCATGAATTTTATTTGAATTTTTTTCTACTGCCTCAATAAGTTCATTAATTTCTTCTAAAATCTTTTCTTTGCTCAAAGATTTATCACTAAGTAATTTATTAGTGTAAGAACCATCTACAGGGGTTTTTTTCCGCTCTCTTGCAAGATTAAATAAGCTTTCTAAAGTATTGAGCATATTAAATTCTAACAGGTATTCCTTTCGAGTCCAAATAATCCTTGGCTTCTTTTACCGAGTGTTTGCCATAATGAAATATAGAAGCTGCCAAAACTGCACTAGCTTTTCCTAATTTAATTCCATCCACTAGGTGATCTAAATTACCCACCCCACCAGATGCGATAACTGGAATATTTACTTTTGATGAAATTTTTGACATGAGATCAATATCATAACCTTCTTGTGTTCCATCTCTATCCATAGAAGTTACTAATAACTCCCCTGCACCGTTTTTTTCCATTTGTTCAGCATACTCTAAAGCGTCAATACCACTATTATTTCTTCCGCCGTGAGTAAACACTTCCCACTTGTCTCCATTTTTTTTAGCATCGATAGCAACTACAATACACTGAGACCCAAATTTTTTTGAACTATCGATAACAACCTTTGAATTTTCAACAGCTGCAGTGTTTATAGATACTTTATCAGCGCCACAATTAAGTAATTTGTTAATATCCTCAACACTTCTCACACCACCTCCTACAGTCAATGGCACGAAACATTTTTTTGAAGTTTTCTCCACAACATCGTAAATGGTATTTCTATTTTCATTTGAAGCAGTAATATCTAAAAAACAAATTTCATCAGCTCCACCATCACTATAGATTTTAGCTTGTTCAACAGGGTCTCCTGCATCTTTTAGATCAACAAAGTTTATACCCTTAACTACACGACCGTTTTTTACGTCTAAACAAGGTATTATTCTATTTTTGAGCATCTTCTTTTATTAATTCCTCTAATTTTATATCTCCATCATAAATAGCTTTACCAACTATTATACCCTCAACATTTTTTAAATTCCTCGCTTTTTTAATATCATCTATTGATGAAACGCCACCTGATATAATTACAGGACACTTTGACATCGTGGCAACTTTCATTGTTTCATTAAAATTTGGACTTTGTTTCATACCGTCTCTATTAATATCAGTATAAATTAATCTACTAACACCATAATCATTGACCTCTTTTAAATACTCTAAAGTTAATTGATTAGAACTTTCTTTCCATCCAGATACTGACAAATACCCGTCTTTAGCATCTAAACCTAATGCAATTTTATTTGGAAATTTTTCACAAGATTCTTTTAAAAAATTCTTATCTTTAATAGCAGCACTTCCCAGAATGACTTTCTCTACACCAGCATCGATGTATTTTTGAATACTCTCAGAATTTCTAATACCACCACCTACCTCAACCTTTAAATTAAATTTACCAATTATATCCTGAATAATATCTAAATTTACTGTTTCGCCAGTTAAAGCACCATCTAAATCAACTATGTGTAAATTTTTAAATCCATGATCTTTATATTTTCCTGCTTGTTCAATTGGAGACATTTTATACTCAGTTTTATTATCAAAATCTCCTTTAACTAATCTTACACACTTTTTATCTTTAATATCTATTGCAGGAAATATTTTCATTTTACAAACTTATAAAATTATCAATTATTTTAAGCCCAATCCTATCACTCTTCTCTGGATGAAATTGGGTTCCAAAAATATTTTCTTTTTCAACAGAGCAAACAATATTTGATGAATAATCTGTTGTCGCTGAAATCACTTTTTTATCATTTGGTAGAAATTCATAACTATGAACAAAGTACATATGAGAATTATTTTCTATATCTTTAAAAATTTTACTATCTTTGACAATATTGATTTGATTCCAACCAATATGAGGAAGTTTATACTTACCCTTCTGATTATCTATTTTAGATACTTTTCCTGAAATCCATCCTAACCCTTTAGTTTCGGTTTCTTCATAACCAACATCAGCAAACATTTGCAAACCAACACAAATTCCAAGTAGAGGTTTTTTTTTAGTTATCGCAAATTCATTTAAAGTGTCTGTAAGACCTTTAATTTTATTTAAGGCATCCACACAACTTTTAAATGAGCCCTGCCCTGGTAAAACTACTTTATCACTTGATTTTATCTTATTTAAATCTGAGGAAACCTCTATAGTTACTTTATCTTTTGCAACTTCTTTAAAAGAGTTTATTACCGAGCTTATATTGCCCGATTTATAATCAACAATTGTGACGTTCATTAAACTTATAAAGAACCTTTTGTAGAAGGAATAGTTTTTTTATTCCTCGGATCTATTTCTAATGCAGTTCTTAAAGACCGTGCTAATCCTTTATAACAAGACTCGATAATGTGGTGACTATTATCACCATAAATATTTTCAACGTGCAGAGTAATTCCAGCAGCTTGAGAGAATGCTTGAAACCATTCTTTAAAAAGTTCTGTATCCATCTCACCAAGTTTTTCGACCTTTAAATTAACTTTCCAAATCAAATAAGGTCTATTTGAAATATCAATTGCAACACGCGATAAAGTTTCATCCATAGGAATCATTGCATGAGCATATCTTCTTATTCCAACAGATTTTTTCAAAGCTTTTTTTAAGGCTTCACCAATAGCAATTCCTGTATCTTCAGTTGTGTGGTGTAGATCAATATGAGTATCTCCTTTAGCTTTTATACTCATGTCAATTGAAGAATGCTTAGATAGTTGTTCAAGCATGTGATTTAAAAAACCTATTCCTGTGTCAATTTTGTATTTACCTTTACCGTCAATATTTAAATCAACACTAATGCTTGTTTCTTTTGTTTTCCTGCTTATTTTACCTTTACGCTTCATAATTAAAAACAGGTATACATATATTATTCAATTATGGCAATAATACTAAACCTGGGCTTGAACTATCAAATTTAGTATCCATTTATAAGCTATGACAACGATTGTGTTAGTTAGAAAAAACAATGAAGTGGTAGTAGCTGGTGACGGACAAGTAAGTATGGGCAATACTGTCGTAAAAAGCACTGCCTCCAAAGTCAGAAAAATTGAAAAGAGAGATGTAGTAGCTGGTTTTGCTGGATCAACGGCTGATGCATTAACTTTATTTGAAAGATTAGAGGGAAAATTAGAAAAGCATGCTGGTAACTTATCTAGAGCTGCTGTGGAGTTAGCTAAAGATTGGAGAACAGATAAATATCTAAGAAGATTAGAAGCGCTAATGGCAGTCGGTGACAAGAACAATAGTTATATAATTTCAGGGACTGGTGACGTTCTAGAACCTGAAGGAGACGTTATTGGTATTGGCTCTGGTGGTAATTATGCTTTAGCTGCAGGAAAAGTCTTAATGGAAAGTAATATTTCAGCAGAAGAAGTCGCAAAAAAAGCTATAAAAGTTGCAGCTGATATCTGCGTATTTACAAATGAAAAAGTCAAAATTGAAAAAATTTAATGGATAAATCAAACGTAACTCAATTGCATCCTAAAGGTGATCAGCAAAAAGAAGAGGCTTCATTAGTAAGCTCTTTGTCACCAAGAGAAATTGTCTCTGAATTAGACAGGTTTGTTGTCGGTCAAAATAAAGCTAAAAGAGCAGTTGCTGTTGCCTTACGAAACAGATGGAGAAGACAAGCTTTAAAAGGCGAAATGAGAAATGAGGTTTTACCTAAAAATATTTTAATGATTGGTCCAACAGGTGTTGGAAAAACAGAAATTTCAAGAAGACTTTCTAAATTAGCAGAGGCTCCTTTTGTAAAAGTTGAAGCAACTAGATTTACTGAGGTTGGTTATGTGGGAAGAGATGTAGAACAGATTGTCAGAGATTTAATTGAAATAGCAATTTCAATGGAAAAAGTTAAAAAAAGAAAAGAGGTCTACGCAAAAGCTCAGAAACTAGCTGAAGAAAAAGTATTAGATGCTTTAGTTGGGAAAAAAGCAAGCACCGCTACAAGAGAAAGCTTTAGAAAAAGACTTAGAGACGGAGATTTAGATAATAATGAGATAGAAATAGCTGTCAGCGAAAGTGGTGGTAATAGTACATCATTTGAAATTCCTGGAATGCCTGGTGCTAATGTAGGAATGATTAATATCGGAGAGATGCTTGGAAAGTCTATGGGTAAGCAGGAAAAAAAGAAAAAAATGACAGTAAAAGAATCTCACGAGATTTTGATAAATGACGAGTCTGATAAATTAATTGAACAAGATAAAATAATTAAAGCTGCAAAGATCTCTACAGAAAATAATGGAATAGTTTTCTTAGATGAAATAGACAAAATTTCTGGAAGAACAGACAGGGTTGGTGGAGATGTATCTAGAGAAGGTGTGCAGAGAGATTTATTACCTTTAATTGAAGGAACAACAGTTAATACAAAATATGGACCTATAAAAACTGACCATATATTATTTATTGCATCTGGTGCTTTCCAATTGGCTAAGCCTTCTGATTTACTCCCCGAGTTACAAGGTAGACTACCAATCAGAGTTGAGCTAGAGGCTTTATCAAGTGAGGATTTTAAAAGAATTCTTAAAGAACCTGATTTTAGTTTAATTAAACAGTATGTGGCTTTGTTAAAGACTGAGAATGTTGAGCTTGAGTTTACTGAAGATGGAATTGATGCAATCGCTAATATTGCTTCTGAGGTAAATGCAACTGTTGAGAATATAGGTGCTAGAAGATTACACACAATAATAGAGAAAATTCTTGATGAAATTAGTTTCACTGCAACTGACAGATCTGGTGAAAAAATCTCAATAAATAAAGAATATATAAACAAAAATCTTGATAATCTTGTCAAAGATACAGATCTATCAAAATTTATTTTATAATTTTTTTTTTAAAAAGATATAAAAAGCCCCACTGCCACCATCTTCAATTTCGGCATCAGTTATAGTTTTTATTTTTTTCATTAAACTGGAATTATTTTTAATAAAATCAGGAACAGAATTTTTTAAAATACCAAATTTCTTTGAAATATATGGGTCTTTATCATTTTGAGAATGAAGTCCTTTACCGGTAACTATTATAACTTTGGAGACCTTTTGATCAAAACAATCGGTTATAAAACTTTCAACTTTTTTGTTTGCTTCATCAAGTGTGTAACCATGAAGATCTAATGATTTAGTAATATGAAATTTATTCTCTTTTTTTTCTAAATCTTTATTTGGTAATCTTTCTTTCTTTTCTAGAAAGTCTTTCCAATCTTTTTTGTCTTTATCTGAAATATTATTGTTCAATTAGGAAAGAGTGTCTACTAACTGCCAATTTGGATTATTAGTACTTGTATCTCTTGAAAATACCCAGGTATCATAAATCTTCTTAATTTTTTCTGGGTCTCCAGAAACTATTTTTTTATCTTTATCCCTGATACAAGTTATTACTTCACCTACAAATTCGACGGTTACCTGTAAAATTTTTCCTAAAAACTTATGCTCTTTAATGTTTGCGGAATTTACTCCAATAAAAGTAATTTCTGCAAGATGACCCCTTTTACCTCTTTCTTTAAGCGCAGTGTTAAATTGATCATAAATTTTATTGCTTAACAAAGGTTTGCTAGTAGTCAGTTTGTTGTCACTATCACCAAAGTCTGTAATGATCGTTTCGTATGCTATCTTAGCACCCTTTAAGAAGTCTTTTTTGGCATTTTCATCAAAATCAGTTTTTTTATTTATTTTTATTTCAGGATTTATATTTTTCATAATTTCCTCAAACTGAGGTGAAGCTTTTCCCTCAAAACCTGTTCTTTTCCCAAGGATTCCTCTAAGTCTTAAAAAAATGAAACCAGCGATCATTGCTAATAGAATGATATCAATATATCCAAAACCATAATTCATAATTTAAATTTAATTACTATGTTGATTAATTTCAACTAACAATTACATTAAAGACAAATGAACACAGTACTTTTAGCTGTTATTTTAATCCCAACTGTAGAAATTTACCTTTTTATAAAGATCGGGTCTCAAATAGGTGCATTCAGCACTATATTCCTGGTATTTTTTACTGCAGTTGTGGGTGTGTACTATGCCAGATACGAAGGTATTAACACTCTAAGGTCTGGAATGACTCAAATAATTAAAAATCAAATTCCAGCCCACGAATTAATTTCTGGTGCAGCAATAGCATTTGCGGCTGTTCTGTTAATAATACCAGGATTTGCAACTGACCTGATTGGGTTCCTTTTAATCATCCCAATAACACGAAGGTTAATATTAGGAAGATTAAAAAAAAAATTTGAAAATAAAGAGACGAAAAAAAGTAATTTTATTGAGGGAGAATTTGAAGATATAGAAGATGACAATGACAGAAAAATTTAAAATTTTAGCAAAATACATAAAAGATATGTCTAGTGAAACACCAGATGTTGAAACTTACATATCTGCAGGAAATAACATGGGTAAATATCAATTAGATATCGATATCAAATCAATAGCCCTTAAAAATAAAATGATCGAGGTAAATATAACATTAAAATTTCAACACAAAGATACTCAAGTTAAAAAATCTCATTTTGAGATTGTTTACGCAGCAGCAGTAAAAATCGATGAGTCAATTAAAGAAAAAAAAGATCTTGAAAAAATTGTTCTATGTGACGTACCTAATTCAGTTTATCCAGATTTAGAAAAATCATTTTTGGATATGATGCATAATTCTGGATATCCTAATATCAAACTAGAAAAAAAAATTGATTTTACAAAACTTTATTTAGAAAGATTTAATCAATAAAAGTTTTTTTTAAGAGAAGTCTTAAGGTAAATTTGATGATTTTTGAGCTCCTCAGGAGACGGTTTGATAACCTTTGTAGAATAGATAACTTTTTCAGTACTTAATTTTGAAACTTCTTCCTCTTTATTTTTAAAATCTAAAGTTGGTTCTTTTTGATCTATCAAATTTATATAAACTTTAGCTAGCAAATCACAGTCGATAAGCGCAGTATGTTGGACTCTTTTAGAATTATCTATCCTATACCTTTTACATAAAGCATCCAAACTAATTTGGGAGCCTGGAAATTTGTTTCTAGCTAATGATAAAGTGTCTACTATCTCATTATCAATATTTTCTTTTCCAAGAATTTTAAGTTCATTATTTAAATGAGATAAATCAAATTCTGCATTATGAATTATCAATCTTTTATTTTTAATAAATTTGAGAAAATCATCAGCTATTTCTCCAAATTTCATTTTATCAGATAAAAAACTATCTGAGTATCCGTGTACTTCAAAAGCTTTTTCAGAAACTTTTCTTTCTGGATTTAAGTAGCAGTGAAACTTATTTTTTGTTGGTATTAAATTATCTAATTCAATACATCCGATTTCTACAATCCTGTGTCCCTCTTTTACTGAAATACCAGTTGTTTCTGTGTCTAAAACAATCTCCTTCATATTAAATTTTCTATAATCTCTTTTACTCTTATTTTAACAGAATTTTTCTTAAAATTGTTCTTTATTATAAATTGAGACTTCTTTCTTTTAAAATCAAGTGAAAGTTGAATCTTTTGAAAATTACTTAGTATTTTCATGTTAAAATTTTTCCTTTTCTTTAGTCTTTTTAAAATTTCTGATTTCTTAGACTCAACAAAAATCAATACATCATTTTTTTTATTAATCTTATTCTCCAATAAAAGAGGAATATCTAAGATTACAATTTTCTTATTTTTGTTTTTTTTTAAAAAATTATTCATTTTTTTTCTAACTTCATAATGAACTATTTTAATAATTTTTTTTAAATTTCTCTTGTTGGAAAGAATTGCATCAATAATTTCATTTTTTTTAATCGGAAAAGAATCGAAATGAAACGGAAGTTCTTTTTTTAATTTTTGAAAAACTTTTTTGTTTTCTTTATAGATTTTTGCAACTTCTAAATCAGCATTAAATACAGGAAAACCAAAACATTTGGCTATATAAGATTTGCCAGATCCTATATCTCCTAAAATACCTATTCTTTTCATAAATCTAAAAAATTCTTTAATTCATCATCAATTTTTGGTTTAACTTTATGCCATAGTTTAAATGCCTCAAAAGCCTGATAAATAAACATCATTTTACCATTAGAAACCTTACAGCCTAAGCTTTTTCCAGTTTTTAAAAAATTAGTCTCTTTTGGATTATAAATAACATCATAAAATAGCTTTTCTTTATTTTTATTTTTAAGATTTAAACCTATTTCATCTTCTTTACTTAGCCCCAAACTGGTAGCATTAATAATCATGTCAAATTCTGCTTGATCTCCCCAGTCAACTAAACCGATGTTTGAAAAATTTTTCTTTAAATCTTCAGCTTTTTCTTTTGTTCTATTGCTTACTGATATTTTAGAAACACCCAATTTTTCTAAAGCATAAATTATAGAAGGCACTACACCTCCAGCTCCTAAAATAAATATTGATTTATTGTTTAAATCAAATTGAGTATCTTCTAGACTTAATTCAAAACCTTTAATATCAGTGTTGTGACCTACTAATTTTTTATCATGCATATAAATGGTATTAACAGATTGAGTAATCTGAGCTTCTTTACTAAGCGTATCTAAAAAAGGAATGACATCGGTTTTAAAAGGAACAGTAACGTTTATTCCATCTAATTTATTATCCTTAATTTCATTAATAATCCCTTGAATTTCGCTCTTATCTGTTTTTCTTCTTTCATAATTTGCATCAATGTTATTTTTTTTAAACCAATAGTTATGTAATTTAGGTGAAAGTGAATGTTCGATAGGATTTCCAATTACAAGATATTTTTTCATTTATAATTATCTAAATATTTTTTAATTTTTTCAATCGGGAGTCCCATTATTGTATTTTTATTTCCGTCGATACTTGAGAATAAATCTTTTCCCTCGCCTTCTATTTGATAAACATTATAAGCATATAAAGCCTCATCAGAAATTTTAGCTAAGTAATTTTTAAGCTCATCATCTTTCATTTTTTTCATTGTCAAAGTTGCCCTATCTGTATGATTCCATACCATAGATCCATTTTTAGAGATACATACTGAACTAATTAAATAATGTTTTTTGCCATTAAGTTTTCTTAAAATTTCTAAAGCTTCTTCTCTATTGTCCGGTTTTGATATTAGTTCTCCGTTCAAATCGATGACACTATCAGCGCCTAAAACTAAATTATCACTATATTTCCCGCTTATCTTGTTGGCTTTTAATTCAGCTAAATTTTTGGATATTATCTCTGGTGAAGCTTCTTCTTTTAATAAACTTGATTTTACAACATCTTCATCAACATTTGATGGTCTAACTTCATTCAAAATATTGTATTCATCAAGAATTTTCTTTCTAACTTTGCTTTGAGAAGCAAGAATAATTTTAAGCATTTTCTTTAAAAATTTCGTATATTTTAATTACTGAAGCTGCCGTTTCTTCTACAGATTTTCTAGTTACATCAATTGATGGCCATTTATATTTTTTAAAGGTATTTTTTGCCATGTCCACTTCCTTTTTTATCTGTTCTAAATCAGTGTAAAGTTTATTGGTATTTTCCTTAAGAGAGTTCATTCTGTTTTTTCTTATTTCTACTAACCTTTCTGGTTCGGTGTTTAATCCCACAACACATGAAATTTTTGGATTTTTTTTTAAAATCTCTGGAATAGAATCTTCTGTTATTAAGGGAATGTTGGATGTCTTTAGACCTTTATTTGCTAAAAAAACAGCTGTAGGAGTTTTGCTTGTTCTACTAACTCCTAATAAAATTACATCAGATTGTTTTATTTCTTTTACAAGATTGCCGTCATCATGATTCATTGTAAATTGAATCGCCTCAATTCTTTTATAGTAGTCTTCATCCAGAGCATATTGACCACTTGGTTGGTGTGAGGCTTTTTGGTTTAAAAGTTTAGAAAAACTTAATATTAGATCACCCAACACTCCAAAGCATGGAATTTTTTTCATATCACTATTTTTGGCAAGATATTTTGCTAAGCTACTGTCGACAATGGAATATAAAATTATGGAATTTTTTTCTTGCTCTGCGTTTTCTAAAATTTTTAGTATCTGATTTTCTGTCCTAGTAAAGGAATAAGTGTGTACTTTGTAATTTATATTTTTAAATTGAGCTTTAATAGCTATAAAAATACGATCCAAAGTTTCACCAGTTGCATCTGATATTAAATAAATTTGGTATAAATTACTCATGTATAAAATGTGTATAAATTTGTATTATATTTATCATATTGGATATTTTTCATAATTTTAAATTTACGCTGTAAAACAATACTTTTATTAACAATATCAAACATGTTAAAATCTTTAATGGTTATTTAATGTATTTAGTTAATAAGCTTCAATTTTGCGTATATATTTAATAAAATTTAAGACTTAAATGTTAATAAATTGTTTATAAAATGTTCACTAAATTTAATCATCAATATTCACAGACTATACTAATATTACTACTAATTATATTTAATTATTAATATGTCTCCAATTGAAGAAGTAATAATAAATAAAAAAAGTGATATTAATCCGATTTGGATTATGAGACAAGCTGGAAGGTATTTACCTGAGTTTAGAGAAATAAGAAAACAAAATCCAGATTTTATCAAACTTTGTCTCAATGAAAAATTATCTAGTGAAATTACTTTGCAACCCTTAAAAAGATTTAATTTAGATGCAGCAATAATTTTCTCTGATATTTTAATGTTACCATACGGTTTAAATCAAAATGTTGAATTTAAAAAAAATATAGGTCCATTACTCGGCAATCTTGATTTAGAAAAAATATCTAATGTAGAAGAAGTTGACTTCGTTGAAAAACTTTCAGCTGTTTATAAATTAATTGAATTAGTTAGTAATTCGCAACACACTAAAAACAAAACTACCATAGGTTTTATAGGAGCACCTTGGACTTTATTGGTATATATGTTAAATAAAAAATCGCCAAAATTAAATTTAAATGATAATTTTTATGAAGATAAATATTTAATTGATAAAGTTTTAAAAATTTTAGACAAATTTTTAAAAATACATATTAAAAATCAAATTGATAGTGGAGCTCAAATAATTCAAATTTTTGATAGTTGGGCCGGGTTATTAAAAGAAAAAGATTTATCTTATTATATATATAATCCTACATTAAGTTTGGTTAATTATGTTAAATCGTTAAACGTGCCTGTTATTTGTTTCCCGAGAGGAATAAAAAATTATAAAGATTATTGTGAAATCGTTAAACCAGATACAATTTGTATTGACTATGAGGTTGATCCAATAAAGATTAATAAAGAAATTAAAATTCCTGTGCAAGGCGGGATGGATCCAAAAGTTTTACTTTCTGATAAAGAAAACTTAAAAAAGGAGGCAATAAAATATTTGGATATATTTAAAGATCACCCATATATATTTAATTTAGGACATGGTATTTTGCCAGAAACAGATCCAAATATGATGGATTATTTGGTGAAAACTGTGAAAGATTATTAATGAAAAACAAAAATGAACACCCGCCAATAAATTTTGGCAAAACTGGAGTTTTAATAATAAATTTGGGAACGCCCGACTCAACAAGTTGGCTAGATATTAGAAAATATCTTAAAGAATTTTTATCGGACAGAAGAGTGATTGAAGTTAGCCCGATAATTTGGCAGTTTATCTTAAATGTTTTTATATTAACTTTTCGACCCTCTAAAACAGCAAAAGCTTACAAAGAAATTTGGATGAAAGATAAAAATATTTCACCACTTTTGCATTATACCCAAAAACAAGCGGAGAAACTTTCAAGCATAATATCAGAAAAAAACTTGATAATAGATTACGCAATGAGATATGGAAATCCAAGCATAAGAAGTAAAATTGCAACTCTTCATGAGATGGGTTGTGAAAATTTAATAATTCTCCCGCTTTATCCTCAATATGCAGCAGCAACTACCGCAACCGTCTGTGATGAAGTATACAGAACTCTTATGAAAATGAGATGGCAACCTTCACTAAAAATAGTGCCACATTATGAATCTGACCCTTTATACATAGAGGCGCTTGTAAACTCTTTGAATAAGAAAATTAAAGAAATCAATTGGAAGCCAGATTTAATATTGGCTTCTTATCATGGAATACCACAAAAATATTTTGATAAAGGTGACCCTTATCATTGCTATTGTCATAAAACAACGAGACTGATATCAGAAAAATTTACTTCAGTTGAGATCAAGACAACATTCCAGTCTAGATTTGGCCCTGAGAAGTGGCTTCAACCTTACACAGACAAAACTTTAGAAAGTTTACCTAAAGAGGGTAAAAAAAATGTTTTAGCTATATGTCCAGGATTTTCCTCAGATTGTGTAGAAACTTTAGAAGAAATACAAATTCAAGGAAAAGAGAGTTTTTTAGAATCTGGTGGAGAAAATTTTGATATGGTGCCATGTTTGAATGATAATGAGGATCACATAATTCTATTAAAATCTCTAATTCAAAAAAATATCTAATTAATGAATATTTACTTACTTTTAAAATCGTTACATTTAATATCAGTTATTTCTTGGATGGCTGGATTGTTATATCTTCCAAGAATTTTTGTTTACCATTCTCAAAACAATACTCAGCCAATTATATCAGATGTATTCAAGGTAATGGAAAGAAAACTATTTTTTTATATCATGACACCAGCGATGGTATTATCTTGGCTATTTGGTTTATTATTAATCCATGAAATAGGATTTCAACAACTTGGACAAACCTGGATGATTTTGAAATTGATATTTGTCGTTATTTTAACAATTTATCATTTTTATCTTGGTCGAATTTTAGGACAGTTTAAATTAGACGTTAATACACATTCACATAAATTTTATAGATTTATAAATGAAATACCGACATTGTTGCTTATTTTAATCATATTTGTTGTGATTTTTAAGCCTATCTAGGGTTGAATATTTACAAATAGCATATATATTCGTTCTATTATTAAGTCCTTAATAATTTTTAATCATGAACATACAAGAACTAAAACTCAAATCATCCGAACAACTTATTACACAAGCAGAAGAGCTTGGTATTGAGAACGCAAGTACACTAAGAAAACAAGAAATTCTCTTTGCAATTCTTAAAAAAGTTGCTGAAAAAGAAGAAATTACAGGAGCTGGAGTTTTACAATTGCTCCAGGATGGATTTGGTTTTTTAAGAGCAATGGAATCAAACTATCTTCCAGGACCTGACGATATTTATGTCAGTCCAAGCCAGATAAGAAAATTTGGATTAAGAACTGGAGATACAGTAGAAGGGCCAGTTAGAGCACCCAAAGAAGGTGAGAGATATTTTGCTCTTTTACAAGTAAGTAAGATAAATTTCGAAGAACCTGATAAGTCTAGACACAAAATAGCTTTTGATAACCTGACTCCATTATACCCAGATAAACAACTGGTTATGGAAGTTGAAATATCAAAACCAGATAAAAAACAAGATTTAACACCTAGATTAATTGATTTAGTAAGCCCAATAGGAAAAGGACAAAGGTCGATTATTATTTCACCTCCTAAGGCTGGTAAAACAATGATTTTACAAAGCATAGCAAACTCAATTGCTAAAAATTATCCAGAATGCTATTTAATTGTATTGCTTATTGATGAACGACCAGAGGAAGTTACAGATATGCAAAGGACTGTAAAAGGTGAGGTAATAAGTTCTACTTTTGATGAACCAGCACAAAGACACGTAGCCGTGGCTGAGATGGTTATAGAAAAAGCAAAAAGACTTACAGAACATAAAAAGGATGTAGTAATTCTTTTGGACTCAATAACCAGATTAGGAAGAGCTTACAATGCTGTAATTCCAAGTTCTGGAAAGGTTTTAACCGGCGGTGTTGATGCGAATGCACTTCAACGACCAAAAAGATTTTTTGGTGCAGCAAGAAATATCGAAGAAGGAGGATCTTTGACAATTATCTCCACAGCTTTAATTGATACTGGTAGTAGAATGGATGAGGTAATTTTCGAGGAATTTAAAGGAACCGGGAATAGCGAAACAGTTCTTGATAGGAAAATTGCTGATAAAAGAATATATCCAGCTATAGATATAACCAAATCAGGAACAAGAAGAGAAGAATTACTGTTTGATAAAAATGATCTACAAAAAATGAATGTTCTAAGAAGAATTATAGCCCCAATGGGTACTATGGACGCAATCGAATTTATAAGTTCGAAATTAAAGGATACAAAAAACAATTCAGACTTCTTTAATTCGATGAATAAGCCTACTTAATTTATTTTTCATTATTTTTGAATTAAAGTTATACTAATTTAATGACAATTTACGCCTTATCGTCTGGCCCAGGTGTGTCCGGGGTGGCTGTTATAAGAATTTCAGGTCCTGAGACTGCGAAAGCGCTCAAAAAACTTACAAATAAAGAAATTCCAAAGCCAAGAGTGGCAACCCTTCGAAAAATAAACAATATCAACACTTCTGAGCTAATTGATGAAGGTATAATAATATGGTTTCCAGGCCCTGAGAGCTACACAGGAGAGGACATGGCTGAAATCCATGTACATGGCGGGAAAGCAGTTGTTATCTCAGTTCAAAATGAAATTTCAAAAATTGAAAATTGTAGGTTAGCAGAGGCAGGGGAATTTACAAAGCTGGCTTTTCAAAATGGTAAGATAAATTTACTAAAAGCAGAAAGTATAGCTGATTTGATCTCGGCAGAAACTGAAATTCAAAGATTGCAAGCAGTAAAAATGATGAAGGGAAAATCCTCAAATAAATTCAATGAGTTGAGAGAGAAATTATTAAAAATTTTGTCATTCGTTGAGGCAAAAATAGATTTTCCCGATGAGGATTTGCCGGAAGAAAATTTAAAAAAAATCAAAAAGGATTCATTGAATGTCTTAAATGAAATTAAGAAAATTTTAAATGATCAAAAAGTTGGTGAGATAATTCGTGAAGGTTTTAAAATTGCAATTGTAGGTCCAACCAATGCCGGTAAGTCTAGTCTATTAAATAATTTATCAAACAGGGAAGTTGCAATAGTCTCTGAAATTGCTGGTACTACAAGAGACGTTGTTGAAACACATTTAAACATAGATGGTTACCCAGTTATAATTTCAGATACAGCGGGCATAAGAGACTCTAAGGACGAAATCGAAAAAAAAGGAATAAAATTATCATTAAAAAAAGCTGAAAATGCTGATCTAAAACTAGTAGTAGTAGATGCTAAAAGTATTGATTTAAGCGGTTTTTTAAATGATTTATTAAAAAAAGACGCAATTCTAGTTATTAATAAATCAGATCTGTTGAGAGAAAAATTAGATATTGAAACTTCTAAATTTAATCATGTTTTGATTTCACTAAAAGATAATTTAAATATAGATAAACTAATTTCTAAAATAAAAAACCACCTAGAAAATAAATTTATATCAGAGGAAGATATCTTAATTACAAGAGAAAGGCATAGACAACATTTGCTTCAGTGCGTTGATCACTTAAATAATTTTTCAGATAAAAATGATAAAAAGGATTTTGATAAAGGTGCTGAGGATCTAAGGTTAGCTACAAGACAATTAGGTATGATTGTCGGTAAAGTCGATGTAGAAGAGATATTAGGCAGTATTTTCAATGATTTTTGCATTGGAAAATAATAACCATTTTACAGGGATTTTTTGAAGTTTTTTACTGATTTTCGTTGATAAACAACACTTTTTTAAGAAAAAAAACACAAATCTTGTAAATATTCTAATCAAATATAAATTTATTCCATGAAAAAAGATTTGCGATTTGATGTAGTTGTTATCGGAGGCGGTCATGCTGGTTGTGAAGCAGCAGCGGCCTCAGCAAGGCTTGGTGTAAATACCGCTTTGTTTACACATAACAAAAAAACAATCGGAGAAATGTCATGTAATCCAGCTATAGGTGGTTTAGGCAAAGGTCACCTAGTTAGAGAAATTGATGCTTTAGATGGTGTTATGGGAGAGGTAGCAGACAAGTCTGGAATACAATTTAGATTATTAAATAGAAGTAGAGGACCTGCAGTTAGAGGACCGCGAACTCAGTCTGACAGATCATTATATCGCAAATATATGCAAGAAAAACTTGTAAACTACTGTAATTTAAGCATTTTTTCTGATCCTATAATCAAGTTTATTTTTAAAAATAACCAAATAAGTGGGTTTACAACACTTAAAGGTAACAAAGTGAGTTGTAACAAGTTAATCTTAACAACAGGCACTTTTTTGAATGGTTTGATACATATAGGTGATGAAAGAACTCCTGCTGGACGATTTAATGAAAAACCGAGTACAGGTTTAAGTGAACAATTAAAAAAGTATAATTTCAAAATTGGAAGATTAAAAACAGGAACACCTCCTAGATTAGATTCTAGAACAATTAATTTTGAAAATTTGGAAAAACAGTTTGCCGATGAAGATCCATATTTTTTTTCTTTTCTGACCAAAAAAAATTTAAACAAACAAGTGTCTTGTTCGATGACTTATACAAACGAAAAGGTTCATAAAATAATAGAAAAGAATTTATCTAAAAGTGCAATGTATTCCGGAAGTATACAAGGTGTTGGTCCTAGATATTGTCCATCTATTGAGGACAAAATAGTAAAATTTGCTGATAAGACAAGACATCAAATATTTCTAGAGCCTGAGGGCCTACATGATCATACTATTTACCCTAATGGTATATCTACATCTCTACCTGAGGTTGTGCAATATGAAATACTTAACAATATCAGTGGTTTAGAGAATGTAAAAGTAATTAGACCAGGATATGCTATAGAATATGATTATATTGATCCTAGAGAGCTCTTTTTAACACTGGAAACAAAAAAAATAAAAAATCTTTATCTTGCAGGTCAAATTAATGGAACTACAGGTTATGAGGAAGCAGCTGCTCAAGGCCTTATAGCAGGAATTAATGCTGCTCTATCCTTCAAGAATATGGAGCCTTTTATTTTAGATAGATCAGATGCTTACATTGGCGTTATGATAGATGATTTAGTTACAAAAGGTGTTGCAGAGCCTTATAGAATGTTCACATCTCGAGCAGAATACAGACTAAGTCTAAGGTCAGATAATGCAGACTTAAGGCTTACCCACAAAGGAATTAAAATTGGTTTAATAGCAGAATTTAGAAAGCAACTCTTTGAGGACAAATTTAATAAATTAAGCAAAATATCTCTTCAAATGTCTAATTTAAACATTTCACCCTCTAAGGCAGATAAATTTGGAATAAAAATAGCAAAAGACGGTGTTTTTAGATCAGCAGAGGAAATTCTAACCCAAAAAAGTGTTGATATGACAAAAATTAGGAATATATGGCCTGAAATCGCTGATTATGGCAATGATATTGATGAGCAGATTGAGATTAACTCTCATTACAGAGGATATTTAAAGAAACAAAAGGCCGATATTTTAGCTTTTAAACGAGATGAAAATTTAACAATACCAGATAACATTGATTATGATCAATTTTCAGGCCTTTCTAATGAGGTAAAAGCCAAATTCAAAGAAATAAGGCCTAAAACTATGGGCCAGGCCTTAAGAATCGATGGAATAACTCCTGCAGCCGTATATATTTTGTTGTCACACGTCAAAAGAAAGTCTATTAAGCATATAGCTTAATGGATAACTTAATTTTAAATTCTTATTCTAAAATTTCCAATTTGAATGTTTCACGTGAAACTTGTAATGAGCTTGAGAGCTTAATTACGATGATACAAGAAAAAAATCAGAAAATTAATATTATAAGTAAAAAAATGTATGAAAAAGAGGCAATAAGAGAGCGCCATATAATAGATTCAGCGCAAATTATTGATTTTGTTGATTTAAATTGCAATACAACCTCAGATTTAGGAACTGGGGGTGGAATGCCTGGATTAATAGTGGCTATAGTGATGAAAAAAATTAAAAACGACCTCAAAGTAAATCTTTACGAAAAAAGCTACCACAAATGTGCTTTCCTTAGAGAAGTTTCGAAAAAATTAAATTTAAATACAGAAATAATTCAAAAAGATATTTTTTCACTTAAAAATATTGAAACAGGAACAATTATGTCCAGGGCGTTTAAGCCAATGCCTGTGATTTTAAACTTGGTCAATGAAAATTTTAAAAAATATAAAAATATTATTTTTTTTATGGGAAGTAGTGGAAGAAAAATTCTTAATGAAACACTTCAGGAGTGGGATTTAGATTATGAAGAAAAAAAAAGTTTAACAAGCAATGACTCGTTTATATTAAACATCAAAAAAATTAAAAAAAGGATTTCATGAAAATAATTTCAATTATTAATCAAAAGGGTGGGGTTGGAAAAACAACAACTGTTATCAATTTAGCGTCCGCGTTATCCCAACTTGGAAAAAAAATTTTAGTAATCGATTTAGATCCTCAAGGGAATGCTACTACAGGGCTGGGATTATCCAATACCTCTCAATCCGATCAGACAATTTATGGAATTCTTAATGGCACAATGTCAATTTCAAACGTAATTAAAAAAACAGACTTTCAAAATCTTGATTTAATATCATCCAATGTAGATCTCTCTGGATTGGAGGTTGAGACGGCTGGTGATAGTGACAGAGCCTTTATCTTAAAGGCCAAATTAACCTCTTATTTAAACGATTCTAGAGGATTATATGATTATATACTTATAGACTGTCCTCCCTCTTTAAGCTTATTAACAGTAATGGCCCTAGTATCATCTAATTCATTACTTGTGCCACTCCAAACGGAATTTTTTGCCTTAGAAGGACTTACGCAACTAATGAAGACTATTAAGAGAATTAAAGCCAATCTAAATCCTGAATTGGAAATTCAGGGCATACTTTTAACTATGTATGATCGAAGAAACAAACTTTCATCGCAAGTTGAGCAAGAAGCTAGAGAGTATTTTAAAGACAAAGTTTACCAAACGGTAATACCTCGAAACGTAAGATTATCCGAAGCGCCTTCCCATGGAATTCCTGTTTTGATTTATGATAAAAATTGTCCAGGTAGCAAATCCTATTATAGTTTTACTGATGAGTTTATGGCACAGGAAAATAAAATTGGGAGTGCAGCATAATGAACAAAATAAAAAAAGGGCTGGGTAGAGGATTATCTTCTTTAATCGGTGAAACTAAGGTTGAGAATAAAACTAATAATTTAACTTTGGCCGAGATAGTTCCAAACAAATATCAACCAAGAAAAAATTTTGACGAAGAAAACTTAAATGATTTAGTTAATTCAATAAAAGAACGCGGTGTTATTCAGCCAATTATAGTTAGAAAATCTGATACGAACATATCTAAATATGAGATTATAGCTGGAGAAAGGAGATGGTTAGCGGCACAAAAAGCAGGACTTCATGAAATTCCTGTAGTTGTAACAGATGCTGATGATCTTAAATCTTTAGAATTTGCAATTGTTGAAAACGTTCAGAGACACGATCTAAATCCTTTAGAGGAAGCACAAGGCTATAAAAGATTGATAGATGAATTTGCATATGATCAAGACAAAGTATCAAAATTTATAGGTAAGAGTAGAAGTTATATTTCTAACTCATTAAGGTTACTTAATCTACCAAAAGAGGTTCTTGATTTTGTGGAGCAGAAAAAGATTACAGCTGGTCATGCAAAGATATTAGTAGGGCTCGAAAACGCTGTTTTTTTAGCAAATAAATTTATTGAAAAAAAATTATCTGTAAGGCAGGCAGAAAATTTAGTTAAAATATTCAGAAAAACTAAAAGAAATACCTCTAGTAAAGTGGATTCAAATATCCGAGATTTAGAAAACTCTATATCTGAAAAAATTGGACTTAGTGTTTCTATTAAAAATAATAAAAATAATAAAGGCACAATATCATTTTATTACAAAGAGCTTGATCAACTAAACAAGATAATTGATATAATTAAATCTGGATATTAGTATTTTCAATTTTATCTAAAATCATATTATTTATGATTTGATTAGAAATTTGTGGATTTTTTTTAATTAAACTCTCAGTATTGTTTATATCTACAATAAAATTCTCAATATCATTCAATTCCCATATTTTGATTTGCTGCTTAATTATATTTTTATCTTTCCAGAATATTGGAGGTTTAAATGAGTTAATTGCTTGATCAATATTATTATTTTCGTTTAAATTTAGTCTTAACTTTCTTAGTCTTTTTAACTTATTCAAAAAGGTTCTTAAAATTAAAATATTATCCTCACTAGATGGGATATTTTCATTAAGAATATTGAGAGTTTTTTTTTTATTTTTACTTAGACATTCATCAACCAATTCTCCGGCACTATAATTTTCACTCAAGTTTGTTAATTTTAAAATATCACTTAATTCAATTTTCTTTTTACCTTCGCTAAAATTTATTATTTTTTTCAATTCATTTTTGAGATTTATTCTATCCCCCTGTGATTTTTCAATTATTAAATTTAAATGTTCTTGTGATAGATTTAGTTTATTTTCATATAAAATCTTTTTTGCAATTGATATTAGTGTTTGAGATGTGTCCTCGTAGAAAGGAACGATTATAAGATTTTTTTCTTTTTCAAAAAAATTTCTAATTTTAGATTTTTTATCTAATTTTTTTGCTATTAAAATTATGATTATATCCTCAACTTTTGTTTCTAAATTATCTTGAAATAAACTAAGTATTTTGTCTGTGACATCAGAAATTATTATTAATTTTTCTTTTTCAAAAAAAGACTTTGAATATAAATTTTCTAAAAAAATTCTTGTATCAGCAAGTATGTCTTTTTCTGAGTATTTATAAGTATTTTCCTTGGTAAAATTCTTAAAGTTATTTTCTATTGTATCTATTTTTTGTCCATCATTTTCACCGTAAAATAAGTAGTAATTAATCTTATTCTTAAATTTTGCTAATTCATAAAATTTAGAGATCATTTCTTATTATATTAAGGTAAATATTTATATCTTGTAAAATTTGTGAAATCATATTTTTCTCTAAATTTAACTTATATTGACTTAATTCGAATTTATTATTCATCGAATTATAAGATGTTTCCTTTATAAATTTCTTTGAAAAGATTTTATTATTTTCCTTACTTTCTAAATTAAAATCTACCTCTATAAGCATTTTATAGGTTAATATATTTCCTTTTTTGTCTTTTGAAACGACACTTTCTTTTTTTGAGCTATTAAAGTTAAGATCATAAATATTGTCTGATTGGTTTTTTCTTAATCTTTCTATACCTTTAGTTATAGACCTTCCTAGTTTTTTATCGCCAGAATAATTAATCATATCTAGTCTAATTTTTGAGTTTTGATCTGTTTGATAAATAGGCGTATATCCACAGCTAAGTAAAAAAAAGAAAATAAATAAGTATTTTAAGTTTTTCATTATTCTTTAATAATAAAGTTAATTAATTTATTTTCTACATATATTGTTTTAATAATCTCTTTATTATCCAGATATTTTTTTATCTGTGGATCATTTTTGATATCTTTTACCAACGTTTCTTTATTTAAAACTTTGCTCACAGGAAATACTTTTCTTTTCTTCCCGTTTACTTGAGTAACTATATTAACAATCTCCTCTTCTAAATATTTTTTATTTACTTTAGGCCATCTAATTTCACTTACTTTTTGTTTTAATTTTTCAAGACATTCATTTGAGAAATGAGGTAATATTGGATTAATTACTTTTAATATATTTGTATAATTTTCAAAAAAATTACTTCCCCAGTCCTTTTTGTTAGTTTGCTGACTGTAAAAAGAATAGATTTTATGTATTGAAGCAATAACCACATTAAAGCCAAATCTATCTAAATCTTTTTCAAGTTTTTCAATTATTTGATTGCTAAATTTTTCTAAATCTTCATCAAAAATAGAAAACTTATTCTGGTTTTCAAGTATCTTTTTGTTAAGTATCCAAAATTTTTGTAAAAATTTAAAGGACGCACTAATTCCAGTATCGGACCACTGTATATCTTTTTCAGGAGGGCTATCGGATAATATAAATAATCTTACTGCATCTGCGCCATACATACTTATTATTTTCTCAGGGTCAATTGTGTTTTTTTTCGATTTTGACATCGACTCTGAAGGGCCAACTATAACCTTTTTCGAAGGGTTGTTATTTAGATAAAAATTTTTGCCGTCTTTTGTGGAAACATCTTCTGGGAAAAGCCAGTTGTTGTTTTCATCTTTGTAAGTCTCATGACAAACCATACCTTGAGTAAATAAACCTTTAAAAGGTTCTTGAAGTCTTATCTTTTCATTATTTAGGCTAATAGCTTTCATAAAAAAGCGTGAGTATAGAAGATGTAATATCGCATGTTCAACACCACCTATATATTGATCAACTGGCATCCAATAATCAATATCATCAATATTAAATGGCTTATTGTTAACTTTCGCTGAGCAAAATCTTAAAAAGTACCAAGATGAGTCAACAAAGGTGTCCAAAGTATCTGTTTCTCTAACACATTTTTTTCCATTAATAGTTATTTGTTTCCATTCTTGCTGAGCATTAAGTGGATTCCCGTTAGTAATTAAATCAATGTTACTTGGAAGTTCTACAGGCAAATCTTTCTCAGGGATTTTTATAACATTGTAGTTTTCATCGTATGCAATTGGTATCGGACAGCCCCAATATCTTTGTCTTGAAATGCCCCAATCTTTTAATCTAAAGTTTGTTTTTCTTTTTCCTAAATTTTTGTTCTCTAAAATTTTAATTGTTTCGTCTATAGATTTTTCAGGCACCTTTAAGCCATTTAAAAATTCTGAATTGATTATTATTCCAGATCCAGTGTAGGCTTCCTCATCTACTTTAAATTCATCTGTCTCATTGTCAGGTTTAACGACCGTTTTTATCTCAAGATTATATTTTTTTGCAAAATCGAAATCTCGCTGATCGTGCGCTGGACATCCAAAAACAGCTCCAAATCCATAATCCATCAAGACAAAATTTGCAAAATATACTGGGACTTTTGACTTATTATCCAATGGATTTATCGCTGTTAGCTCAGTTTTAAAACCAATTTTGGTCGCCTGAGCAATAGACTCTTCTGTGGTTCCAGTTTTGGAACACTCATTTTTAAATTCAATAAAATCTTTGTTAGTTTCGTAGTATTTTGATAGCGGATGATCAACTGATAGTGCTAAAAAAGAAAAACCAAATAATGTATCTGGTCTTGTAGTATAACATTTAATAGATCTGATATCCTTAAAACCTTCAATCTGAAAATCTATCTCACAACCAAAAGATTTCCCTATCCAGTTTTTTTGCATTGTTTTTACTTTATCTGGCCAATTATCCAGATTATCTAAGTCTTTTAAGAGATTTTCAGAAAAATGTGAGATCTTAAAGAACCACTGATTTAATTTTTTTCTTTCCACTACAGCTCCTGATCTCCACCCTTTACCATCAATAACTTGTTCATTAGCCAAAACTGTCTTATCTATTGGGTCCCAATTAACATAACTTTCTTTTCTGTACACTAAACCTTTGTCATAAAGATCTAAAAATATTTTTTGTTGGTGTTTGTAATATTCAGATGAACATGTTGATATTTCTCTATCCCAATCAATCGACAATCCAAGCATCTTTAATTGATTTTTCATCGTTTGAATATTTTTTTCAGTCCAGTCCTTTGGGTTGAGATTATTTTGTTTTGCAGCATTTTCTGCTGGTAGCCCAAATGAATCCCATCCCATAGGATGAAGTACATTATACCCTTTTAAAGTTTTGTATCTTGAAAGCACATCACCCAACGTATAATTTCTAACATGTCCCATATGAATTTTTCCAGAGGGATATGGAAACATCTCTAAACAATAAAACTTTTCTTTATCTTTATCTTTATTTGACTTGAAGGTTTTATTATCAAGCCAATACTTTTGCCATTTTTTTTCTACAAGCTTAAAATTATATCGTTCCACAATTGATATGAGTCAAGTTAATCGTTTTTATTCTAATCTTTTTTTCTACCCTTACCTGATTTCATTTGACCCATAGGATAGGGATTTTCTTTCTTTCTTTTTTCAAGTATCTTTCTTTCATACATTGAAGCTTTTTTTAGAATATTTAAATTCAAGTCTGCAACTAAATCGTTGTTACTTTTGCTTATGGAGCAATTAGTTAAATTTTCTGAACATTTTTTTAAAAAAACATTTATGTCTAATGCGTCTGACCTTATTTCGTTAGTCAAAAATCTTATTGAGATTTTGACTGATTCATTTGGTGTATTATTTTCACTGTACCAATCGGTAATTACAATACCACCACTATAATTTGCTGATACTAATGGCATAAAATCTAAAGTATCAAGAGTGGCTTGCCAAAGTGGATTTGAGCTTGCAAAGTCATAAGTGGTTCCACCCATTTTTCCATCAAAAACTCTAAATCCTTTTCCCTCTTCTATATTTTTTTTAACCCTCTGTCGTGGATCAGGGGGAAAATCTTGAGCACTTACTTTTTTTGGTTTTAATGCATTACAAGCTGATTGGGTTAGAAGAACAATTATTGAAAAAAAAATTATAATTTGTCGTGAAGTAATCATATTAAAGAATTATATTTAGTTATTAACACAAAATAATAAGTTTAAAATTAGAATATGTTTCAATGCAAAATAGCTCATTTAGAGGGTAAAAATGATGCAAAAATGCAACACTAGGATTATTTATTAGTCTTTATATTAATATTTTATTAGAAAAATCCCTTTTTTTGCTAAAAAAGGCACTGTTTATAATTAATTATAAAAAAGGAGTAAATTTATGAACAAACTAAAAAAAGTAGGATTAACAGCATTAGCTACTACTTTAGTTACTTCAGCATCTGTTGCTGGTGAGCTAAGTGTATCAGGTAGTGCAGCTTTATCTTACACAGGTCTTAACACTAATTCAGATGTTAATCCATGGGCAATGGGTGACAGTATTAAATTTAATGGTGGTGGAGATCTAGACAATGGTATGACTGTATCAGTTTACTATGAGTTAGATGGTGGTACGTACGATGACTACAATCTAAAACTTGGTTTAGGTGATGCAGGTACTTTATCATTTTCAGGTGCATCAAGCTCTGGAAGTGGTGTTGACAAACTAAAAGACATTGTGCCAAACGCTTACTCACCTGTTTACGAAGCAACTGATAGTACAGACAGTGGTTTAATTGACATTACTGGTAATAACCAAACTTCTCAATGGGGATACGACGTAACAGTTGCTGGAATTGATTTATCAGCATCTTACAACCCAAGAGGAACTGCTGCAGGTACTAAAGGTGGAGCAGAAACTGGTTATGCTATAGTTTACGGTGGCTTAATGGAAGGTTTAGAGTTAAGTGCTGGTATCTTTGACGATGGTGAAGAGGCAGAAAACGAAACTTTTGGTGTTGCGTACACTATGGGTGCAGTATCTGCTGCTTATCAAGTCACTAACGTTGATTACGAAGCTCAAACAGCAACTGACCAAGATGCTCAACACTATGGTATCACAATTGCAGTTAACGAAGATCTTTCAGTAGGTGCTGCTAGACAAGAAATTGAGTATGACGGTGCTGCTGATGATGAAGTTAACTCAGGTATTTCAGCTTCATACACGATGGGTTCAATTGCTATCGGTGCGAATATGAATACTTTAGAGTCAAAAAATGGATCAGCGACTGCTAAAGATGTAGAAGCAACGGTATTAAACATCTCGTTCTCATTCTAATTACTAGATAGATTGATTTAAAAGGCCCCTAATTTATTAGGGGCCTTTTTTTTTCTCAAAATATGAAATTCCAGCAAATCCTGCTGGATCAATTAACTTTAGTCTTTTAAGGTTTTTTTCATTAATTCCACCTAAGGCTATGTCTTTAATATTAGTTGCTTTTCTTAAGTTTAAGTATCTAAAGACATCTAATTTCTTATTTTTTTTATCTTTAAATAAAGGTGATAGGAATATTTCAGCAACATTTTGAATTTCCTTAATTTTGATCTCTTTTATATTATGCGCAGAGCCTAAAATTTTAAATTTTTTTTTTAATTTACCTGAACATAAAATTAAATCTTTGTTACTTGAAGAAATATATAAACCGTCAGCTCCAATTTTTTGTGCTAAGTGTATATCGTTATTTACATAAAGTTTTCTTCCGTTTTTATTGCAAAAATTACGTAATTCTTTTAATGTTTTAAGCAAAGTTTCTTTGTTTTTATTTCTCCAAATAAAAGATATATTTTTGTCTAAATTAATAAGATGAGAATAATCAAATTCATTAATGAAATAATATATTTGTAATTTTTTATGCATTATACACAAAAGAACTTAATTGAAATTAAAGAAAAAATTAAGACTAAAATTGATAGTCTGAATTTATCTGGATATGAGCCCAAAGTAATTGCTGTTTCAAAAACTTTTTCAGAGCAAGATATTTTACCTCTAATAGAATATGGTCATGTTGAGTTTGGTGAAAATAAAGTTCAAGAAGCTCAATTAAAATGGCCAGCACTAAAAGAAAAGTACAATAACTTAAAATTACACATGTTGGGTAAGTTACAAACCAATAAAGTTAAAAACGCCGTCGAAGTATTTGATTATATACATTCTCTAGATAGTTTAAAACTTGCTAATAAAATTTCTAACGAAATTCAAAAAAAAGCAAAAAAGATTAAAATCTTTATTCAAATTAACCTTGGTGATGAGGGTCAAAAGTCAGGAATAAATCCCTCCGATTTAGAGGCTTTTTATAGGCAATGTATTGATTTAAAGTTAAACATAATTGGAACTATGTGTATACCGCCAGATAATCAGGATCCAAAACCTTTTTTTAAAAATCTACTTGTATTGAATCAGAAAATTAATCTTTCAGAAATAAGTATGGGAATGACCAACGATTATTTAGATGCTTTAGAATATAAATCAACTTTTTTGAGAATTGGCACTGGGATATTTGGAAAAAGAATTAGGTAATTTTTATTTTTGTATTTTTACGAATTAGTTTATTTAGAATTAAAAAATCTTCTTTTTTAATTGCAATACAACCTTGTGTTGGTAAATAATTTTTTGTTAAATGTAAAAAAATTGCACTACCCTTGTTTCTGTATGTTTTTTTGTAATTATATTTAATTAGTATAAATAAGTCATATTTGTTGTCTTTTCGAAAAAGTTTTTCATAACTTATTTTTAAATTTTTTTTAATTTTAATTAATTTATTATAATTCTTACTTTTTGGATCATCACACCATCCCATATTTCTTTTGATTTTAATTTTCTTAAGTTTAGAAATTGGTTTTATAATTCTATCTTCCCTGTAATAGATATTGCCTAAATTGAATATTCCAATCGGTGTTTTGTTGTCCCCCTCCTTTTTATTTCTGCTAAACCCATTTTTTCCTACTGAACATCTAAATTTAAAGTCATCAATTAAAAGTGTTTCTTTATTTTTTATAATAATTGTCATATTTTACAAAAATGAGTCCAAAAATATTAATTATTTTTGAGTATCAAATTTTATTTGAAATATTAGACGAAATTCATAAAAGTTTAAATTTTAAAATGATTAATTGTAATAAAAATGAATATAAAAATATTCAATTTGATCCAAAAATTGACTACCTTGTAATTTCTAAAAAAAATATTAATGGTGTAAAAAATCTTTTAGTTCTAGAGGATAAAATAATAAAATTAGAGAAATTACTTGAAATTATCAATATAAATTTTTTAAAAAATAAATTTTTCAAACAATCAAATATAAGAATTGGAAAATATAATTTAGATTTAAATTCTAGAATTATTTCTTTTAAAGATAAAAAATTAGATTTGACTGAAAGAGAAACAAATTTGATAATTTTCATTAATGATAAAAAAAATGTAACTATAAAAGATTTACAAAAAAGTGTCTGGGATTATTCACCAGATTTAGAGACTCATACAGTTGAGACTCATATCTATAGATTAAGAAAAAAAATGAGCGATTTTTTTGGTGACGAAAATTTTATATTAAATAATAAAAATGGTTATTCGATTCATTAATTAAATTCTTGCGCCAATAATCTGGATAATTTTTGAGGACAATTCGGTCCCCTTTATAAGGCACTCTTTTGTCTTTAAATTATTTATAATACCATGTAAATAGCCAGCAGCGAAAAGGTCTCCAGCACCAGTTAAATCTTTAATTTTTAAATTTGGTTTAGCTTGTATTTCTTCAACTTGTTCATTGTCTATTGAAATTGCACCCTTTGAACCTCTTGTGATAATAACATTTTTTTTTAATTCTTTAGAAAATGAAATAGCGTCATCAAAATTTTTTGCATCTATCAAAGATAAAATCTCTTGTTCATTAGCAAAAATTACATTTAAATGATTTTTTACTAAATCTAAAAAATGAGGCTTATGTCTTTCAACACAAAACTGATCTGATAAAGACATGGCAACTTTTTTTGAATGGGTGATTGCTTTATCAAAAGCCTTTTTTGGACTTCCTTCATCCCATAAATAACCCTCTAAAAAAATCATATCTGCATTTCTAATTTCGTCTTCTTTAATATCATTATCGTCAATTTTTCCTGCAGTTCCTAAATAAGTGCACATTGTTCTTTCAGAGTCTGGTGTAATTAAAATTAAGCAAGATCCTGTTGGAATTTTTTCGATTTTCTTTTTATATAAATATTTAACTTTTTCTTTTTTCATGCCATCCTCATATTTTTGACCCAACTCATCATCACTTATTTTTCCAATAAATCCAACTTCATTTCCTAGTTGTGATAAACCCACAATAGAATTAGCGACAGAACCACCTGAAACAGTTTGCTCTATCTTTAATGATGATAGTAAATTTTTGAATTCTGTTTCATCAACTAATTTCATTGTGCTCTTTGTAAGAGAATGCTTTGTTAAGAACTTATCTGTCACTTTACAAAGTATATCGACGATAGCATTTCCAATTCCTAAAATTTTCATTAAGGTTTTTTTGCGATAAATGGTTTTTTTCTGTTAGGATAACAAGAAGTACAAATTTTACAACTCAATCCGTAACAATCTCTTGCTTTACAATATTCTCTACCGTAATAAATTATTTGTAGATGTAATTTGTTCCAATGTTTTTTTGGAAACAATCTCTTTAGATCATATTCAGTCTGAACTACATTTTTTCCATTTGTTAATCCCCACCTTTGAGCAAGTCTATGAATATGAGTATCAATAGGAAAAGCTGGGTGACCAAAGCCTTGAGACATTACAACACCAGCTGTTTTATGTCCAACACCAGGTAATTTTTCGAGTTCTTCAAAAGTTTTGGGTACTTTGCTTTTATAATCTTTTACCAGTATTTTTGATAAATTATAAATACTTTTTGCTTTAATTCTGAAAATACCAATTTTTTTAATTAAAGTTTCTATTTTTTTTCTTCCTAATTTCACAAAATGCTCTGGTTTGTGATATTTAGGGTAAATGTTTTTAGTTACATTATTTACATTTACATCTGTACATTGTGCAGAAAGTAGAACTGATATTAATAGAGTAAATACATTTCGACTTTCGAGTGGAACTTTAATACTTGGATAAGTTTTATTTAGTATCCTTTGTATAATTTTTGCTCTTTGAATTTCATTCATTATTTGAAATTCATTAAGTCTCTCATAGAATACAAACCAGGTTTTTTCCTCATTAACCAACTAGCAGCTGTAAGTGCGCCTTCAGAATAAAGCGCTCTATCAAAAGCCTCATGATTAAGTCTTATTATTTCTTTCCCACTAGAAAATAAAACCTCATGTTCACCAATAATTTTACCTTTTCTAACCGAATTAAAATTTATTTTTTTTCCGTAAGGAAATTTTTTTTTATTAAGATATTTTTTACCCATAATTCCATACAAATTTTTATTTTTCCCTATCGCGATGCCCTGACCTAACATTAAAGCTGTACCAGAAGGATGATCTTTTTTAAATTTATGATGAGCTTCAAAAACTTTACTTAGAAAATTATTACCTAAAGATTTTGATGCAATTTCAGTCAAATACATCAAAAGATTAATCCCAAGACTCATATTTCCAGCTTTGAGAATTGGAATTTTTTTTGAAATTTTTTTTATTATATTTTCCTCTTTTAAAGTGAAACCCGTAGTCCCAATTATTACTCTTTTCTTTTGTTTTACAGCAATATTCAGAACTTCGAGCGTACATTTTGGAACTGTAAAATCTATTATAACATCACTCTTTTTAAAAGTTTCTAAACTATTTAATTTTGGTAATATGCCTGAGATTTTTTTCCTTAGGACCTTATTTTCTGTAAGGCTATTTATTTTAAATCTTTTATCTTTATAAGCAGACCTGATAAGTTGCTGTCCCATTCTACCTAGACATCCTGTAATCGTTAAATTTATCTTTCTAGTTTTCATATTTAAAGAATTTTAAGTCATTTTTATAATATTCGTTCATTTTTTTTATCATGCTCTCATCAAGATTTTTTTTCCAATCATTCTCTGGTCCTTGATAAAAAAATTTTATTTTTCTATTATCTTTTAAAGAATATACGTTTTCACCAAACTTACCTGCATTTTCTATACTTTGAAGACTTTTAAAGTTAGTTGTATCGATAGCATTTTTAAGTTTATTTTGATCAATTTTATTATCAAATCTCATTAAAGTATTTACAAAAACTACTAGTTTTTCAAAAGTTTGAGATGGATTTTTAACCATATCCTCGTATCTTATTATTAATCTTCGAAAAGACTTGTTGTTTAACCAAGATTGGTAATTAATTCTCCAAGAGTTAACAATATTAGTTTTTGCATAGTTTTTTAGATGTGGGTAATCTTGTAATACCTTATTTTCATCCTGCATAAATTTTAATGCTTGGTCATATGACTCTAGGTCATTATGATTTTTAACTGAAGTTATAACATTTCGAGGATCTCTAATTATATAGATAACTCCTAGAGAATACTCAGGCTTAGTAAAATCATTTCCAAAAGCAGTGATTAAAGAATTATGAGTTTTTAAAAACTTCACTTTTTTTTGATCACGTATATTCTTTTGAGACGTTTCCCAATGTTTATGAATCTCACCTTGTTTAACTTCTTCCTTAAAAAATTGTTTATTTGGATAGTCTTCTATTAAATTTAACCTGTTAATATCAAAAATTCCATTTTCACAAAAATAGTATGCGGTTAGAAAAGATCTGACCCAAGTATTTCCACTTTTTGGATATGAGGCAATCCAGATAATCATATTTATTTATTAAACTAGGTATTAATTATTTCAACTTAAATATTATTTCTTATGAACCAAAGTTGAATTTGCTAACTTTTCCAAAAATCTTTTGCCTTTTGAAAAAATTTTTTGATACTTGGGTTTGATTTATCATTTTCTATTTCCCTAAATTTTTCTAAAAGACTTCTTTGTTCTTTATTTAAATACACTGGGACTTCAGTTTTAATTTGAACGTATAAATCTCCAAAATCTCCCCTACGCATAAAAGGCATTCCTTTACCTTTTAACCTAAATTGTTTACCATCTTGAGTTCCATCAGGTATTTTTATTTTTGCTTTTTTACCATCTATTGTTGGTATCTCTATTGTTGTACCAAGTGCTGCGTCTGCTATTGAAATTGGAAACTCAAAAAATAAATTTACATCTGACCTTTTAAATAACTCATGAGATTTTACATTTATAAATAAATATAAATCACCACTAGCACCACCCCTCGTCCCTGCTTCACCTTTGCCAGCAAGTCTTATTCTTGTCCCGTCATCTACTCCCTTTGGTATTGTGACAGACACTTTTTTTGAAGTTTGAGTGTTTCCTTGTCCATTACAGTCTGAGCAAGGATTCGTTATTTCTTCCCCACTTCCGGCACATTGAGGACATGTTTGTTGGACTGTAAAAAAACCTTGATTAGATCTTACTCTACCGTTTCCTCCACAGTAAGTGCATCTATCAGGACTAGACCCAGGTTTAGATCCGTTTCCCTTGCATGTACTACATTTTTCCGATGTCGAAAATTGTATATTCTGTTTTTTACCTGCGTAAGCTTCTTCTAATGTAATCGATAAATCATATCTTAGATCTGATCCTCTATTGTTTGAACTTCTTCCTCTAGAACTTCTTCTTCCACCTCCGAAGTCTCCAAAAAAATCTTCAAATATGTCCGAAAAATCCGCACTACTGAAACCTCCAAAACCTCCAAATCCACCTTGTCCACCGCCACCATTTTCAAAGGCAGCATGACCAAAATTATCGTAATTTTCTTTTTTAGATTTATCAGATAGAATGCCGTAGGCCTCACTTGCTTCTTTAAATTTTTCCTCAGCTCCTTTATCGCCTGGATTTTTATCTGGATGATATCTTACAGCTAACTTTCTATATGCAGATTTTAACTCTTCGGGGGATGCGCTCTTATTTACACCGAGGACGTCATAATAATCTCTTTTTGCCATTTAATACCCCGGACAGATAAATGTATGTTAAGCGCTCTTTTCTTTATTCTCGTCTTTTACTTCCTCAAAATCAGCATCAACAACATTATCATCTTTTTTTCCTTTATCATCTTTACCATCATCTTTATTAGAATCTGGTTTTGTATTTTGTTGTGATTTATATATTGCTTCTCCAAGTTTCATTGAGGCTTGAACTAATGCCTCAGTTTTTTTCTTTATATCATCTGTGTTTTCACCTTTAAGAGCCTCTTTTAATTGACTCGAAGCATCCTCAATAGCTTTTTTGTCGGCTTCAGATACTTTAGAACCGTGCTCTTTAAGATTTTTATCTGTAGAATGAATTAAGGTATCTGCTTGATTTCTTACATCTACAGACTCTCTTTTCTTTTTATCAGACTCTTTATTGGCTTCAGCATCTTTAACCATTTTTTCGATTTCTTCATCACTTAAACCACCTGAAGCTTGGATTTGAATTTTCTGTTCTTTACCAGTACCCTTGTCTTTTGCTGAAACATTAACAATACCATTCGCATCAATATCAAATGTAACTTCAATTTGAGGAACACCTCTAGGCGCAGGTGCAATTCCAACAAGCTCGAAATTTCCTAAAATTTTATTATCAGTTGCCATCTCTCTTTCACCCTGCAAAACTCTAATGGAAACAGCAGGTTGATTATCTTCAGCAGTTGAAAATACTTGGCTTTTTTTTGTAGGTATTGTTGTATTTTTTTCAATTAACTTAGTAGACACTCCACCTAAAGTTTCAATTCCAAGAGAGAGAGGCGTTACATCTAATAATAATACATCTTTCACATCTCCTTGAAGAACACCTGCTTGAATTGCAGCACCCATAGCCACAACTTCATCAGGGTTAACACTTTTATTAGGTTCTTTTCCAAAAAAATTCTTAACTTCTTCAATTACTTTTGGCATTCTTGTCATTCCACCAACCATTACAACTTCATCAATTTCATTTGCTGTGATACCAGCATCTTTTAATGCTGTTTTACAAGGCGGCATTGTTCTTGCTATAAGATCTTCAACTAATGCTTCTAGTTTTGCTCTTGTAAGTTTTAAATTAATATGTTTCGGACCAGTTTTATCGGCTGTGATAAATGGCAAATTAATATCGGTTTGTTCAGCTGAAGATAATTCAATTTTAGCTTTTTCCGCTGCTTCCTTTAATCTTTGAAGAGCAAGTTTATCTGATTTTAAATCTATTCCGTTATCTTTTTTAAACTCGGCTATTAAATACTCCACAACTGAATTATCAAAATCTTCACCACCTAAAAATGTATCTCCGTTAGTTGATTTAACTTCAAAAACTCCATCACCAAGCTCAAGTATTGAAACATCAAATGTTCCACCACCTAAGTCATAAACTGCAATTTTCTTATTTTGTTTTTTATCTAAACCATAAGCTAATGATGCAGCAGTGGGTTCATTTATAATTCTTAAAACTTCTAGACCTGCGATCTTTCCAGCATCTTTTGTTGCTTGTCTTTGAGCATCATTAAAGTAAGCAGGCACAGTAATTACAGCTTTCGTTACTGCCTGACCTAAATATTTTTCTGCTGTTTCTTTCATTTTTTGTAAAATAAAAGCTGAAATTTGAGAAGGTGAGTATTTTTCTCCTTTAGATTCTATCCATGCATCTCCTTTTTCTGAATTAACAATCTTGAATGGAGCTGCTTCTATATCTTTTTTAACAGTTGGGTCATCAAAGTTTCTTCCAATTAGTCTTTTAACTGCAAAGATAGTATTTTCAGGATTGGTTACTGCTTGTCTTTTAGCTGGTTGTCCTATTAGCTTTTCTTTTTCATCAGTAAAGGCAACAACAGATGGTGTTGTTCTAGCACCTTCTGCATTTTCTAAAACTTTTGCTTGGCTTCCTTCCATAATAGCCACACAAGAGTTTGTTGTTCCTAAATCTATTCCAATAATTTTACTCATAATTATTAATTCTCCTCGTCATATAAGTGTTATTTTTAAATCTACAAGCTGTTGCAATCATTATTTACCCTCAGAATTCTCTTTAGTTATCTCTGTTTTGGCTGTTTTTTCTTGAGTTTTCTTAGCCACGCCAACTAAAGAGGGCCTTAGTAATCGATCTTTAATTGTGAAACCTTTTTGAATTTCTTGAATTATAGTTCCTGGCTCTTTTGTATCATCCTCAATTTCCATCATTGCTTGATGAAAGTTGGGATCTAACTTTTTATTTAAACTATCAATCTGTTTAATATCATTTTTATTAAATATTGATATTAAATCTTTATAAATTATGTCAAAATGTTCTAAAGTTTTTTTAAGCGCTTCAGAGTCTTTTAACTTCTCATCACTCTCCAAAATACTTTTGGATCTTTCAAAATTATCTATGAGGCTAAGTGCTTCTTTGGCAAACGAAAAACCACCATATTCAAAAGCATCTTCCTTCTCCTTCTCAAATCTTCTTCGTTGATTCTCCATTTCAGCAAATGTTCTAGCTAGCTTATCTTCAAGCTCTAAAATCTTTTCATCTAGTGTTAATTCTTTTTTGTTTTCTTCCTCTTTTTTATCATGATCACCAGTTTGATCTTGAGGTTTAGTAGATTGATTATTTTCTTCCTTAGTTAAATTCTCATTTTGGATGTTTTCTTTTTGCTCTTTTTCCATAAAAGCTTATATGGTAAGAAATTTTGGAATTTCTAGATGTTAAAAAAAAAAATATCAAAAATATTAATTGGCACAAACAACAAAGGAAAACTTAGAGAAATAAAGGGTTTATTACCAAAATCAATTAAGATTTACTCTACATCAGACTTTAATCTTAAAAGCCCAGTAGAAAATGGACTAACATTCAAAGAAAACTCATTAATTAAATCTAGGTATTTTTCAAAGAAATCTAATTTAGTTTGTATTGCTGATGACTCTGGTCTTGAGATAGATTGTTTGGATAAAAAGCCTGGAATTTTTTCAGCCAGATGGGCGGGATCTAAAGGAGATTTTAGTAAAGCGATTAAAAGAGTGTATAGAGAGTTAAATAAAAAAGATAAAAATTGGAAAGCTAAAAAGATTAAAGCAAGATTTGTTTGTGCACTGTCGATTTGCTATTTAGACAAAACAATAGCAAGTGTTGTTGGAAAAATTGAAGGTTATATTTCAAATAAAATTAGAGGAAAAAATGGTTTTGGATATGACCCAATTTTTATTCCAAAAAAAAAGAAACAAACTTTTGGTGAAATGAAATTATCTAGTAAATATAAGATTGACCACAGATCAATTGCATTCAAAAAAATTAAAAAATTTCTCTAAGTTTACCATCATTAATTTCATAAAAATTTAATTGATGGTTAATCTTATTATCCTTTATTTCAAAAACTCCTATTTTTCCTTTAAAAGTATTTTGAATTTTAAATGATTTGCTTATTTCTAAAGTTTCATTTTTTAGCGATAGGTAATATATCAATCCTACCAAGTCATAACTCAATAAAGATAGATAATTTGGTTTATAATTAAACTTTTTAAAAAATTTATTAGTAAAATCATCCAAATTTTTTTTGTTAATTGAAGGATAATAAATTGGTTGTAAATTTTTTTCTTTTAATAAACTTTCATCAAACCATTGATTCAAAGTAATTATAAATTTATTTTTTGGTGATACATCAGTATATAGCAATGAAGTGACAACGCTTTTAAAACTTTCATCAAAATCTGCAATTATAACAGAATCAAACTTTACTTTTCCAAGAGTGTATTTTTTTTCAAGATTTTTTATAATTTTCTCTTTATTTGGATCATCAGATTTTTCAACCCGTGATATTTCATCTAATAAGTTTTGTTTTCGTTTTCCATAGTTTGTGATTTTTTCTATTTGTTTTGTTAATTTAGTAGGGTCAATATCATAGTTGTATTGCTTAAAAAATTTTATCTTAGACTCTTTAATACCTTTTTTAATCTCCAAGTCATAATTTAAATTAGGAATTAAAAAAATTGTTTTTTTTATCTCACTCTTTTCTAAAAATTTTTTAATAGTGTTAAGTTGTGAAGATGAGTTAATGCCACTGCTTATGATATTTTTATGGAGATCTAAAGTTTTGTTAGTTAAAGATAAAAAAGTAATATTTTTTACTTTATCCAAAAATAATAAGTTTTTATGAAAAACTGGACCGATAACCAACGATATTCCTATTTTCTCAAATTCTAGAGCTGAACGTAAAGTCGTATCAGGATCTGACCTGGTATCTTTAGGATATATTTCTATGTTATTATTTTTTATATCAATTAAAGCCATCCTAATGGAATTCAGTATTTGTTTTCCTAAAGACGCATCTTCTCCAGATAGTGGGGCTAATACTCCTATTTTAATTTTTGTCTCTTCAGAATAACAAACTGATGTTTCAAATAACAAAACAAGAAATATAGAAAAAAGAATTTTAAAAAATTTATTCATTTAATGATTTATATAATTTTAGTATTGTATAATTATGACTGTAAACCCTAAATTTGAAAACAAACAAATTAAAAAAGGTCTATATATAATACCCACACCAATAGGAAATTTAAGAGATATTACTTACCGTGCAATAGAAATTTTAAAAAAGTCTGATTTTATTTTATGTGAGGATACCCGAATTTCTAGAAAATTGATGGAAAAATTTGAAGTTAAATCAAAATTATTATCCAATCACAAATTTAATGAGAAGAAAAATTTATCTTTAATTATAAATCATTTAAGAAATGATAAAATTATTTCTCTCGTTTCAGATGCTGGCACTCCTGGAATATCAGATCCTGGAGCTATCTTAGTTAGAGAATGTGTTAAAGAAAAAATAAATATTTTTCCATTACCAGGACCTTCCGCAGTTAGTACCGCTATATCAATTAGTGGTTTTTCTGAAAAATATTTTTTTTATGGTTTTTTTCCATCTAAATTAAAGCTTATTAAAAATGATTTAAAATTACTTTCTCAATTGAACACTAGCATTGTTTTTTTTATTTCATCAAAAAAAATAAATAAAATCATCCCATTTCTAAAAGAAAGTTTTCCTGATAGAGAAATTTTGATTTGTAGAGAAATGACAAAAATTTATGAAGAATATTTAAGATATAAAGTTGATGATTTAAAAACTTTAGATGAAAATTTAAAAGGTGAATTAACTATTGTGATATCTGAAAAAAAAAAGATAAAAAAAGATTCTCTTTTATTAAGTGAATCAGATAAGAATAACATAAGGAAAATGATTAAAAAATTAAGTATCAAAGAAATTGTAAATCTAATTTCTCAAAATAATGCCGTCCCCAAAAAAAAAATTTATAATTTTTGTTTAAAGATAAAAAATGAAGTTTAAAGTTTTAATATTAATATTCATAACATTATTTTTGTCAGGATGCGTTGGTGTTTCTTCAAAGGGAATTTTTGGAACAGGAGTTTCAGTTGCTTTAGATCCCAGGTCTTTAGGGACACAGATTGATGACTCCATAATGCAAAAAAATTTATCAGCAAGATTATTAATATTAGATAAAAAATATTTTTTATCTATAAAATCAAAAGTTTTGGATGGAAGAATATTCTTAACTGGCAAAGTTGATAACCCTGAGGAAAAGCTTCAAATAACAAAATTGGCTTGGGAAACAGAGGGAGCTAGATCTGTAAGAAATGATATTAAAATTAAGGAAAAATTTAACTTTCAACAGTCTGCAAAAGATATTTTAATCACTTCACAATTAAGGACGGCTTTAATTTTAAACAAAGAAATAAAAGCAACTAACTATCAAATAGATACTTATAAAAAGAAAATTTATGTTTATGGAATAGCTTTAACACCAGATGAAAAAGAGCTAGTAGTAAAAGAAGCTAAAGAAATCCTAGATGTCGAGGATGTTATAGCAAGTATTTTGATTGTCGATGATTTAAGGATTCAAAAAAATTAATCTTTTTTGTAATCAATTACATCTGAAGAATATGCTGCAATAGATGCAAGATTAATAATTTCTGATGTAGAAGTTCTTAAAGGAGCAATCTCTATTGGAAGGCCCAAACCTATTAACAAAGGTCCAATAACCTTTGCTCTACTCATTGATTTTATCATTTTGTATGAAATGGCTGCACTATGTTGGCTGGGCATTATTAAGACATTCGAATTTCCTACAATTTCTGAAAAAGGGTAAAGTTCTTTATATAACTCCTCAAGGGCAACATCTGGCTGCATTTCTCCATCAAATTTAAAATCAACTTTCTCTTTTTTTAAAATTTCAACTGCATCGCTTAGCCTTTTTGTTCTGTCAGTGGCTGGTTCTCCAAAAGTGGAATGAGATAAGAAAGCAACTTTGGGATCAAATCCAAATAATCTAACTACTCTAGCTGCTGATTTCGCCATTTCTGCTAATTGATTTGCATCAGGATATTCAATGACAGAGGTATCACATATAAAAATTGTTTTTCCTCTATTAACTATCAAGTTAAGACCGAACATAATTTCCCCAGCTCTAGGATCTACAACTTGAGTTATTTTTTCTAAAGATGAAGAATATCTTCTGGTATTTCCAGTGATCATAGCATCAGCATCCTTACATGCTACCATACAAGATGACCAAACAACTCTATCATTCCTTACTAAACGATCACAATCACGCTCTAGCATACCCTTGTTTCTTTGAAGTTTTTCAAAAAGATATTTTGTATACTTTTCTCTTTTCTTATCATCTTTTGAATTAATAATTTCTATGTCAAAATTTTCGCTGTAACCTATCTTTTTTAGTTGATCTTTAATCAAATCTTCTTTGCCGACTAAAATTGGTATTCCTAAGTTTGAGTTTTTAAATGCTATTGCTGCTTTAAGCATATTTTCATCCTCACCATCTGCAAAGATTACTTTTTTAGGTTTTTTCCTTATATAATTATTTATACCCTGCATGATCGTAACAGTTGGGTCTAATCTTTGTCTTAATTGATCTTTGTAGTCATCAAAATTTTTTATATTAATTCTAGCAACACCACTATCTATAGCTGCTTTAGCTACAGCAGCAGGAATCACGCTTATTAATCTTGGGTCAAATGTTGAGGGAATTATATAATCTTTTCCATAATGTGGTCTTTCTCCTCCCATCGCAGCAACAACTTCATCTGGGACCTCTTCTTTTGCAAGGTTGGCAATCGCGTGAGCTGCAGCAATTTTCATCTCTTCATTTATAGTTTTAGATCTTACATCTAATGCACCTCTAAAAATGTAAGGAAAGCCAATCAAATTATTTACTTGGTTTGGATAGTCTGATCTTCCAGTAGCCATGATGGCATCATTTCTTACCTCTGTAACTTCCTCTGGTTTGATTTCTGGATCGGGATTTGCACATGCAAATATGATTGGATTTTTCGCCATTGATTTAACCATATCTTTTGTCAAAGCACCTTTTGCTGACAAACCCAAGAAAACATCTGCATTATTTATTGCATCTTTTAAAGTTCGATGTTTGGTTTCAATAGCATGGGCTGATTTCCACTGGTTTAAATTTTCTCGTCCACTATAAATTACCCCTGTTCTATCAACCATTGTAATATTATTTTGTGGAACGCCACTTTTTTTAAATAAATTTGCACATGCCATTGCCGATGCCCCTGCACCGTTTACAACTATTTTTACTTCGTCAATTTTTTTTTTGGTAACATCAAGTGCATTGATTAATGCAGCTGTAGTTATAATCGCTGTACCATGTTGATCGTCATGAAAGACAGGGATATCTAAAATTTCTTTTAGTTTTTCTTCAATGATAAAACAATCGGGAGCTGCAATGTCCTCTAAGTTAATACCTCCAAAACTTGGAGCAAAATTTTTAATACTATTGATTATCTCGTTATGATCTTGTGAGTCAATTTCAAGATCAATTGAGTCGATATCAGCAAACCTTTTAAATAATACTGCTTTTCCTTCCATAACAGGTTTTGAGGCTAAAGCTCCTAAGTTACCCATACCTAAAATTGCGCTACCATTACTTATTACTGCAACAAGGTTTCCTTTACTTGTATAATCAAACGCACTTTCTGGGTTTTCACTTATGGCTTTTACAGGTGCCGCTACCCCTGGCGAATAAGCTAAAGCGAGGTCTCTTTTTGTAGTCATATTTTTTGAGGATGAGATTTCAATCTTCCCTGGCTTATTATGACGGTGATAATCTAAAGCTTCTTTATCTGTATAATGATCAATTTTAGTTTTTTTCATTTAGCTTAATTAGGTGTACAAATGAGGTAAATTTAAGACTAATATGATTTATGAATTTAGTTAAGTCAACAGGGACTTTTGGTTTCTATACAATTATCAGCAGATTACTTGGGTATTTGAGAGATGTTTTAATAGCAATTTTTCTTGGAACAAGTTTTTTTGCGGATGCTTTTTTTGTAGCATTTAGAATACCGAACACTTTTAGAAGACTTTTTGCTGAGGGAACTTTCAATTCAGCTTTTATACCTAGCTACATGTCTGAACTAGTTAAAAATAAATCAAGATCAAATAAATTTGCTAACGATGTCTTTAATTTATTATTCTTAGTTTTATTTTTTTTAGTTCTCATAATTGAAATTTTCATGCCAATTTTTGTAGGATTAATAGCCCCAGGCTTCGTTGAAGATATTAAAAAATTTGAATTAGCAACTACTTTAACAAGAATAACCTTCCCCTTTTTATTATTCGTAAGTTTATCCTCTTTTTTTGGTGCAATTTTGAATTCACATAACAAATTTGCTGCTGCTTCAGCAGCGCCAATTGTATTAAATATAGTTTTAATCATCATTTTATTATTTGGAAGATATTTAGGCGATGAATTAATTTACTATCTTTCTTATGGAATTTCTTTGGCAGGATTATTACAGTTAATTTTTTTATATAGATTTGTAAAAAAATATTATGTTATAGATTTTGATCTTCAATTTAAAATTACTAATAAAGTAAAAACTTTTTTTAAAAAATTATTACCTAGTATTTTTTCTTCAGGAGTTACGCAAATTAATATATTAGTTGGAACAATTATAGCTTCATTCCAGGCAAGTGCTGTATCATACTTATATTATGCAGATAGGATATATCAGATTAATTTAGCTATAGCTGGAATAGCCATTGGTATTGTTGTTTTGCCTCAGCTTTCAAAACATGTTCAGCAAAAAAAAAAGAAAAAAATATTATTAATTCAAAATAAAGCATTAGAGTTAAGTATGTTTTTAAGCATACCTGCCTCAGTAGCGTTAGTTATAGGATCTGAACAAATTATTTCAGCTCTATTTGGATATGGTTCTTTTACAATGGACTCTGTTCTCAATGCATCAAAAGCACTTTATTATTTTGGTCTAGGACTCCCAGCATTTGCATTAATAAAAGTTTTTTCGACATTTTTTTTTGCAAATCAAGATACTAAAACTCCATTTTATATTTCCTTAGTTTCTGTTTTGCTAAATATTTTAATAAGTGTTTATTTTTTTAATGATATTGGTTTCATAATAATTCCTATAGCAACGACCATATCTTCATGGTTCAATTCCTTAGTATTATTTGTTTATTTAAAAAATAATAACTTATTTGAATTTAACAAAACTTTTTTTAAACAATTTATTAAGATAATTTTTGCATCAATTATAATGGGTATTTTCTTTCAATACCTGATCTTATTATTTGAAAATCAATTAAGTTATGCCTATTTCTTCAAGTCTGCTTATTTATTATTATGTGTTTTATTCACAATAATTTTTTATTTCGCAGTGTCATATTTTATCAAAGCTTTTAATTACCAAGATATTAAATTAAAGTATTAGCATATGAAAAAAAAAATTTTTTCCGGTGTTCAACCTACGGGAAATCTTCATTTAGGAAATTATTTAGGAGCCATAAAAAATTTTGTTGATTTAAATAGCGATATTCAAAATGAGTGTATCTTTTGTGTAGTTGACCTTCATGCAATAACAGTAAGCCAAAATCCAAAAGATTTAAAATCAAATATACATGAGACGGTAGCTACATTTGTTGCAAGTGGCATAGATCCTAAAAAAAGTATAATTTTTAATCAATCTCAAGTGAGTGCTCACTCAGAGGCAGCGTGGATTTTAAGCTGTGTTGCTAGAATGGGGTGGCTAAATAGGATGACTCAATTTAAGGAAAAAGCTGGCAAGGATAAAGAAAAAGCAAGTATCGGTCTTTATTCGTATCCTGTTTTAATGGCAGCAGATATTTTATTATATGACTCAACTCATGTACCGGTTGGAGATGACCAAAAACAACACTTGGAGTTATGTCGTGATATAGCTCAAAAATTTAACAATGATTATAAAATAGAAAATTTTTTTATAGTCCCCGAACCTTTAATTAAAAAAGAATTTTCTAGAATTATGAGCTTAAAGGATGGTCTTAAAAAGATGAGTAAATCAGAGGTATCAGATTTGAGTAGAATAAACTTAACTGATGATAAAGATCAAATAATAAATAAAATTAAAAAAGCAAAAACTGATACTTTGCCTTTACCCAGCAAAATCGAAGAGTTAGAAAATAGACCTGAGGCTAAAAATTTAATCGGTATTTATTCAAGTTTGATGAATAACAAACTCCAAAAAACGATAGATGAATTTGCTGGAAAGAATTTTTCAGAATTTAAAGAAAAATTATCAGAAATAGTTATTAATGAAATCAATCCGATCTCATTAAAAATTAAAGATCTATTAGATGATAAAGTTTTTTTAGAAAAAATACTTAAAGATGGATACGAGAAAGCTAATGAAATTGCCTCAAAAAAAATTAAGAAAATTCACGAAATTGTAGGTTTTTAAAGATATTTTCATAAAGCAGTACCATTTTTTCAAATATTGCTTATATATAATTTATGTTCGTTCAGACTGAGATAACACCAAATCCTAATTCGTTAAAATTTATACCAGGCAAGGTTGTTTCTAGCGCAGGATCATTTGAAGTAACTAAAAATGACAATGTAAATAATGAGTTAATAAGAAATATTCTTTCAGTGAATGGTGTTGAGGGAATTTTTTTAAGTAAAGATTTCATTTCAGTTAACAAATATGAAGAGAATTCTTGGGAAGAAATCAAGCATATTGTGATTTCACATATTAATGAATTTTATGCATCAGGAAAAGAATTTGTCATTAATAAAGATCTAAACGAACAAAGTGAGAGCCTTGATGAAATTGAGAGACGAATAGTTCAATTACTTGAGGATAAAATCCGTCCAGCGATAGCGAGAGATGGAGGGGACATTAAATTTAAGGAGTTTAAAGACGGAGTTGTCAAAGTTCAACTACAAGGGAGCTGTTCTGGATGCCCTAGTTCCACAATGACTTTAAAGCAAGGAGTTCAAAATCTTTTATGTCATTATTTACCAGAGGTAAAAAGGGTTGAGGCTATTTGATAAATGAGAAAAATCTTTAAAAAAAATAGAATAAAACCATTTAAAGTTTTTGATGAAAATAACTTAAGTTCACTTCCAAGAATTATTCTGAGCAGTTTACTTGTTATCTTATTTTTTTATTCTTTACCGATTGTTGTAAATTTTACCAACGATAAAATTGAAAGCTCAGCAGGAATTCAAAATAATTCAAAAGTAATACTTGCTTACACTCTTAATAAAAAATCCTCAAATTCATCAAATTCCCAAACACTTAATGAGGATGATCTATTAATCGATATTTATAGTCTAAATGATCAAGAAACAGATACAGTAAGATTAGATGCTTCAACGATTAAACAGCTTTTTGAAGATACAGATTATAAGCTTGATGATGTAAGAAAAAAAAAATTAGTCAAGCCTATAGCTTTAACCTTACTTCCTGCTGAAATAAAAATGATCGAAAGTGTTAAAAAGAGGAAAGAGTTTTTTATACAAATAGTATTACCACTAATTTTAGAGGAAAATAAAAATATTAAATTAGATAGAAAAAGATTATTTAGTATAATTAATAAGAATAATAACTCCAGCTCAGAGAAAATATGGTTAGAAAAAAAATATAAACAATATGGTATACCTTCAAAAGATTTATCAATATTAAAAAGAAGAATGGATATAGTTCCAGTTTCATTAGCACTTGCTCAAGCTGCTAAGGAAACAGGATGGGGAACATCAAGATTTGCTCAACAAGGAAACGCATTATTTGGGCAATGGACTTGGTCAGGCGAGGGATTAAAACCAAAAGATGCCGAAAAAAGTGAAGGCCACAAGGTGATGAAATTTAATGTTTTGCAAGCATCCGTAAGAGCTTATCAGAGAAATATAAATACTCATTCCAGCTATGAAGATTTTAGATTAGCAAGAGCTAAATTAAGAGATTTAGGACAACCACTGGACAGCATGATTTTGTCAAGTTATTTGGATAAATATGCTGAAACAGGAAATGAGTATGTAAAAGTTTTACAAAAGATTATTCAACAAAATAATTTAAAAGATTTTGATGATGCAAAATTGTTACCCTCAAGTATTGAGTTAGAAAGCTTAATTTAAAATTTATTATCTAATAATAAATTGTGTACCAAACCATCTCCATCTACCATTATCATTTACAGAACAATTAATACGACCTCTTCTCGGTAAGAATGGTTCCCTAAATTCTATTGTGAGTTCTTTCTTAACAAGTTTAATTTTTGATTTCATCCATTTATCTCCTTCATTTGAATAGCAGTTAATATTTTCAATGTTTTTTTGATCATCAAAAAATCTTACTTTAAATTTAGGTGGATTATTCTCTTTTGATAATTTTTTTTCCTCAGGTTCTAGGTTTTTATATTCAAGGGGAAAATAGTTGATTATTGATTTAAATCTTTTAATTTCTCCATATTTTTCATTAATTGGAAATCTTGGAAGTTCAAATCTATTTTTATTTACGTCAATAATTCCAGAGTGTTGTCCGAATGCAATTTTGAAATTTTGAGATATATAATCTCTCATAAATCCTGAATATTCTCCAAATGGGTAAGAAAATAAAGTGGGTACATATCCTAACTTTTCTTTAAAAATTTGATTTGATGATTTTATATCATCTAAAAAAACTTCTTGAGATTTATCAATCAAATAATCATGAGAGTGTGAGTGATGCCCAATAACCCCGAATTCACTACGTTCAATTTCTTTAATTTGTTCCCAGTTCATGTATCCTTTATTACCAACGGGTTCAGTCGAAACAAATAATACAAATGGAATTTGATTTTTTTTCAAGTAAGGCCAGGCATTATCATAAAAGGATTGAAATGCATCATCAACAGTAAGAAGAATCTTTTTTTCTTTTTTTGGAATATCAAACTCATTTTCAAAATCTTTTGGATGATAAAAGGTTAAGTTAGCATCTAAAATAAGTTCAACATGTTTCTTGAAAATATCCATTGATATATTCGTTGATGGATATTTAAATTCATTAAATCGATGGTACATAATAGACAGTACACCCTCATCATTAGAAAAATATTTAACATTATTTTCTTGTGCGTTTGAGTTAAAAGTCAATATAATTAAAAAAATGAATAAATTAATTATAGATGCTGCAAAGGATAATATTTTTTTTATGATCATTAATAACAATACTTATAGTGTTACTCATGAAAATAGCAAAAATAATTATGAAAAATTATTTGTTTTACTTACTGATTTTTTAAAAAAAAATAATTTAGAGATTAGTGATATTGGATCAATTTATATAAATAGAGGTCCTGGTAGTTTTGCAGGTATCAGAAATTCTTTATCAACAATTAAAGCAATTCATATGATTAAAAAAATTGATTATTATTGTTTTAGTTTTAAGGACTTTGAGAATGAAACGAATATAAAGTATGAAAATATACCGCATCTTTGCAGTAAATTTAGCCTCAAAAAAAATTTGATTAACCCTTATTATATAAGTTAGAATTAGGTATGACAGACACTACAGATACAATTGAACAAAAGTGTTTAGCTAAAGGTGTTAAACTTACAGAACAAAGAAAAATTATTGCAAAAATAATTTCGGAGTCAAAGTCAGAGTATGGAGAGTCAGATCACCCTGATGTAGATGAACTTTATAGTCGTGTTTCGAAAGTTGATCCAAAAATAAGTATAGCTACAGTTTACAGAACAGTAAAACTATTCGAAGAGGCTGGGATCTTAACAAAACACGATTTTAAAGGTGGAAAGGCAAGATATGAAGCAATGATCGAGAGCCATCATGATCATTTGATAGATATCAAAACAGGTGAGATCATAGAATTTGTTGATGATGAGATAGAGAAGCTTCAAAAAAAAGTTGCTGAAAAATACGGTTATAAATTAGTAGATCATAAATTGGAATTATATGGGGTTAAAAAAAAGCCTCAATAAATGAGTCAAAAAATTTTTATTAAAACTTTTGGATGTCAAATGAATGAGTATGACTCTAATAGAATATTAGATACTGTTAAAAAAATTGGTTATGAGAAGACAGAAAAATACGAGGATGCTAATTGTTATTTGTTAAACACATGTCATATAAGGGATAAAGCTAAAGAAAAAGTCTATTCTGAAATAGGTAGAGTAAAAAAAATTTTTAGATTTAAAAAAAAACCATTAGTTATTATTGCAGGCTGTGTTGCTCAAGCAGAAAATCAAGAAATGATAAAAAGAGAGCCTTTCATTGATTTGGTAATAGGTCCCCAAGCTTACCATAAAATTAATGATACAATTTTAAATTATGTTGAAAAAAAAAGGAAACTTGAGGAAACAGAGTTTGATGCAGTTACAAAATTTGAATACTTGAGTAAAATAAAAACTAAAGTAGAAAAAGTTTCATCTTTTTTAACAATTCAAGAAGGCTGTGATAAGTTTTGTCATTTTTGTGTAGTTCCTTACACTAGAGGACCGGAGTACTCAAGACCGCCTAGTCAAATTTTGGACGAAGCAAAATATTTAGCAGACAACGGTGTAAGAGAAATAACTTTGTTAGGTCAAAATGTCAATGCTTATGAAAGTAATGGGTTTCGTTTATCAGATTTAATATTAAGTATTGAAAAATTAAATGAAATTAAAAGAGTAAGATACACAACATCTCATCCAAAGGATATGACCAATGACCTGATTGAAGTTTACAAAAGTTCAAATAAACTTATGCCACTTGTACATTTACCGGTGCAAAGCGGATCGAATAGAATATTAAAATTGATGAATAGAAATCATTCTATTGAGAATTACATCGAAACATTTAACAAATTAAAAGAAATTAATTCAAAAATAGAATTTTCAAGTGATTTTATAATTGCTTACCCTGGAGAAGAAAATCAGGATTTTGAAGATACTTTAAATCTAATAAAAAAAGTAAAGTTTATAAATTCTTACTCGTATATTTTTAGCCCTAGACCTGGAACTGTTTCAGAAAATTTAAATTTAATTGATAAAAAAACTTCATTTAAAAGGTTAGAAATAATTCAAAATGAGTTGTTTGAAAATCAGATCCAAAAGAACAAGTCTTTAGAAAACAGTATTGTGGAAGTGTTAGTTGAAAATTTCACAGAAGATAAAACTAAAACATTTGGAAGATCTAAGCACATGACATCAGTAATCTTTGATGGTAAGAAAAGTGATATTGGAAAAATTGTGCAAGTAAAAATTAGTAAAAGTAATAGAAGTACTTTATTTGGTGAAATTGTAGATAATTCTAATCAGAAAGTTGCATAAATTTGAGCGGAATAACAAAAAAAAATATTGATCAGGCAATAAAGTTTGTTTACTCAGACAATAACTCTTTAAGTGTAATATTTCATGATAACGATTTGTTAATGGGTATTGCTGGTGAATTTAATAAAAATTTACAGGAACTTGAGAAAATCACAAAATGTAGTTTGTACTCAAGAGGAAATTCTATTCTTATAAAATCGGACCCTGAAACGAATGAAAAAGTAAAGAATGCGATCCAATTTTTAGTTAATCAATTTATTAATAATGGAAATATAGAAAATAAAGATATACTTTCTTCGGTAGACAAATTTATGATTAATGAAAAAATAAAAAACAATAATGTAACTGATATAATTAAAACTCCTAAAAAATCTATAATTCCTAGATCAGAGAAACAAAAGAATTATGTCAGAGCTTTAAGACAAAGTGATATTGTAATTTCTGCGGGGCCAGCAGGAACAGGCAAGACCTTTTTGGCCGTTGCGGTAGGTCTTACAATGCTTTTAGAGAAAAAGATTGAAAGAATAATTTTATCAAGACCCGCTGTTGAAGCTGGAGAGCGTTTAGGATTCTTACCCGGTGATATGAAAGAGAAAGTAGACCCTTATTTAAGACCGTTATATGACTCTTTATACGACTTGTTTGATTTCGAAAAAATCCAAAGAATGATTGAAATTGGAGATATAGAAATAGCACCACTAGCTTTTATGAGAGGTCGAACTCTTAAAAATTCCTTTGCAATTTTAGATGAAGCACAAAATGCAACTGATACTCAGATCAAAATGTTTCTTACTCGTATTGGTGAAAATTCAAAAATTGTAGTTAACGGAGATCCAACCCAAATTGATCTACCTAACAAAAATATGTCGGGATTGGTAAGATCAAAAGAATTACTTGGACATTTAAAAGAGATATCAATAGTTGATTTTGATCACTCAGATGTTGTTAGACATCCACTTGTATCAAAAATAGTAAAAGCATATTCAAATAATGATTAAAGTTAGTGTCTTCTCTGAAGAGAAGGCGTGGTCAAAAAGACTGAAAAATTCGGATATTTTTTTTAAAAAAATATGTAGGGCTTTTCCAAAGAAATATCAATTTTCAAACAAAAAAGTATTATTTAGTTTGCTACTTTCTAATAATAAAAATATTAAAAAACTAAATAAAAATTTTAGAAATAAAAATAAATCTACCGATATTTTATCTTTTCCATTTAATAAAAAAATTAAATTTTCTAAAAATATGTATTTGGGAGATATTATAATTAGTTACAATTATTTAAATAAGTCTAAATCTCAGGATTTAGAGTTATTTAAACAAAAAACTATTAAAATTTTTATTCATGGTTTTCTTCACCTTTTAGGGTTTGACCACATAAAGAATAAAGATTATTTTAAAATGTTAAGAGAAGAAAATTTTATATATAAGCATGTAAAATCTAAAATAAATTAATTTGAAAAAAAAAATTTATATTGAATCAATTATTTTAATTTTACTAGGTTCCTTTTCGTCATTAAGCTTACCTCCATTTAACTATATCCTAATTAATTTTTTAACTTTTAGTTTACTTTATATTCTTTTGATAAAAATCTTTGAGGTAAGTAAAAATAAAAAGTTATTTTTCCTCTATGGTTGGTTATTTGGACTTGGATATTTTACAAGTAATCTTTATTGGATTTCGATATCATTAACTTTTGATGAAAGCTTTAAGTTTTTGATTCCTCTAAGTATAGTTTTGGTCCCAGCTTTTTTAGCTTTATTTTATGGTTTAGCCTCATTTTTATTTTTAATCCTTAAGCCAAAGAAAAATATAAGCTCTTTTTTTCTTTTTTCCCTAATATTTGGGACAATTGAATTCATAAGAGGAACTATTCTGACTGGATTTCCATGGAATTTGATTGCTTATAGTTTTTCTAATTATATTGAAATTTTAAGTATTACTTCGATTATTGGCACTTATAGTTTTAATCTTTTTTGCATTTCTCTTTTTGCTAGTACTTCATTTTTAATCTTAAGAGACAATAAAAAAGAGATTATTGTTTGTATTTTATTTCTCATAATAACCTTATGTTTTTATTTTTTTGGCTCTCAACGATTAGAAAAATTCAATAATATTGAGGCTAATAAATTAAATTACAAGCTAAGAGTTATTAGCTCAAATGTTAGTATTGATAGATTTTATAATGATACTGATCCTGTTTCAGTAATTAATGATCTCATTAAAATCAGTTCACCACAAAATAATGTAAAAACAATTTTTATTTGGCCCGAGGGTATATTGCCAGACATTTCAAAAGACCAATTAAAGGAATATAAATTTTTATTTGAGAATGAATTCAATGAAAATCACATATTATCAATTGGGATTAATGATATAAAAAAAGAAGGCCAAATCATTAAATATTTTAATTCATTCACAATTTATAATCACAACCTTGAAATATTAAATTCATACAACAAAGTTAAACTGGTTCCCTTCGGTGAATTTTTACCCTTTGAAAAAATACTGAGCCTTACAGGATTAAAGACAATCACTAATAATTATCAATCTTATTCAAAAGGAAAAAAAAGAAACATTATAGAATTGGATGAAATTAATTTTTCATTAAAACTATTGCCGCTTATTTGTTATGAAATAATTTATACTGGAAATATTTTTAATAATAGAGATTTTGATTTTATTGTAAATATTTCCGAAGATGGTTGGTTTGGCCAGTCTATAGGTCCTCATCAACATTTTGTTCACAGTATTTATAGAGCCATTGAAAGTGGCAAATATGTTTTAAGATCTGCTAATAATGGAATAGCCGCAATAGTAAATCCCTTGGGAGTTGTTGAAAAACAAGTTGATTTAAATCAATCTGGTTTTATTGATTTATTTGAAACAAAAAAAATAGAGCCGACAATATTTTCAAAATATGGAAATAAAATTTTTGCAATAGTAATTTTGTTGTATATTTTTTTAATATTTTCATTTAATAGAATTAGAGATGAGTGATTTAAAAAACTATCTTTTTACAAGCGAATCCGTCTCTGAAGGACATCCAGACAAAGTATCTGATAGAATTTCAGATATGGTTGTTGATACTTATATTTCCAGAGATCCGTATTCTAGAGTAGCCTGTGAAACATTAACCACAACAAATAAAGTTGTTTTGGCTGGTGAGGTAAGAGGCCCTGAAATAAAAAAGGATGAATTAATTGAAAAAATTAGAAATTGTATTAGGGATATTGGCTATGATCAAGAGGGGTTTACTTGGAAAGAGAAAACAATAATTGAAAGTCATTTACATTCTCAATCTGCAGATATTGCAATGGGTGTAGATTCATCAAAAAATAAAGATGAGGGGGCTGGAGATCAAGGGATAATGTTTGGTTATGCATGTGATGAAACGGATGTTTTGATGCCAGCACCAATTCATTATTCTCATAAAATTTTAAGATTAATGGCTGAGGATAGAAAGTCAGGAAAATTGAAAAATATTGAACCAGACTCAAAAAGTCAAGTAACATTTGAGTATGTCGAAGGAAAACCTAGTCAAGTTAAATCTGTAGTTATATCCTCTCAGCACTCAGCTGATGTAAATCAATCACAAGTTAGAGATTTATTAAAACCTTACATGTTAAAATCTATACCTGAAAATTTTTTAGAAGATTTTGATGAGGATGAATTTTATGTGAACCCTACTGGTAATTTTGTAATTGGCGGCCCTGATGGGGATTGTGGCTTGACAGGACGAAAAATTATTGTTGATACTTATGGAGGAGCTGCTCCTCATGGTGGTGGTGCGTTTTCAGGGAAGGACCCAACTAAAGTTGATAGGTCAGCAGCTTATGCTGCTAGATATATTGCAAAAAACGTTGTTGCATCTAAAATTTCTAAAAAGTGTTTAATTCAATTGGCATACGCAATTGGTGTTTCGAAACCCCTCTCTATTTATGTTGATCTTTTTGACAAAGATTTAGAAAAAAATAAATTTGTCGTAAAAAAAATCCAAGACAACTTTGATTTATCTCCTCGAGGGATAAGAGAAATGTTAGGGTTAAATAAACCTATATATGAAAAAACTGCTGCATATGGCCATTTTGGTAGAATGCCGGAAGATGATGGCTCCTTTTCTTGGGAAAAAACAGATAAAATGGGTATTTTTTCTAAATAGTTTGAGTTGAATTAAAAAAAAACTTTACTATATTTACATCAAACTACTAAATTTACAAAATGGGCATTTGCCCATTTTTTTTTGGAATAAACAAAAATGTTGAACAAAAGAGCAGATAAATTAGAATTAATAAGAATCGCCGAAGCAGTGGCACTTGAAAAGTCTATAGATAAAGAATTGATAATTAGTTCTATGGAAACTGGAATTGCGAAAGCTGCAAAATCAAAATTTGGACAAGATAATGAAATTAAAGTTTTAATTAATAGAGATAATGGTGATATTGAAATATTTAGAAAATTAATTGTTGCAGAAAATCCTGAAAATTCAAATATGGAAATTAAACTGGAGGATGCGATAAACCTAAATGATAATAATAAAAATAAATCTGTAGGTGATGAGGTTTTACAACCATTACCTTCTTTTGATTTTGGAAGGATCGCAGCACAAATTGCTAAACAAGTAATAAGTTCAAATGTAAGAGATGCAGAACGTGAACGACAATTTAACGATTTTATTGATAAAAAAGACACAATTTTGAGTGGTATTGTAAAAAGATTAGAATTTGGAAATGTCATAGTTGATTTAGGCAGAACAGAGGCTGTCATTCAAAAAAATGAGCTAATCCCAAGAGAAAATATAAAGGCAGGAGATAGAATTAAAGCTTATTGTTTTGATGTAAGAAGAGAACAAAGGGGTCAACAAATATTTTTATCAAGAGCACATCCAAAATTTATGGAAAAACTTTTTGTTCAAGAAGTTCCAGAAATTTATGATGGCCTGATAGAAATTAAATCTTCTTCGCGAGACCCTGGTAGTAGAGCAAAAATTTGTGTTAAAGCTATAGATGCATCTTTAGATCCAGTTGGAGCTTGTGTAGGTATGAGAGGTTCGAGAGTTCAAGCTGTAGTAAACGAACTACAAGGTGAAAAAATAGATATTGTCAACTGGTCTGAAGATCCAGCGATTTTAGTTTCTAGCGCCCTATCTCCTGCTGAAGTTTTAAGAGTTAACGTTGAACCAGAGCGAAAAAAATTGGATGTAATATTGACCGAAGAAAATTTAAGTAAGGCAATTGGAAGAAGAGGTCAGAATGTGCGACTTGCTACAAAATTACTGAATTATGAAATTAATATTATGACAGATCAAGAAGATTCAGAGAGAAGACAACAAGACTTTAAAGAAAAGACAGAAAATTTTGTAAAAAATTTAGAATTAGATGAAACACTTGGGCAATTGCTTGTAGCTGAAGGATTTTCAACAATCGATGATATTAAGGACAGTTCGATTGAAAACCTAACTAAAATTGAAGGAATTGAAGAGGAGACTGCCCAAGCACTTATTGAAAGATCAAAAGATTTTCATAAAAAGGACCAAGAAGATATATCCAAAAGAATTAAAGAACTTGGTTTAAGCGAATCCTTAATTAATTTAAAAGGTCTTACACCAGGAATGTTGGTCACTTTAGGAGAAAAAAAAATTCTCTCATTAGAGGAATTTGCTGATTTGGCATCTGATGAACTTACAGGGGGTTACGATATTATAAAAGGGGCAAAAATTAGAATTGAAGGATATCTCGAAGATTTTGCACTTTCAAAAGAAGAAGCTGATGAGTTAATTATGTCGGCTAGAAGAATTGTTTACAAAGATTAATAAGAGATGAGTTATGGAAAAAAAATTAAAATTATCTTTATCTGGCAAAGCCAAAAAGCCTTTAAAAATTGTTGATGTAAATAAGTTTTCAGGTAAACGGTCAGTAGTAATAGAAAAATCTCATAATAGATTATCAAAAAGAGGCAGTTCATTTGCACCTAAAAAACCTCTGATTGACCCAAAATTTAAGACAAACGCTAGTGATTTTGAAAAAAGAAAACTTGCTGAGCAAAGAGCAACAAAAAGATTAAAAGATGAGTCAAATACGAAAGATAAAAAACATAAACTTATACCAAAAAAAAGAGAGGTCAAATTAACCGTCTCTAGAGCCTTGAGCGATGAAATAGAAGCAAGAGAAAGGAGTCTAGCATCTGTAAAAAGAGCAAGAGAAAAAGAACACAAAAACCAAAATAAAGAACAAAATAGTGAAAGTGCTAAACCAATTAAAAGAGATGTAAATATACCAGAAGCGATCACTGTTAGAGAGTTAGCAAATAGAATGGCAGAGCAATCAACCAATGTGATTAAATACTTATTTGGAATGGGTGTTACGGTCACAATTAATCAAACACTTGCTGCTGATACTGCAGAATATTTGGTAAAAGAATTTGGTCATAACCCAATCAGAGAAGAAAAAGCTGAGGAAATAATTCAAAAAATTAAAGCTTCGAGAGCTGAAAATTTAAGAAATAGGCCTCCAATTGTAACTGTAATGGGGCATGTTGATCATGGGAAAACCTCTGTGCTTGATGTTCTTAGAAGTGCAAATGTTGTTTCAGGTGAATTTGGTGGAATTACACAACATATAGGAGCCTATCAAATAGAAAGCCAAGGCAACAAATTAACTTTTATAGATACACCAGGCCATGCTGCTTTTACAGAGATGAGGGCAAGAGGTTCAAAACTTACTGATTTAGTTGTATTAGTGGTCGCTGCAGACGATGGTGTAAAACCTCAAACAGTGGAGTCAATCAAGCACGCAAAAGCAGCTAACGTTCCAATAGTAGTTGCAATTAATAAATGTGATTTACCAGAAGCCGATCCTCAAAAGATTAAGAATCAATTATTGGAACATGAACTAATCGCTGAAGACTTGTCAGGTGATACTTTAATGGTAGAAATATCAACTAAGACAAAAAAAAACTTAGATAAATTAGTAGAGTCAATAATTCTTCAGGCTGAAATATTAGATCTTAAAACTGATTACGAGTCCAAGGCAACAGGAATTGTTCTAGAATCAAAAATAGATGTTGGGAGAGGACCTGTAGCAAATATAATTGTAACAACAGGGCTTCTTAAGAAAGGAGACTTTTTTGTAAGTGGGTTAAAATGGGGAAAGATCAGAGCAATTATAAACGACAAGGGACAAAATATTGATGAAGCCTACCCATCAACACCAGTAGAAATATTAGGAATCAATGGAGCATCAAAAGCCGGAGATGATTTTATTGTTTTAGAGACGGAGAAAGAAGCTAAAACATTAAGTCAAAACAGAGCTCAGGAAAAAAAAGATGGTAAAAATCCCTTATCATTTGCAACGCAAGAGTCTGCTTTTTCAAAAAATTCTTTAAAAGAACTTAATTTAATTATTAAATCTGATGTACATGGATCCTCAGAGGCAATTAAAAATGCAATAAGTCAAATTACTCATGATGAAGTTAAACCAAAAATAATTTTAGCAGATATAGGAATGGTAACAGAAACAGATGTTACTTTAGCAAAGGCATCTAATGCTATTCTTGTTGCATTTAATGTCAAACCTAGCAAGGAAGCAAAAAAACTTGCTGATAACGAAAAAATAAAAATTTCTTCTTACAATATAATTTATGAAGTTTTAGATTATATTAAAAAAAAGATGTCAGGATTATTAGCTCCAGATATCCAAGAAAAAATAATAGGTACGGCACAAATTTTAGAGATTTTTAAGGTCTCAGGAGCTGGCAAGGTAGCTGGCTTAAAAGTCATCGAGGGAGAAATAAATAGCTCATCTGATGTAAGGATTATTAGAGATGGTTCTATTATTTATACAGGAAAAGTTTCGTCAATATTTAGAGAAAAAAACCAAGTCAAACAGGTAAGCAGCGGGCAAGAATGTGGTATAACAGTGAGAGATTATATGGATTTTCAAAAAAATGATACAATAGAGGCTTTTAGTTTTACATCTACTGAGAGGTCAATTTAATGGCAGATCGAATAGGAAAACCAGTTTCTCAAAGACAGCTTAGAGTTGGAGAAATGATTAAGCAGTCTTTAAGCATGATTTTTATGAAAAATGAGGCTAAGTTGCCAAACTTAGAGACAAATACTATAACAGTTACCGAGGTTAGAATGAGTCCAGATTTAAAAATTGCTAAAGCTTATGTTCTTCCATTAGGAGGAAAAGATGCTGAGGAAACGGTTAATGTTTTAAAAGAATACTCATTTTTGATTAGAAAAATTTTATCACAAAAAGTGGTTATGAAATTTTTACCAAAAGTACTTTTTAGAAAAGACGAATCTTTTGAGTATGCGGAAAAAATAGAAAACTTAATAAAACAAACAAATAAATAGGAAAAATAAAGAATGAATAAAAAAGCACAAGAATTAGTTATGCATGATAAAGATACCGGATCTTCAGAGATACAGATTGCTTTGCTAACAGAGAAAATTGAAACTCTCTCTAAACATATTAAGCAATTCAAAAAGGATAAACATTCATCTGTTGGATTGTTGAGAGCAGTAAATAGAAGAAAGAAATTGTTAGAATACTTAAAGAAAAATAAAATGGATTCTTACAAAAATGTACTGTCGAAATTGAATTTAAGAAAATAAAAGTCAAGATAGATAGAACGGAATGGAACGAAACGAACGAAACGAAATGGAAATGAAATGTTTAAAGTATACAAGAAGGAAATTGAAGTAGCAGGAAAGAAGATAAGTTTAGAAACAGGTAAAGTAGCAAGACAGGCAGACGGTGCAATAATCGCAACATGTGGAGAGACAGTCGTACTAGCAACAGTAGTAGGAGCAAAAAAAGTAAATCCTGATATGGATTACTTTCCATTATCTGTAAATTACCAAGAAAAATACTATGCAGCTGGAAAAATTCCAGGTGGATATTTTAAAAGAGAAGCAAGACCAACTGAGAGTGAAACATTAATCTCTAGATTAATTGACAGACCAATCAGACCTTTGTTTCCAGATGAATTTAAAAATGAAGTACAGTTATTGCCAACTGTCATTTCATATGACAAAGAAAACGAACCAGATATTTTATCAATCACTGCTTCATCAGCAGCACTAGCAATATCAGGCATGCCATTTATGGGTCCTGTAGGAGCTTCAAGAGTTGGTTTTATAGATGGAAAATATGTTTTAAACCCATCTAAAGTAGAATTAGAAAAATCAAAATTAGATTTAGTCGTAGCAGGCACAAAAGATGCTGTTTTAATGGTTGAGTCTGAAGCAAGTGGTTTAACTGAAGAAGAAATGTTAAATGCAGTTAAATTTGGCCATGAGGGATTTGTTCCAGTAATTGAAATGATTGAGGAACTTGCAAAAGAATGTAGAAAACCTGAGTGGACTGTTGAAAAGAAAGATTTATCTGAAGTTAAGAAAAAACTTGAAGAAACTTTTACAGAAGATCTTAAAAAAGCTTTTGCTACAAGAGATAAACAAGATAGATCAAATCAAATATCCGAAATTACTGATAAAGCTAAAAAGCTTTATGAGGAAGATGAAAACTACACTGATCTTGATGTTAACAGTCAGTTAAAAAATCTAGAAAAATCAATTGTTAGAACAGACATTCTAAAAAATAAAAATAGAATTGATGGTCGAGGATTGTCAGATGTAAGACCTATTGAATGTGAAGTTGGTGTTTTACCAAGAGCACATGGATCTGCTTTATTTACTAGAGGAGAAACTCAGGCAATTGTTGTAGCAACTTTAGGAACCTCTGATGACGAACAAAGAATTGAAAGTTTAGATGGATTAAAAAGAGAGCGATTTATGCTTCACTATAATTTTCCTCCTTTTTCAGTTGGGGAAACTGGAAGAATTGGAACAGGTAGAAGAGAAATTGGTCATGGTAAATTAGCATGGAGAGCAATTAACTCCTCATTACCTGCAAAAGAAGCATTTCCATACACTTATAGAGTAGTTTCAGAGATTACTGAGTCTAATGGTTCTTCTTCAATGGCTACTGTTTGTGGAACATCTTTAGCATTAATGGATGCTGGAGTACCAATAAAAGAGCCAGTTGCGGGTATTGCAATGGGATTAATTAAAGAAGAGGATGATTTTAGTGTTCTATCAGATATTTTAGGTGATGAAGATCATCTTGGTGACATGGACTTCAAAGTTGCTGGAACTAAAGATGGAATTACTTCTCTTCAAATGGATATCAAAATTACAGGTATTACTTTTGAAATTATGGAGCAGGCATTAAGCCAAGCTAAAGATGGAAGAGTTCATATCTTAGGTGAAATGAATAAAGCATTGTCGGCTTCAAGATCTGATGTTGGAAAACACACCCCAAAAATGGAACAAGTTAATGTTGATAAAAAAGACATTGCTGCAGTAATTGGAAAAGGTGGTGCAACGATCAGAGAGATTGTTGAAAAATCAGGTGCAAAAGTAGATGTAAATGATGAAGGTGTGGTAACAGTTGCTGCTCCAGATGAAGAGTCAAGAAATATCGCAATGCAAATGATCAAAGACATAACTGCGAAAGCTGAATTAAATAAAATTTATTCAGGTAAAGTAATGAAGATTATGGAGTTTGGTGCGTTTGTTAATTTCTTAGGAAAACAAGATGGACTTGTTCATATTTCAGAACTAGCAGATAAGAGAGTCGCTAAAGTTACTGATGTTGTCAAAGAAGGCGACGAAGTAAAAGTTAAAGTGATTGGTTTCGATAGAGGTAAAGTTAAACTTTCTATGAAACAAACTGCTGAATAATAAACGCCTAAAACTTTATTTTAGCCAATTTATATCGAGCCATTGGATCCATATTATATTTTTTCTTCCAATCCTTTGGCATTGACGATCTTATTTTTAGTTTTTTATTATTAAGCTTCTTATGTTCATTTTTAGTCACCAATATAACTCTCCAATATTTTTTGAGTATTTTTTCAACATTATTAGTTTCAAATTTTTTTAAGCTCAATAGCATATCTACAATTACTTGAGCAGGAACAGCATGTTCAATCTCAGTATTTTCTATTTTAGTTTTAGACGCTGCTTTGGTTTTTTTTAATTTATGTTTTCTAAAAATATGAATACCCAATTCTTTTGCTTGCCAGTAATGATTTAAAGCTAGTTTTAAGTTTCTGTTAGCTTCATTTCTTGTAAAACCAAAATTTTCTGCAGCTTTGAGTTGTTTTAAAGCAAAAATTATAAAATCAATGTTCTTTTTCACATCGATAATTTAACTAAATTTAACTAAATTTCAGGTAATATTTCTAGGATCTGGCATCCCAACCTTGTTATACCCAGCATCTACGTAGTGGATTTCACCAGTAACTCCGTTAGCAAGGTCACTTAATAGATATAATGCTGAATTTCCAACATCATGGATATCTACGTTTCTTTTAAGGAAAGAATGGTCTTCATTCCATTTATATAAGAATTTTGCGTCTCCAATTGCAGAGGCAGCCAATGTTTTGATAGGTCCAGCACTTATAGCATTTACTCTTATACCTTTGGTTCCTAAATCTCTTGCTAAATACTTAACACTTGCTTCAAGAGCTGATTTACAAACACCCATTACGTTATAATTTGGAATTGCTTTGGTAGACTCGTAAGTTAAAGTTAATAAACTTCCACCTTGTTTCATTACTTTTGAGGCTTCTTTTGCTACTTCAGTAAATGAAAAACAAGAAATTAACATACTTCTTAAAAAATTTTCTCTTGTCGTATTTAGATACTCACCTGACAACTCTGATTTATCAGAAAAAGCAACTGCATGAACTACAAAATCGATTTCATCCCATTGGGATTTGATATCATCAAATAATTTAACTACTTCTTCTTTTTTTTCAACATCACAACTAAATGTAACATTTGAATTTAATTTTTCTGCTAAAGGAATAACTCTTTTTTTTAGAGCATCACCTAAATAAGTAAATGCTAACTCCGCTCCAGCCTCTGCAAGTTTTTGAGATATACCCCAGGCAATAGATCTCTCATTAGCAACACCCATGATCAATCCTTTTTTACCTTTCATCAAACTCACAAACTAAACCTTTTCAAAAATTAAAGCTGCATTAGTTCCACCAAACCCAAAACTATTTGACATTACTGTATTTAAGGTTGCTCCTGTTTCAGTTTTTGCAACAATTGGAAATTTTTTAGCATCCTCATCCATTTCGTTAATGTTTGCTGATCCTGCAATGAAATTATTTTTCATCATAATTAAACAATAAATTGCTTCATGAACAGAAGCAGCACCCAACGGATGTCCCGATAAAGATTTTGTGGAACTTATTTTTGGAATATTCTCTCCAAAAGTATTTTTAACTGCATTTAATTCTGTAATATCTCCAACCGGAGTTGATGTTCCATGAGTATTGATATAATCAATTTTATTTTTAGCTGTAGACATTGCCATTTGCATACATCTTACGGCTCCCTCGCCTGATGGTGCTACCATATCATATCCATCAGAGGTAGCTCCATAACCAGTTAATTCTGCATAAATTTTAGCTCCTCTAGCCTTTGCGTGTTCATATTCCTCAAGCACCAAAACTCCACCACCACCAGCTATTACAAATCCATCTCTAGTTTTATCATAGGCTCTCGATGCTGTTTCTGGTGTATCATTATATTTTGATGATAAAGCAGTCATTGCATCAAACATAGCAGTCATAGCCCAGTGAATTTCCTCACTACCTCCAGCGAATACAATATCCTGTTTGCCCATTTGTATTAGTTCCATAGAATTTCCAATGCAGTGGCCACTAGTTGCACAAGCAGAACTCATTGTATAGTTTGTTCCTTTAATTTTGAATGGAACTGCAAGTGTAGCAGAGGCAGTGCTTGCCATTGTTCTTGGAACAATAAATGGGCCCATTAATTTTGGAGTTTTCGCTCTTGTTTTATCCGCGGCTAAAATTACATTTTCGATAGATGGACCTCCAGAGCCCATTACAATTCCAGTTTTAAAATTACTAACCTCATTTTCCTCTAAGCCCGAGTCTTTAATCGCCTCTTTCATTGCAATATAATTATAAGCTGAGCCAGAACCCATAAATCTTATAGTTTTTCTATCTACATGATCTTCAAGTTTAATATTAGGTTTTCCATGAACATGGCTTTTAAGGTTATGTTCTTTATATTCCTCAGAGAAAGAGATTCCTGATTTTGAATTTAAAAGTGATTCATGTACTTCATCTTGGTTATTACCTAAACAAGAAACAATACCCATCCCTGTAATTACTACTCTTCTCATTACTTAAATAATCCTACTTTCAAACTATCTGCTGAGTAAATTTTTTTTCCATCAGCTAAAACAATACCATTGGCTAGGCCAACAGTAGTTCCACCTGGAGACATAATTTTTTTCATTTCAATTTCATATGCTACTAATTTAACATTTTGTAATACTTCACCTGTGAACTTTACTGTTCCAACTCCCAACGCTCTTCCTTTTCCAGGGTTTCCTATCCAGCCCAAATAAAACCCGACCAGTTGCCACATAGCATCAAGCCCAAGACAACCTGGCATCACAGGGTCTTCTTTAAAGTGACAATCAAAAAACCAAAGATCATTTTTAATATCTAACTCAGCTTTTAATAAACCTTTTTTAAAAGTTCCTTTGTTGTCATTAATTTCTGTAATTCTATCAAACATAAGCATTGGTGGAAGAGGTAATTTTGCATTACCAGGACCAAATAATTTGCCCTCACCACAATTTATAAGCTCATCATATGAGTAAGAGTTTTTTTTCATAAATTTGAGTACTCTTATTTACTTGATTTTAACAATATATAATATAATTATAACACTTGTTTAGAATAATAATAACTAACAACACGCGTAAATTGTGAAATATTTAGATAAATTAAGAAATTCCGGACTAAGACCTACTAAACAGAGACTTCAAATTTGTGAGATATTGTTCGACACTGAAAAGACATTTCATTTTACAATAAATGAGTTGGACAAAAAAATTAAAGATAAGATAGATGATAAGATATCTTTAGCTACTATTTATAACACTGTGCATGCTTTTGAAAAAAAGGGATATTTAAAACAGATCCCTATAAATTCAAACCAGATTTATTTTGATACCAACGTCACAGGTCATCATCATTTTTATGATTTGAAAGACGGGAAATTAATTGATTTAGAAAATTCTGACGTAGGACCTATAAACATTAAAAGAAAAATTAATGGAAAGAAAATTAAGTCTATAGAGGTCCTGGTTAAGCTAGAAGAATAAGTTACAAATTTATTAAGTTTATTAAGCGTCATTATTAACCAATTGACAGCTATTTAGAACCATTATAAAGTAGAGGGAATTTAAATTTTAACTATAGGAAAATAAATGAGTACTGAAAATTTTAAAAATAAATCTTTTAAAGCTAATGAATTGAGCAAATGTCCTTTTACAGGAGCAGGCACACCTGCAAAGTTTTCTGCAGGAAGAGGTCAAACAGTAAGAGATTTCTGGCCAAATAGTTTAAATTTAAAAATTCTTAGTCAGCATTCAAATTTATCCAATCCTATGGATAAAAAATTTAATTATGCAAAAGAATTTAAAAAACTTAATTACAAAGCGCTAAAAAAAGATTTAAAAAAATTAATGACAGACTCACAAGAATGGTGGCCCGCAGATTATGGTCATTATGGCCCATTATTTATCAGATTAGCTTGGCATGCTGCAGGAACATATAGAACTGGCGACGGAAGAGGTGGTGCCGGTACAGGTAATCAAAGGTTTGCTCCACTAAACTCTTGGCCAGATAACGTGAATTTGGATAAAGCAAGGTTACTTTTATGGCCAATCAAAAAAAAATACGGAAGAAAAATTTCATGGGCAGATCTATTTATATTAGTTGGAAATATTGCATTAGACTCCATGGGTTTTAAAACTTTTGGTTTTGGTGCAGGTAGAACAGATATCTGGGAACCTGAAGATGATATTTATTGGGGTTCAGAAAAAGAAATGCTAGGTGTTGAGAGATACAGTGGAAAAAGAGATTTAGAGCAGCCGTTAGGTGCTTCACACATGGGATTGATATATGTGAATCCACAAGGTCCAGATGCAAATCCAGACCCATTGTTAGCAGCACACGATATTAGAGAGACATTTGGAAGAATGGCTATGAACGATTATGAGACAGCAGCTTTAGTTGCAGGAGGACATACATTTGGAAAATCTCACGGAGCTGCATCAGAGTCTTTCAAAGGTCCAGATCCAGAAGCATCAAAACTTCAAGACCAATCTACTGGATGGAATAGTGGATATAAATCTGGAAAAGGCGTTGATACAATAAGCAGTGGTATTGAAGGTGCTTGGACTCAAAATCCTACTAAGTGGGATATGGGTTATTTAGATTGTTTATATGGTCATGATTGGGAGCTAACAAAAAGCCCAGCCGGAGCTCATCAATGGACACCAAAGAAAAATGGTCAAAAAATTAAAATGGTTCCTGATGCGCACCAAAAAGGTGTGCTTCATCCACCAATGATGCAAACAACAGATATATCTATGAAAGTTGACCCAAGTTATGGACCAATTACAAAGCATTTTCATCAAAACCCCAAAGAGTTTCATGATGCATTTGCTCGAGCATGGTTTAAATTAACTCATAGAGACATGGGTCCAAGAGTTTGCTACCTGGGTAGTGAAGTTCCAAAAGAGCAATTAATTTGGCAAGATCCAATTGATAAACCAAAATACAAACTTAAATCAAAAGATATAAAAGATTTAAAAAACAAAATCTCTAAATCAAAAATATCAGTATCAGATTTAGTTTCTACTGCGTGGGCATCAGCGTCAACTTTTAGAGGATCAGATAAAAGAGGTGGTGCTAATGGTGCGAGAATAATGCTAGAACCACAAAAAAGTTGGGCTGTTAATAATCCTTCGAAATTATCAATTGTAATAAAAGCTTTAAATAAAATTAAAGATCAATTTGATAATAAAAAGAAAAGCGTATCAATGGCAGACTTGATTGTCTTAGCAGGCGGTGTTGGTATTGAGATGGCTGCTAAAAAGGCAGGGCATAAAGTTAATGTTCCATTTTCAGCAGGCAGAGGAGATGCTAGACAAGATCAGACTGATATTCATTCTTTTGGTCTTCTTGAGCCCCAGGCAGATGGTTTTAGAAACTATTTGAATGGAGGAGCTTCAATTGTCTCAGCAGAGGAAAAATTAGTTGATAAAGCACAATTAATGGGTCTCACTGCACCAGAAATGACAGCACTTATAGGTGGTATGAGAGTTTTAAATACTAACTATGATGATTCAAATTATGGTATATTTACAAATAAACCTGGTTCTCTTACTAACGATTATTTCGTAAATCTATTAGACATGAACACTACATGGAAAGAGGAAGATAAATCAGAACAAACATTTGTAGGAAGAGATAGAAAAACTCAAAAACCTAAATGGAGAGCAACAAGAGTTGATTTAATTTTTGGCTCAAATTCTCAACTAAGAGCTCTTGCAGAGGTCTATGCTTGTGAAGACTCGAGTGAAAAATTTGTTAAGGATTTTATAGCTGCATGGGCAAAAGTTATGAATTCTGATCGATTTGATTTGAAATTAAATTAAATTGAAGAAAAGATAAAGTTATATGGCAACAGCAAATTTTGAGGATTTTTACGAAGTTCCAAATTTAAATTTTGACATTTCAAAGTTAAAAGATGACTTAGACAAAATTTTGAAATTAAAAAAATTTAATACACCAGGTGTTACACATTTTGGTGCAATTCCATTAAACCAAATTCCAAATGATAAGAGCTCGATTGAAGGGAGTAATATTAGAGGAAAATATTGGACAATTGCAGATGAAACTGGAAAAGAGGTTTCAAGAGATGTTGATATTGATGAGTCTAAATATACACAATTAATTCCTGAATTTGAAAATACATACTTTGCAGAAGTTTACAAAGTTCTAAGCAAGAGATTTAAATTGGGAAGAGTTAGACTTTTATTGAAGGAACCTAGATCTACTTTGAGTTGGCACAAAGATCCAGAATGTAGGCTTCATGTGCCTATAATCACAAATAAAGGGTGTTCAATGGTTATAGAGAATGTCGCTAAACATTTACCCGCAGATGGAAAAGTTTGGATTACAAATAACACTAAATATCATAATTTTTTTAATGGAGGTGAACAGGCTAGAATACACCTTGTAGCTTGTGTTCTTGAGAGCCCTTTTAAAAACTGATGGAAATTACTAAAGGCATATATCAAGCATCTCAAAATATTTATCAAAATAATAAAGGTTCATTACTTAGAACAGTAATTTATACAATCGGACATTTTGCAATTGCGATTACTGTTTTAATGTTAGTTGCGGATGTATCTTTTAAAGTTGCTCTAACTGACGCCATTGTTGAACCAATTGCAAATTCGATTTGGTATTTTATTTTAGATAAATGGTGGACAAGCAAATCAAAAAAATAACTAGTTCATAATATTACCTAAAAAAAGCAATTAGTAATCATTCGCAAAAAAATTTACGATAATAATAATCATTCGCATGGATAATTATTGAAATAATTTTATTTATGATTAATTTTTAATAATGCAAATAGAAAATTATAATTGTAAAAAATGTGGACTGACAATTTCTTCAACTTGTTCTAAGTGTGATAAAATTGTTGATGTTGAAGTCCTTGATGATGGTTGTATTGTCCAGAAAACAAAATGTTTAGATTGTGCAAATGCTCCAGTAATCAAGGATGTTTGTGAGCAACAAAAATAGTCTACATCAAATTAAATAGGTTGTTGAAGATTATTTAAGACCCCATGAATTTTCTATTTTAATCCAGCCTTTAAAACTCCCGGTTTTTATTTTACACCAATTATTATTACATTTCTGAATAATCAAAACTCTACCCTTTTTAATTTTCGCTAAAGGTTTTGAAAAATTCGTTGGTTTACTAAATAAGATTTTATCTGTTTTAGGTATTATTGAATTGACCTTTTTAAGTTGAGAAACATGTATCCACCCACTATTATTTTTTAGATCAATGATCCTTCTAAAATTTTCTTTTTTATCAATCTGTTTTATGGGTAAATTAATTTTTTTATAGATATATTTAATAGGATATTCAAATCCTGGACCATATCTAACATTAACTTTATTTTTTTTTAATGAAAGAAAAATTTCATTTGCATAGAGGTTAAGTGAGAAAAAAATCCAGAATAAAATTAACAGATATAATTTTTTCATTATTTAGAAACACCCTATTTGTCTTTAAATTTAACTTTTCTAAAATTAAGATTTAAAAGGTCTATAATTAATATTTGATTTTTCAAGTTTTGCCCAATTTTCATAATCATTTTTAATGCCTCATTTGCTTGGGTTGTTCCCACAATAGATGCAGTTGTGCCCAGAACTCCTTCAAACTCACAATTTAGGTCATCATCTGAAATTTCATTTTCTTGGTAAAAACTTTTCAAAGAAGCTGTTTTTCTGTCATTAAAATCAAATGTAAATACATGACCATCAAATTTGCTAATTGCTCCTGTTATTAATTTTTTTTTTAATTTTATACAATAATCATTAATTAAAAACTTAGTTTTAAAATTATCTGAACCATCAATTATAATTTCATAATCTTTAATTATTTTTTTGATATTTTTCTCTTCGAGCCGTGATTTGTAAGTTTTTATTTTGGTGGATGGATTTATTTCTCTTAGTCTTTTTGCAGCTACACTTACCTTTGATTTTTTTATATCTTTAGAAGTAAATAAGCTCTGTCTATGTATATTAGAAAGATTCACAATATCGCTGTCGATAAGACCAATAGTTCCAATTCCAGCCCTCACCAGATTTTCAGCAGCAGGACAACCTAAGCCCCCAACACCAACGATTAAAATTTTAGAGGACAAAATTTTCTTTTGACCATTTGCACCTATATCCTTTAAAACTAATTGTCTTGAAAATCTTTCAATTTGAGATTTATTTAGACTTTGCCTCATTTACCAGTTGAACCAAAACCTCCCACTCCTCTTACTGATTCTGGAAGTTCATTTGTTTCTTCTAAATCTATTTTTACGACTGGAGTTAAAATCATTTGAGCAATTCTATCATTATTATCAATTTTAAAGTTTTTGTTACCATGATTAAATAAAATAACTTTTATTTCTCCTCTATAATCACTATCAATTGTCCCAGGTGTATTTAAAACACTGATATTATTTTTTGCCGCTAATCCTGATCTTGGTCTAATCTGAATTTCATATTCTTCAGGGAATGCAACTGATAATCCAGTTGGTACAAGGCATGACTCTCCTGGCTTTAATTCAATTGATTTATCTATATATGCCATCAGATCCATGCCAGAAGCACCATTAGTTTTGTATGATGGTATTTTTACAGAAGGATCTTTTTTTTTTACTAAAACTTTAATCATTAGTTTAAATGATCAATAATTTTTTCAACTAATTCATCTGAAATTTCTGATTTAGATCTATATTTAAGCCTGTCCATTTTCCTATCTTTATAAAAAATTGACACTTCATTAAAATCGGAGTCAAAACCAATTGAATCGTTTGACACATCATTTGCAACTATCCAGTCACAGTTTTTTTCATTTAGTTTTTTATTAGCATAGTTCTCTAAATCATTCGTTTCAGCTGCAAAGCCTACTACGAGTTTTGGTCTTAAGGAGTTATGATTGGAGATACAATCAAGAATATCAACATTTTTCTCTAATTCTAAATTAATTTCATCTTGTTTTTTTATCTTTATTTTAGAGGCTTCTTTCACTTTATAGTCACACACTGCTGCTGAAAATATTGTAACATCGGCTGGTAAACTTTTAAGTGTCGATTGAAACATTTCTTCAGCAGTTTCAACTTTGATCAAATTGATATCATTATTTATTTCTAAATTTGTTGGTCCTGAAATTAAAGTTGTTTCAAAACCCCTTTTTAATAATGATTTCGCAATTTCATAGCCTTGCTTACCACTGGATTTATTAGATATATATCTTACCGGATCAATATACTCTTTGGTTGGTCCTGCGGTCACGATTGCCTTTAATTTATTTTTTAGTTTGTAATTTTTGAAATAAATTTCAAGCTTATTTATTATCTCTTTTGGCTCTGACATTTTACCTTCACCGTATTCACCACATGCCATATCTCCAATTTCAGGACCAATTAATTCATAGTTATAGGTTTTTAGTTTTGTTATATTTCGTCTAGTAGATTGATGTTCCCACATCCTTACATTCATTGCAGGAGCAATAAAAACTTTTTTATTTGATGCAAGAGTAACAGTTGAGGCTAAATCGTCGGAATTTCCATTAGCAAGTTTAAATATTGTGTTAGCTGTTGCAGGCGCAATCAAAATGAGGTCTGCCCATCTTGAAAGACTAATATGATCCATTTCTGTTTCATTTTCTACACTAAAAAGATCCTGATAAACCTTAGATTGAGATAACGAAGTAATTGAAAGAGGTGTTACAAATTCAGCACCATTCTTAGTAAGAATTGTTTTTATAATTACACCATCTTTTTTTAAAAGTCTGATTAACTCAAGACTTTTATATGCAGCTATACCTCCACAAATTATTAATAAGATTTTTTTATTTTTCAAGTTACTCATTTAGTGAATTAAAATACCAATAGACCAAAAATTACAAGAACTAAAAAGCCAATAATAGATTGGTTTCTAAAAGCGGTCATTTCTGATTTTTTTGTATTCAAAGCGGTATAAGAGTTTGAATTTTGTGGAATTTGACCACTAGCCAAATATGTTAGAGCTTGGTTAGCTTTATCCATTATTTCCGGAAATTCTGGTAATCTTTTAATTACTTCAGAAGTACTTTGAATTGTCTCATTAATTGTGGTCATAGGATCTTTTGTTTCTCTCAACCAATTTTCCAAAACAGGTTTAGACGTAGTCCAAATGTTTGTATTTGGATTTAATTTTCTAGCTACCCCCTCCACAACAACCATTGTTTTTTGTAGCATAAGAAGTTGAGGTTGGGTCTGCATATTAAATTTTTCTGTAACATCAAACAATTGTTTTAATAATTTTCCACCTGAAATATCTTTAACTGTTTGACCAAAAATTGGTTCCCCGATAGACCTCAAAGCTTGAGCTAAATCGTCTATTGGAACCCCTTTAGGAACTAGTCCGGCAACTAAATGCACTTCCGCCACTTTACGATAATCTCTTTGGATAAAACCAAATAATATTTCCGCCAAAAATCTTTTACTCATTTTATCAAGTCTGCCCATTATTCCAAAATCAATTGGAACTATATGACCATTATTATCTATAAATACATTTCCTTGATGCATATCAGCATGAAAAAATCCATCTCTAACTGCATGTCTTAGAAAATTTTGGATAATGTCGTTTGCAATTTTTTCAGTATTTAAATTTCTTTTTTTTAATTCCTCAGTTTCTCTAATAGAAATTCCATCAACCCAATCTAATGTCATTACATTTTCACTTGTAAAATTCCAATAAATTTCAGGAACTCTAAACCCAACATCATTTTTAGTATTTTCTGCGTATTCATTAGCTGCAGCTGCTTCAAATCTTAAATCCATTTCTAAATTTGTTATTTCTTTAAGTAAAAAAACTACTTCTACCAATTTTAATCTTTTTGTCTTTTTGATAAAAGACTCCACTAAAAAAGCAAAAAGCATAATTGCATCAATCTCATCATTAAAAATTTTTTTTATGTTTGGACGTAAAATTTTTATAGCAACATCCTTGATAGTCCCATTGTCGTTGATTTGAGCTTTATGGACTTGAGCTATTGAAGCTGCTGCAACAGGCTCACTTAAATTTATAATTGAGTCATATGTTTCCTGTCCTAAATCATTTTTTATGATTTCTTTAGCTTGTATCAGTGAAAATGGTGGCAACTTATCTTGAAGATTTTCTAGTTGTTTTGAGAGACTCTCCCCAATTATATCTGGCCGCGTAGCTAAGAATTGTCCAAGTTTAATAAAGGTTGTACCCATAGATTCTAAGGAACCTGATAAGCGTTCACCTTCACTTTTAGTTGAATCTTTTTTTTTAGGTGAAAAAGATATTGATAAAAATTTAAATAATAATGTTATTGCTAATGGTGGCTTTTGAAATTTTGAGATTATTTCTAATATATCTGAATGAGCTATTTTTCGTCCAAGTTTAAACAAAGTTATAAATTTTTTAATCATTAAACTTTCCAACCACTATGTATGGATACAATTCCATTAGACAAGTTCCTGTAATTGCATTTTTGAAATTTATTTATTTTCATATATTCTAAAAGCTCCTCTTGATTGACAAAATTATCAATACTTTCAATAAGATAATCATAGGGCTCTCTTTGTCCAACAACGTATTTACCAACTAAAGGAATTAATTTAGAATAATTTTTATAGATAAATTCTAAGTTTTTATTTTGTATTTTGGAAAACTCTAAACAAAAAAATCGTCCACCTTTTTTTAAAACTCTGTATGCCTCTGATAAGGATTTATCTAAATCTTTTGTATTTCTTAATCCAAAACTAATCGTATAAAAATCAAACGAATTACTTTTAAGGGGGAGTTTTTCTGCACAGGAAATTATCCATTTTATATTTTTATAATTTTTCAACTTTCCCTTTCCTTTTGATATCATTCCTTTATTAGGATCAATACAAGTAATATGATTATTGATATCAGTGTTATCGAGGTAAAGTTTTCCTATATCTCCAGTACCACAGGCAATATCAACCAAACTTTTATTTTTTGATGGCCCCATCATATTGATTAAGTTTTTCTTCCATAGCCTATGTATTCCAAATGACATAAAATCATTCATTAAATCATATTTATCAAAAACTTGATTAAATACGCCTTGAACTAACCCTTTTTTATTTTGAAGATGTTGTTGCATTTTTAATTAATAATTCATTTAATATAATAGTAAATGCCTGAATTACCAGAAGTAGAAATTGTCCGACAATCTTTATTAAAAAATATAAAAGGTAAACAAATCAATAAAGTTTTGGTTAGAAATAGAAACTTGAGGTTAAAACTAGAAACTGCTTTTGAAAAAAAGCTAAAAAATAAATTTATTTCAAATGTCAAAAGATTCTCTAAGTATTTGATTATTGAATTAGAAAATAAAAGTTTTTGTATAGTTCATTTAGGCATGTCAGGAACAATTCATATTATTAAAAATAAAAAAGACAACCTACCCACTAATACTAGTTTTTATAATGCACCAAATTTACCCAAAAATCATAACCATGTTGAATTTTTTTTTAAGGATATGAGATTAATTTATAATGATCCAAGAAGATTTGGTTACTTTCAAATTTTTAATGATTATAACAGGGTGAAAAAAAAATTCAAAAAATTTGGTCCAGAACCTTTTGATAAAAAATTTAATTCAAAGTATTTGATTAATTTTTTTAAAAAAAAGAAAAAGAATATAAAAAATTTTTTACTAGATCAAAATTTTGTATCTGGGATTGGAAATATCTATGCAAGTGAAATTTTATATTTATCAAAAATAAATCCCTCACTATCAGCCAAACATTTGAAAAAAGATCAATGCAAAAATATAGTTATAAATTCAAGAAAAATTTTACAAAATGCTATTAGAAAAGGAGGATCAACCATAAGAGACTTTAAAAATACCAAAGGTGATCAAGGTAATTTTCAAAAAGAGTTTAAGGTTTATGGTAGAGATAAACAAAACTGCAAAAGATTTAGTTGTTCGGGAACAATCAATAAAATAACTCAATCAAATAGATCGACATTTTTGTGTGAAATATGTCAAAAATAATCAATATATTATTGACTAGGCCTATTTAAGTAGTTATACCCCTGCAAAATTATGGCTAATACAAAATCGGCAATTAAAAGAATTAGAAGAATATCTAAACAGACTGCGGTTAACAAGGCGAGAAAAAGTAGATACAAAATTGCATTAAAAAAGATGAACGTTCTGATTGAAAATAAAAAAAAGTCGGAGGCTTTAAAGTTCTTACCCAAGTTGAATTCCGAGTTAATGAAAATTGCCAAAACTGGAATTATAAAAAAACAAAATGCATCCAGAAATGTATCGAGAATTACAAAAAAAATAAGTTCTTTATAATTCTCTATACCTCAAGTTGATTCAACCAAAAGAATACGCTTCATATATGAAGGTTTTGTCTTTAATTACAATATTTAGAATTAGTATAAAAACATTATATTTGATTCAATCATAAATTTTATTTTTTTTTAAATACATATAAAAAAAATTGTCAAAGAAATTTTTGAAAAAAATTTTTTACACAATCCCAGATTTAATTTATTTTCAGTTTTGCAAAATAATTTGTTGCAATAACCGTCATTATTGATGTAGTGGACTCTCTTCACAAAAATGAACAATACACATATAAATAAAAGTTTTGATAAGATTAATCTTGATTGGGAACTGATTCAATCCGAATTAAAACTTAAATTGGGAATAGAAGTTTATGAAAGCTGGATAAAAAAAATTGATTTACTTGAAGAGTTTAATAATTATATTTTATTAACTGTTCCGACAAGGTTTATTCGTGACTGGATTACATCAAGATATTTAGACCAAATTCTACAAACAATCAAAAAACATAAAAAACAAATTGTTAGAATAGAATTTAATATTATAGAAAAAAAGAACGATAATAGAGAAAATTTGAATGATCTTAATCAGATAAACAAAACTCAAAATATTTCATTTATAAAAGACTCTCATCTCCAATACAGTCGAATAGATCCCAATAAAAGATTTGAAAATTTTCTAATTGGTTCAAGTAATAAGATTGCTTTTGAGGCTTCCTTAAAAGTATCAGAGAATATTTCTCATTATAATCCGCTTTATATATACGGGGGCGTAGGTCTAGGAAAAACTCATCTTCTAAATTCAATAGGTCATGAAATGAGTAAAAATAAAAAAGTAATGTTTATTTCCGCTGAACGTTTCATGTATCAATTTGTAAAGTCAATAAAATCTAATGATATGGTAAAATTTAAAGAGTATTTTAGAAATACAGATGTTTTATTAATTGACGATATTCAGTTTATGAATGGTAAAGAGGCAATGCAAGAGGAGTTTTTTCATACTTTTAATGCACTTTTAGATAAAGAGTCACAAATAATTGTTTCAGCGGACAGGCCTCCTAATAAGTTATCTAGAATTCAAGAAAGAATTAAATCAAGATTTTCTGGAGGTTTAGTTGTAGATATTCAAAAACCTGAGTATGACTTAAGAAGAAAGATCATCAATCACAAGATAAATGAATTAACGACCCTTTATACCGATAAATTAAATGTCTCAGACGAAATTCAAGATTTTATTGGTAATAAAATCACTACTAATGTGCGGGAATTAGTAGGAGCAATAAATCGTGTAGTTTCATTCTCGAGGATTTACAACAAATTACCAAGCCTATCTGAGACAAAAATTATTTTGAAAGATTTATTAAATCTAGCAGAAAATAACGTAACAATAGATTCGATACAAACCATTGTTTGTAAATTTTTCAAAATTAGTAAAAATGAAATGTTATCTTCAAGAAGATCGAGATATTTAGTTAGACCAAGACAGACAGCTATTTACCTAACTAAAATTTTAACTACAAAGTCATTACCAGAAATTGGACGAGAATTTTCAAATAGAGATCACACGACTATAATTCATTCTGTGAAAACAATAGAAAAATTAAAAGAAAAAAATCCAGATATGAATGATAATATAAATAAATTAAAAAATATTATTTTATACAATAAAGAAGGATGAAATTTAACATTAATCAAAAAGAGCTTCAGGAAGCCCTTAGCTACTGTCAGGGTGTTATAGAAAAAAGGAGCACATTACAAATACTTTCTAATGTTTTACTCGACGCAAGTAATTCAAAATTAACTATCACAGCCACAGATCTCGATTTGATTTTCATTCATCAAATAGAAAATGTTGAAATTTTAGAAGAGGGAAATACAACTACTACTTCCTCAATCATGTTTGATATTGTTAGGAAATTTTCTTCAGATAAAAAATTAAACTTATCTATGAATAGTCAAAATAAACTTCAACTAGAGTCTGAAAAATCAATTTTTAATTTAAATTGTATAAATTCCTCAGAGTTTCCACTCACTGAGGAAAATTTTAATGATAATACGTTTGTAATAAATTCCAAACATTTTTTAAAATTACTAAATAAGTGTAAATTTTCAATATCAAATGATGAAACACGTCATTACTTAAGTGGAATATATTTTCATCAGACTGAAGTCGAGGATAAGATCTATTTAACCGCCGTTGCAACCGATAGTCATAGGATGTCAATTTCAAAAATAAGATTAAGTGAAAAAATAAATTTTGACCCAATTATTCTTCCAAAAAAAACTATTTTCCAACTTTGCTCTTTACTAGATAATTATGATGGTGATCTTAAAATATCCAACTTAAAATCAAAAATTAAGTTTGAATTAGCTAATAGTATTCTAATTTCTAAATTGATTGATGGAAAATTTCCAAATTATGTTCAAGTAATTCCCAAAAACAACCAAAAAAAATTAGAGACGAATCTAAAATCATTTTTAGGATCTATTGATAGAGTTGCATCAGTATCGTTAGATAAAAAGGATGGAGTTAAGTTTAAAATATCTAAGGATACGTTAAATCTTTCAGTGAACAATACTACCAGTGGAGATGGTAATGAGACTCTAAGTGTTCAATTTGATCATGATTTAGAAATTAGTTTTAATTCAAGATATTTAATCGATGTCGCTTCACAGCTTGACGGTGAAAAAATAGAGTTTTTTTTAAATGATACTGGATCTCCAGCTTTAATAAAAGATCCTAGTGATTTTGATAGCATCTATGTGGTGATGCCCATGAAAGGTTAATTCATCAGATTTAATTCCGAATAAATTTTATCTTCTAAAATCTTAAGGAAAATTTCCTTGTCTAAATCGTTATTTATTTTAGGCATTATAGATATTGTAATAGTTTTATTGCTAATTTTTTTTCCTAATTTAGGCCAGACATATCCAGAATTAATTGCAACTGGCTGACAAGCAATTTTAAGTTTCTCATAAATTCTAGAGGCTCCTTTTTTGAAAGGTGGTCTCTCATTTGGCAAAACCCTAGTTCCTTGAGGAAAAATTATTAGGGGTCTGTCTGAATTTTTGACCGTGCTTGAAATTTCATCATAAAAACTAAGATTATCTTTTGTAATTTGACCCCTTTTAATTGATATGGATCCAATTTTTTTTAGATACCATCCGAATATAGGTATAAGTAATAATTCTTTCTTAAGAATAAATACTGGAGAGTTAAATAAAGTTTGAAGAAAGAAAGTTTCAAACATTGACTGATGTGATGCTGCTATAAAAAATTTTTCATTCTTAATAATATTTTCAGTTCCGTTAACTATTATTTTAGTTGAGAGAAAAAATTTTAAGCAAAAACTCGTCCAGTGACCCATTAACTTACCACCAAATAACACTACTTGTTTAGGTAAGAAAAATGAGGGTAAAAAAATTATTGAAATAATAATAATTCCAGTAAAAAAAAATAATGAAAATATAAAGTTTCTTAACATTTTGTTAAAATCTAGATTATTTCAGTGTGCTTCTGTCTTTTTCTAATTACATTAATTTTTGAACCTTTAATTAACAATTCTATTGGTTTAGGTCTTAAATTATAATTAGAGCTTAAAGACATACCATAAGCGCCAACATCGCATATAGCTATTAGGTCTTTTTCCTCTAATTTTTGAAATTTTTTTAACGTTATAAATTTATCGGTACTTTCACAAATTGGACCAACGAATTCATAAATTGTATTTGACATTTTATTAGATTTTATTACTGGCAATGTTCTATGAAGTGCCCCATATAATGCAGGTCTTATAAGATCATTCATAGCAGCATCTAAAATTATAAATTTTTTTCTACCACTGTCTTTAATATAAATGACTTTAGTGATTAATACACCAGTATTGCCAATTATAGATCTGCCGGGTTCAAATATAATTTTTACTTTATGTTTTTTGAGAAAATTATTAATTGCAGTGTTATATTTTTTATAATTAAGTGTTTTGTTTTTATCAGAATAATTAATTCCCATACCTCCGCCTAAATCAATAAATTCGAATTGATGATTAGTCTTGTCTAAGATATGGCTGACAACTTTAAGCATTTTTCCATAGGGTTTATGATCTAATATTTGGCTGCCTATGTGAACACTCAAACATTTTAAGTCTATATTTTTTGAATTTTTACAAAAATTAACAATTTTATGAAATGTATTTTTATTTACTCCAAATTTATTCTCTTTTTTTCCTGTAGAAATTTGATTTAATGTTTTTGCATCTGTATTAGGATTAAGCCTAACCCCAACTCTAACTTTTTTGTTTCTTAATTTTGCAAGTCTATTTATTTCCATTATTTCACTCAATGACTCAGCATTAATGAGTAGTATTTGCTTATTTATTGCAAAATTCAGTTCGCTAGAAGTTTTTCCAACTCCAGAAAATACTATTTTATTTGGTTTTATCCCTGCTTTTAAGGCCATCATAAGCTCACCTAAAGAGACTACATCAGCTCCTAAACCAAATTTTTTAATTTCTCTAATTAAATTAACATTGGTATTAGATTTTACTGCAAAACAAATTAATGGTGAAAAAGATTTAAAATTTTTTTTAAATTTATTTACATTTTCTTTTAATTTTGAATATGAATAACAATAAAAAGGTGTCCCAAATTTTTTAGCTATTCTCTGGAAATTGATACTTTCCACTGTTAGTCTTTTATTAATATATTTCATGAAATTTTGTTAATTATAATTGTTGGTATTTTAATTTCTTGATTTAAAGCTTTATATTCAGGATCACCTTTCTTTCCACAAGAAACTAAAATACAACAAACTAAAATAACAAATGTAATTTTTTTAATCATCTTAATTTTCTATATTTCCTTATCATCTTTTTGATATTATCAAAAGATGTTCCACCATAAGATTTTTTGGAATTGACAGAATTCTTTAAATCAAACACTTTTAGCACATCTTTTGTTAATGTTGGTTCTATCTTTTTTAAATCTTCCAAGGATAACTCATTTAGTTTTTTCTTTTTCTTTTCAGCTAAATTCACTAGCAAAGCTGTTTTTTGGTAAGCTTTTCTAAAAGACATTGAATTATTCTTAACTAGATAATCTGCTAAATCTGTTGCAGTAATGTAACCAGAGTATGCTAACTCAAGCATTCTTTTTTTATTAGGATTTATATTCTTAAGAATTTCATTAAATATTTTTAAATTTTGAAAAAGAACGTCATATGATTTAAAAATAATTTCTTTATCATCTTGAAGATCTTTGAAGTATGAAAGAGGCAATCCTTTTAATATAGTAAACATTGAAAATAAATTACCAAAAGTAATTCCAGATTTACCTCTTAAGTACTCTAAAAGATCAGGATTTTTTTTTTGTGGCATTATTGATGAACCAGTTACTATTTTATCTGAGAGGTTAATCAGATTAAAACCATCAGAATTCCAGATAATTAATTCCTCAGAAATTCTTGATAAATGCAACGAACAAACAGAAACACTATAAAGAAAATCTAAAACGAAATCTCTATCCGCTACAGTATCAATTGAATTATTTGTAGGCTTTTCAAAACCAAGTTTTTTTGTTGTATAGTTCCTGTCAATGTTAAATGAAGTTCCAGTTAATGCAGCAACACCTAATGGGTTTTCATTTAAACTGTCTAAATTATTCTTTAATCTGTCTTTGTCTCTTTTAAACATCTCTACGTATGCCATGAGATAGTGAGCAAATGAAACTGCTTGTGCATTTTTCAAATGAGTAAAACCTGGCATAATAGTATCTACATTTTTTTCTGCTAAATTAATTGAATTTTTAATTACGTTATTTAACATCATACTAATTTTTTGATTTGCAGATTTAATCCAGATCTTAAAATCGGTTATTACCTGGTCGTTTCTAGATCTTGCTGTATGAACATACCCAGCTTCCTCACCAATTATTTGAAATAATCGTTTTTCGATATTTATATGAATATCCTCGTATTTTTTATTAAATTCAAACTTTTTATTAGATATTTCTTTTTCAATTTTATTTAGTCCATAAATAATCTTATTTTTTGTTCTAAAAGAAATTATTTTTTGTTTAAATAACATTTCTACATGAGCAATAGAACCATTGATATCCTCTTTATAAAGTCTTTTATCTACATCAATAGAGCTACCTATTTTTTGTGAGAGATTAGACGAATTATTTTTAATTCTTGTATTCCATATTGTCTGGTTGTTTTTATTTTTTACCATGATAGTTAATTATACCTATTTAACATGAGATTATTAATAATATTTATTTTAATGCTATCAAATTCTTTTGCTAGTGAAGCTACTGATATAAAAAATTTAGTTATCAATAAAGAGTTAAAAAATTACGGTGATATAAGGTTTTTAGACATTAAAAATAAAGAATTAAACTTAAATGATTATAAGGGAAATTTAGTTATATTGAATTTTTGGGCAACTTGGTGTGCTCCATGTAAAGAAGAAATGCCATCTTTAGATTTGTTAGTTGAAAATCCAAATTTGGATAATCTAAAGATATTTCCTATAAATATTGGTAAAGATACTATCCAGAAATCTTTAACTTTTTTTGAAGATTTGAAGATAAAAAATTTAGAAATTTATTTTGATTCACCCAATACATTGGCAAAGAAATTTAAATTAAGAGGTCTTCCTACAACTATACTTTTTAATAAAGATGGACTTGAGTTTGCAAGAATAATTGGATCAATCGACTTTGTAGATGAAAAATTTATTAAGTGGTTGAGTAATTTTAATTAATCTTTAAAAAAATATGCAAAAGCTACTAAGGCTATAATTGCTATAAATTGCAGCAAGACTCTTAATTGCATTAATTTATTAGAGTATTTTTTACTTGTTTCTCCACCTTTAAATAAAGTCCCAATACCAAGAATTAAAACTAAACCAACCGCTACCAATAAAATTATTGATAAAATTTTTACTAATATTCCAGAAATCATAAAATTATAGTAGGTTGTTTTATAGATAAAAAAACATAAATCAATTACTATGACATTTTGCCTTGATACAACCATTATAAAACCAGAAAAAGATGTGAAAATTAAAAATGCAGTAATTTTACTACATGGTTATGGAGGTGATGGTAAAGATATAAGTATGCTTTCATTAAATTGGAAAAGGCACCTCACAAATACAATTTTTCTCTGTCCGAATGGTCATGAGACTTGTCCGATAAATCCATCTGGGTATCAATGGTTTGATCTTACAAAAGATGATCCAAAATACATTTTAAATGAATCAATCAAGGCTGAAAAAAAACTCAATCAATTCATAGATGAAGTAAAAATTAAATATAATTTAGATAACGATAAGATTTGTTTATCTGGTTTTAGTCAAGGATGCATGATGTCAATTAATTTAGGGCTTACATCTAAAAATAAATTTAGTTGTGTAGTAGGCTTTTCTGGTAAGATTATTAATCAAGAGGATCTTAAGCAAAGAAAGAGAACATCAACAAATATTCTTTTGATTCATGGTGACTCTGATCAAGTTGTCTCACCCAACTATATGTTAGAGGCAAAAGATTTCTTAATTAGATCTAATATTGAAATAGAGACCCATTTAATAAAGAATTGTGACCATCATATTCCCATCGAGGCTTCTAGCATAGCATTGAATTATATTTTAAAAAAAATTAAATAAGTTCTTAATGTTGAAATCATTTTTCATTTAAGTTAAAATTAATTTATGAACAACTTTATTGAACAAGACGTCTCATTAGAAAAATGTCCTTCATTAGTTTTAAATGCTGATTATAGACCTTTAAGCTATTACCCTTTATCATTATGGTCTTGGCAAGATACGGTAAAGTCAGTTTTTTTAGATAGAGTAATTATAGTAAGCAGTTATGATAAAATTGTAAGAAGTCCATCATTTAAAATGCAGCTTCCAAGCGTTATTGCTCTTAAAGAGTACATAATTCCACAATCTAAACCAAGTTTCACAAGATTTAATGTTTTTTTAAGGGATAAATTTTCATGTCAATATTGTGGAAGTGGAGAGGAATTAACTTTTGATCATTTGTTGCCAAGATCAAAAGGTGGAGAAACACATTGGGATAATGTTGTAACAGCATGTTCAGCATGTAATGTAAGAAAAGGTGGAAAATTATTAAAAACTTCTGGAATGAAGCTCAATCAATATCCTTATCAACCATCAACTGAAGATTTACATAGAAATGGAAAGAATTTCCCTCCAAATTATTTACATAAAAGTTGGATGGATTATTTGTATTGGGATGTTGAGCTAGAAGCTTAAAATTAAATTTTCTCAGAAATATTTATTGCTAATTTAGATCCAGTTTTGATAATTCTATCCATTATAGCATAAAATCCTTTTTTGGTTGCACCCTCCTCATAAGCAATGTCCTTATGATCTAATTCATCTTGTCTAAATTTTGTTATTTTCTTTTTTAATTCTTCTTCTTCAGGACCTAGCTGATTAATTTGATCTAGATAATGTTTATCAATAACTTCTTCAACAGATGCCGTACATAGCATTGCAGCTTTTTTACCTAATAATGTAGAGCCAAATCCCAATCCAACACCCAATAAGTCCCATAAAGGCAAAAATTTTGTTGGTTCGATATTTCTTTTTTTTATTTCGTCTTCAAAAAATTGACAATGTTCTATTTCGTGCTCTTTCATATCTTCAATTGTTTTTTTTAAACTTTCATTTTTTACAATAGTATTTAAAGCTAACAATTGACCCTCATAGATCTTCACTGCACCTCTCTCTCCAGCATGATCAACTCTAATAAATTCTTGAACTCTTTTATTGGTTTTTTTCATATTTATTAAAAATTTTTAAAAGCGTTATAATAAACAATAAACTTATTACAATATTAATACTTGTGAGTGATAATCCAAAAATCCTAAATGTCACATCTCTACAACTTATTGTTTTTTCACTTAATTGTTTAAGTAAATCTTCTTTGGTGATACTTTCAGTCAAACTCTTTACTCCACAAACAGATGACTCTTGAAAAAAACCTTGTTCAATTCCAAAATGGTAAAATGAAATGACAAGAGAGAAGATAAAAGTAAGAATTAATAACAAAACTAATAATTTTTGATTTTTTTTAATCAAAAAGATTACCATTATTATCATAATACTTAATCCATACGGAATTCTCTCTATTAAACATAAATTACACGGCTGGTGTCCAAGAACATGTTCTATAAAAAAAGCAGAAATTAGAGCAATAAAGCTAAATAGAAAAATTATTTTTAAATAAAATTCAGCTTTTATATTAAACATTAAATTTAAAAATTAGATAAACTACCAATCCAACAATAACAATTAATATTCCAATTATCGTAAACCATTTTGACCCATGTTTATCCATAAATTCATTAAATAAGTACCCAAACTTATAAGAGAGATATGACACTAAAAAAAATCTTAACCCTCTAGAAATTAAACTTATCAAAACAAAAATTAAAAAGTTAAATCCTATCAGACCACTTGCAATTGTAAAAACTTTATAAGGGAGAGGAGTAAAACCTGCAAAAAAAAGTATTCCTAACCAAGCATAAAAACCATCATTTTTAACCAAGCTTTCCTTTAAATTATATAGTTTATCCTCATACCCATAAAAATTCATAATGTGTGCTCCAAATTCGAAAAAGAATGCTCCAATTACATAACCGAACATACCGCCCAAAACTGAAAATATTGTAGTTATGAAAAAAATTTTTATAAAATCAGTTTTTTTGGAGATTACCATAGGAATAACCATAACGTCTGGAGGAATAGGAAAAAATGAACTTTCAACAAATGACACAATCGCTAAGTAATATTTAGAACTTTTGTGACCTGCCAAATCTAAACATTTTTTGTAAAGATTTTTAAACATTTTTTGGTTTTAATATAATTTTAGTTCTTATACTATTTAATAAATTATTAAACAATCAGGGCGAATGGCGGAACTGGTAGACGCGCACGACTCAAAATCGTGTTTCGCAAGAAGTGAGAGTTCGATTCTCTCTTCGCCCACCAAATTATGCAATTAAGTAGAATAAACAGTTTAGTAGAACTTTTTTTTACAAAGTATAAAGAAATTAATTCAGTTGCTGAAAAACCATTTTTAAAATGGTTAAAAGAAAATGAAAAAGATTTTTTAACTTGGCAACAAGTTGCATCAAAAATTCAAATTTTATCTGAATACTTAAGAACAAAGTTGAATAAAGGAGACCGGTGCATCTTATTATCTGAAAATCGACCTGAATGGCTTATCTCTGATATATCAATAATGAATGCAGGTGGTGTCACAGTACCATTGTTTACAACTTATTCTGAGAAAGACTATGAGTACATTATTAATGATTGTAAGCCAAAAATTTGTATCGTTTCTAATGAAATCCAATTAAAAAAAATTGAAAAATTTATCTCTGATGAGATTAAAGTTTTATCCATTGAAAACTTAAATGAAAAAGTTGAGAATATAGAAAATATTTTTAATGAACATTCAAAAAAAAATAAATCTAATGCTCATATAAGTTTTAATCAAAATCTTGAAAGAAAAGATCTTGCTTGCATCATTTATACATCTGGCACAACTGGCAATCCTAAAGGAGTAATGCTTTGTCATGGAGGAATTTTATCAAATTGTGAAGGAGCTCAAGAAATATTAAATCAATTAGTTCAAAATAGTGAACCTACTTTTTTGACATGGTTACCGTTATCTCATTCATATGAGCATGCAGTTCAATTTGTTCAAATCTCGCTTGGTGCAAAAATTTATTATGCTGAAAGTTTAGAGAAGTTGTTATCTAATATGTCTATTTCAAAGCCCACAATTATGACAGCTGTCCCAAGATTTTATCAAAATTTATACAGCAAAATTTCAATTAATTTTTCAAAACAGAAAGGTTTTAAGAAAAAATTGATTTCCTCCACGATTTCACTCGGAATTAAAAAACTTAATAATGAGAATTTAACATTTAGAGAAAAATTGATTAATTTCTTTTGTGAAAAACTAGTAAGAAAAAAGATTAAAAATCAGTTCGGTGGAAAATTAAAGGCTTTTGTATCTGGGGGTGGCGCCTTAGACCAAAAAATTGGAGAATTTTTAAACGCTATAGGATTACCCACTCTTCAAGGTTACGGTCTTACCGAGGCCTCACCTGTTGTGAGCTGTAATATTCCTGGAAAAATCAGAATCGATACAGTTGGGCCTCCTTTTAAAACAAACCAGGTAAATATAGCTGAAGATGGTGAAATTTTAGTAAAAGGTGAAAATGTCATGCTTGGTTATTGGAATATGAAAAAAGAGACATCTGATGTCATAACGGATGGCTGGTTGCATACTGGTGACATTGGAGAGATCACTGAAGATGGAAATTTAAAAATCACTGATAGAAAAAAAGAAATAATAGTTAGTCTTGGTGGAGATAACATTTCACCATCTAAAATTGAAAATTTGTTATGTTTAAATGAAAAAATTAAACAAAGTTTTGTTTATGGAGATAAGAAAACTTATTTGGTGGCGTTAATTGTTACTGAAAGCACAGAAAATAGAAAAGAAATTGAAATTTTTTTAGAAAATTTAAATAAAACTTTATCTTTAGTAGAAAAAGTTAAAAAATTTAAATTAATTAAAGAAGAATTTTCAATTGAAAATGGAATGTTAACACCAACATTAAAACTAAAAAGAAAACAAATTTTGTATAAATATAAAGATGATTTAGAAAAACTTTATTAATTTATTTAAAATATATGATTATAAAGCGCATAAACATTAACTTTTTTACATATTTAAAAATATAAAAATAATATTTTTAAAAATTCTTTTTCAAAATTTTTTACTTTAATTAAAGAATTGACATAAGGTGTATAAAAAAATAAAAATAAGTTAATTACGAATCAATTTGATTCGTTTAACTAAAAAGGGAGCTAAAGATGCCTAAGAGAAGAAAAAAAGCAAAGAAGGCTAAGAAAAAAGCTAAGAAAAAAGCTAAAAAAAGAAGAAGAAGATAATAACTTAGTATTCTTTACAAAAAACGCTTCTCATAACTTTTAGTGTGAGGGGCGTTTTTTTTTATTCATCAATTGGATCATCTACTTCTGAAATAGGCTCTTCAACTGATAAAGGATTATTGTTTGATGTTTTATCAGTTTTACTTTCTTCTTTAACTTCCTTAGTAATATTTCTTTTGAGAGCTTTATCTAATTTTTTTTGTGTATCTTCTCTAGAAACATTCAAAATAATTTGAAATTCAGAAAGAATTCTATCATAAGCTTTTTCAAATAATTGTCTTTCACTATAGGATTGTTCAATCATCAAATCATCCCCTTTGTTTAAATCTCTTACTACTTCCGCAAGGTCATAAATTTTACCTGACGATATTTTTGCTTCATATTCTTGAGCTCGCCTACTCCACATTGATCTCTTTATTTTAGGCTTACTTTTTAAAATAGAAATACTTTTATTAACTTGATTTATTGTAGATAACGGTCGTAAATGAGATTGTTTGTTGACGGGCACCATACCGTTTGCTTTGTCTTTTTCAAATTTGATTATATATGTCTCAACATCAATGCCACCAATGTTTATTTTTTTGAATTCTGTGATTTGTCCAACACCATGTTTTGGATAAACAATATAATCTTTTATTTTATATTCTCTTTTTTCGGTGGTTTGTTTTTTAACTTTTTTAATTTCAGGTTTTAATTCATTATTCTTAGGAATTCTTAAATTTTCATTTTTTGTTTCAATTTTTTTCTCAACTTTTTGTTTTATTTTTTTTGAAGTTTTAATTGGTTTTTTTACTTTTTTGATTTTTATTTTTTTCGATTTATTTACTTTTTTGGCAGATTTTAATTTAGATTTTTTTTTAAAGGTTTTCTTTAAAATATTTTTCAAACTTATTTTGCTCATTTTTATATTTTTCATGATCCGAAGGTGGATCTTTTTTCTCACTTATATTGGGCCAGATTTCAGAATATTGACTATTGATTTCTAACCACTTTTCGCTTCCAGGTTCTGTATCAGCTTTAATTGCATCTACTGGACACTCTGGTTCACAAACGCCACAATCTATACACTCATCGGGTTTAATTACAAGCATATTTTTTCCCTCGTAAAAACAATCAACAGGACAAACTTCAACACAATCCATTAATTTACATTTGATACACTTATCATTTACTATGTAAGTCATTTAATTATTTCTTTTTTAATTTTTTCTTTAATATCGCCCATTAATTTACTGTCAATATATAGTAGTCCGCCTAGCCTTCTCATTAAACTTGTCTCATAAATATCTGCTTCATTATTTGAGTAAATAATTCTCCAAAGTGTCTCAACTACTTTAATTTTATCATTTTCTTCCATATATTTAACTTCTTTTGTAAACTCTAAAATTTGATTAGAATTTTCTTCTATTTTTTTAGCATCTGAGAATATTTTTTCTAAATTCTCATTGTTTGCACCTATTTGTAATAGAGTTTGTTTTATTATTGTTTCCTCACTTTCTGAAAAGTTTTCATCAATTTTAGCTGCGTGGATTAAAAGTGCAGCTACTTTAGGTAGATTATTATTTTCATTCTTATTTTTTTTAAAAAACATATTTTTAATTAAGATTTAAATTTTTTAAAACACCAAAAGCATTTTCTTTGATATTTTCCTTATTTTGAAACTTTTCCCTCTTTTTTGGAATATATTTAAAGAAAACTTCATCATTTTTTTCAAAAATCTTATAACTCATAGCTTTAAGCAGTTTTTTAAAGTCATCTTTATTACATCCCAATAAATTTAACATTTCTGGAATCATTTTTATTTCCTTCATATCTTTTTTATCTGAGTTTATTATTTGTACAAATAATCTCTCTAAAATATCTATTCTAATATATAAATTATTAAATTTTTCAAATCCACAAAGTAACATAAAGTTTTTATTTTGAAATTTGTTATCATTTAAAAAATTTAAACCAAAAGTCGGTGGTTTTAAATTAAAGTATTTTTGATTATGATTTTTCCACAAAAGAGTTCTTAATGAAACTGGCTCTGGTTTTATTAATTTAAATAAAAAGACATGATATCTGCCAAATTTTACACCAAGATCTCTTAAAATTTTTCTATCATTTTGGTCTAATTTTTTTAAGTACTCAGAAACCTTGTCTCTCTTAATAACACCATTATTTTCATAAAGTTGAAAAGCTAAGGCTTTTGTCGACGAATTATTATCCTTTAGATTTTTTAAATCATAGAGACTTTTTAAAACTGTTGAAATTTTATTTTTTAGCCATTTTTCTAAAAAAGTAATTAATTTGCTTTTTTGATTTTGCTCTAACATGTCATCCACTAATAATTCTATGTTAGGGCTCAAATAATCTTTACCTGGAATTAGTCTACCAATTGATGCATTATTCCAATAAATCTTAGAATCATTTTTTAACTCAACTAAACCTGTATCGATTATGATTTGGATTCTATTTTCAAGTTCAGGTCCAATAGTTTTTCTCGCAGCTTTTTTTAAAGATTTAATATCGGTCTCCAAAGCACCTTGTTTAAGATCAAGCTCTAATTTAAGTCCATTTATTTTACCTATGAATTGATCATCGATCATAACATTATTATTTTCTAAAATTTTGGTATCAAATTCCATATCTTGTTTCAAACCTCTAGCAAGCACGCTTGCTCTTTTATCAATAAATGTTTTTGTGAGTTCTTCATGAAGTCTATCTGAAAGTTTGTCCTCTAAAAATTTAGTTTTTTCAATCCAGTAATTTTGATTTTCAACCCAATTATTTTTATTTGAAACATATGACCAAGTTCTCACATTTGCAATTCTATTTGCTAAAGAATCTACATTTCCGTCCAATTTATTAAGTTTCATGAGCTGTAAATGCATAAAATTGTTTGTTATTTTTCCCTTATCATTATTCAAAAAATTGAATACTTTTTCGACAACATCAATATGATTTCCATAAGTTTTTTTTACAAAGTCAGGAATTTGACAGCATTCCCATAATAATGTCAGTGTTTCTTTTGTATTTGGTAAATTATATAAGTCTAACTTCTTTAAAAAATACTTTAAAACCTTCTCATCTTCACACTCATGAATCTTTCTAAGCCAATCTTTATTTGGCTTTTCTTCTAGTGATTTTAATAATGAAGTGGAGTTATTAAAATTTAAATTTGAATTTCTCCAAAATAACGTTCTAATATTTTCAAATTTGTGATTTTCTAAAAGTTCAACTTCCTCAGCTGTAATTTCTTTACAATCGCCTGTGATACCAAAATTACCATCATTGAGATATCTACCTGCTCTTCCTGCAATTTGGCCTATCTCGGACAGATTAAGTTTTCTTAATTTTTTACCATCAAACTTTTTTAGGTTTGAAAAATACACTTGATCTAAATCCATATTTATACCCATTCCAATTGCATCAGTAGCAACTAAAAAATCAACATCACCTGATTGGTACAAGTCTACTTGTGCATTTCTTGTTTTTGGACTGAGAGACCCCATAACAATCGCAGCTCCACCTTTCTGTCTTCGTATTAACTCCGCTATTGCATAAACTTCTTCTGTTGAAAAAGCTATAATAGCTGTTTTTCTATTTATACGTGAAATTTTTTTGTGACCAGAGTAAGAAAGTTTAGATAATCTTTTTCTATCTATGAATTCTACATCGTCATTTAATTTTGAAACTATTCCTTTAATTGTGTTTGAACCCATAAACATTGTAAGTTTACTTCCTCTCATATTAAGTAATCTGTCTGTAAAAATATGTCCTCGTTCATGGTCTGCACACATTTGAATTTCATCAACACCTACAAATTCTAAATCTTTGTCTATTGGCATCGACTCTACTGTACATAAAAAATATTTTGCATTTGAAGGTATAATTTTTTCTTCACCAGTTATTAAAGCAACTTCATCATATCTAGTTTTTTTGATAACTTTTTCATAGACTTCCCTAGCCAAAAGTCTTAATGGAAAGCCGATCATTCCAGTATCAAAAGAGAGCATCGTTTCTATTGCTAAATGAGTTTTGCCAGTATTTGTTGGGCCAAGCACTGCTGTAATTTTATTTTTATTCATTTTCTATCTTTGGTATGTTTAATATTTAACCTACAAGATGTAGTTGCTCGCAAAGAACAAAAATAGACTAAAACATGACCGAATCGTTCTAAAAAAAGTTCTCATTTCAGGTTCTTAAAAGTGAAGTTTAACATAATAAGATTTTTTGTCCAAATTACCATTAAACACAAAGTTTTAAGATTTTATTTTAAGAATTTTCCAAACTCCAGATGCAGATGTAATAATTTTGTCATTACATTTCAATTCACAAAATAAAAATACTAAAGTTTTTGTTTTTTTTAGAATTTTTACATTTCCAATAATTTCATCACCAATTTTTGAAGCACCTATATATTTAAGATCTAATGAAATTGTTACACATGGTGCATTTTGGGCACTACGATGTGCCGCGGTTCCTGCTCCAGCATCAATCAAGGCTGCCAAGTATCCTCCATGAGTTATACCTGCCGCATTTAAATGGTTTTCATTTATTACTGATTTGAATTCATATTCGCTTTCAGAGACATTTCTAAACATAACACCACCATTATGTTTCATAAACCCGTGCTTTAAACTTATTTGTTCAAAAGAATTAGACATAATTTGTTAAAGTATAAAAGTTAAAATAATTAAAACTATAAGAATAATTATGAAAAAATAAATAACAGACATTTGAAGAGAAGATTTAATCAGCCATTTTATCATAATTTATCTTGTTAATGGTGCGCCTGCTAGGAGTCGAACCCAGAACCTCCTGGTCCGTAGCCAAGCGCTCTATCCAGTTGAGCTACAGGCGCATTTTTAAATTTTATTTATTATTCTATATCACTTTTTAGTGTATTTTAATGCTAAGACAAATTTAAATTATTATGAAGAATTCAATAAATGAGGTTGTAATTGTAGAGGCTATTAGAACTCCAATTGGAGCTTATAAAGGGTCTCTTAAAGAATTAAGTGCTGATAAATTGGGATCAATTGTCATTAGAGAAATTTTAAGAAAAAGTAAATTAGATAAAGATGATATTGATGAGGTAATTATGGGCCAAGTGCTCACAGCTGGTAGTGGCCAAAACCCTGCAAGACAAGCTGCAATAAATGCAGGTATACATTTTTCTAAACCAGCCCATATAGTAAATCAAGTTTGTGGCTCTGGACTTAGAGCTGTAATTTCAGGTTATCAATCAATTAAACTAGGAGAAGTAAAAAATGTAATTTCTGGCGGCCAAGAGAATATGTCATTATCTCCACATTCAATTCTTTATCGATATAATAAAAAAATTTCAGAGAAACATTTGGTAGACACAATGATAAATGACGGATTGATAGATGCATTCAATAATTATCACATGGGTGTAACCGCTGAAAATGTTGCAAAGAAGTTTAATATCTCAAGAGTCCATCAAGATGAATTTGCCTTAAATTCTCAGAAAAAAACAGAAACTGCTATTAATAATAATAGATTTGAAAAAGAACTAATTAAAATAAATCAATCTGGTATCAATCTCAATATGGATGAACATCCAAGAAAAAATCTAATTAAATCAGATTTAGAAAAGTTAAAAGCAGTATTTCTTAAAGATGGAACCGTGACACCTGGAAACTCTTCAGGTATTAACGATGGTGCTGCCGCTTTATTATTAACGACCCTGGAGGAGGCTAAAAAAAAATCAATTCAACCGTTAGTAAAGATAATCTCATGGGCTTCAGTTGGAGTTGATCCAACTCTGATGGGTCTTGGGCCAATTGAGGCTGTGCGTGAAGCAGCTAAAAAAGCAAAATGGAGTCTAAATGACATAGATCTTTTTGAAATTAATGAAGCTTTTGCTGCCCAAAGCATTGCAGTAATACGTGAGTTAAATATTGATGAGAATAAAGTTAATGTTAATGGAGGAGCTATAGCTTTAGGTCATCCCATAGGAGCATCAGGTGCCAGAATATTAGTTACTCTTATTCATGAAATGTTAAAGCAAAAAAAAAATAAAGGTTGCGCTACACTTTGCATAGGCGGTGGAATGGGTATAGCCATGTGTATTGAGAGAATCTAATAATTAATTTTTTTAAATTTTTCATCGAGTAAAATTTTCTGTATCCAAATTTTAGCATCAATGTAAGCGATTTCTTTTGGTTGCAAGAGTGAATTTAATAACTTTTTTATCATTTTTGAGGGATACACCAGAAGAGTGTCAAAAAATTGAACAGAATGTGTTAAAATTAGCAATTAAGAAAAATTTTATAGTATATAAGATCTAAATATTGAATGAGTGAAAAACTATTAGTTCCTGATATTGGTGACTTTGAAAATGTAGAGGTCATTGAATTGCTTGTCAAAGAAGGCCAAAAAATTGCCAAGAATGATCCTGTAGTTACAATTGAAAGTGATAAATCAAGTGTTGAAATACCCTCAATTTTGTCAGGTACAATTGAGACAATTAAAGTAAAAGTAGGTGACAAAGTTTCAAAAGGTGATTTAATTTTGAGTATTTCAGGTTCAAACGAAAAACATCCTACAACAAAAAACATTCCAAAAGATACTGAGAATCTGATTAAAGAGGCAGAAAAATCATTAGAAAAAAAACAAGAACAAATCATCCATACAAATAATATTGAAAGAAAGAGACCAGAAATAATTCAAGTAATTAATGACAGTGATATTGATCCATTAGAAACTAATGAGTGGTTAGAGTCACTCACTGCAGTAATTGAAAAAGATGGAAATCAAAGAGCTCATTATTTAATAAAAGAATTAATTAATAAAGCTTATATGGAGGGTGCAAATATTCCTTACACACAAAACACACCTTATATAAATACAATTCCAGTAAATGAAGAGAAAAAATCGAACGGTGATCAAAATATTGAAAGAAGAATCCGGTCATTGATAAGATGGAATTCTGCAGCAATGGTTGTTCGTGCAAATAAAAAATTTCCTGAACTTGGAGGACATATCGGAACATTTGCATCTGCAGCTACGCTTTATGATGTAGGAATGAATCATTTTTGGAGAGCAAAAAATAATAAATTTGGGGGAGACTTAATTTATTTTCAAGGACATAGCGCTCCAGGTATGTATGCAAGAGCATTTCTTGAGGGAAGACTTAATGAAAAACAATTAGATGGTTTTAGACAAGAAGTTAATCCAGGGGGTTTGTCATCTTATCCACATCCTTGGTTGATGCCAAACTTTTGGCAATTTCCCACAGTCTCAATGGGTTTAGGACCAATGTTAGCTATTTATCAAGCAAGATACATGAAATATTTAATTAACAGGGGTCTTATCAAAGATGAGGGACGAAAAGTTTGGGCTTTTTTAGGAGATGGGGAAATGGATGAACCAGAGTCCTTAGGAGCAATTGGTTTAGCAGCTAGAGAAAAATTAGATAATCTAATATTTGTGATCAATTGTAATCTCCAAAGATTGGATGGACCTGTGAGAGGTAATGGAAAAATAATACAAGAATTAGAGGGTATTTTCAGAGGGGCTGGATGGAATGTTATTAAAGTAATTTGGGGTTCTTATTGGGATCCGTTATTGGCTAACGATAAAACTGGTCACCTAATTAAAGTTATGAATGAAACTGTCGATGGTGAATATCAAGCAATGAAAGCAAGAGATGGAGCTTATGTGCGAGATAAGTTTTTTGGTAAATATCCTGAAACTAAAGAGTTAATCTCAAGCCTTTCAGACAAAGATATATGGAGATTGAATAGAGGTGGACATGATCCCCACAAAGTTTTTGCAGCTTATGATAAAGCCTCAAAAAATATCGGAAGCCCAACAGTTGTCATTGCCAAAACTATAAAGGGGTATGGAATGGGCAAAAGTGGTGAGAGTGTAAATACTACACATCAAACTAAAAAATTAGATATAGACGATTTGATGTATTACAGAGACAGGTTTGATGTTCCTCTTACTGATAAACAGGTACAAAATATTGAATATTATAAACCAGACCAGAACTCACCTGAGATAAAATATATTAAAGAAAGAAGACTTCAATTAGGAGGATTTATCCCAGAGAGAACTACTTATGCAAAACCCATTAAAGCCCCCCCAAAAAACATTTTCGACAATATGAAAGAATCAACAGGTAAAAAAGAAATGTCTACTACAATGGCATTAGTGAGAATGCTTACTAATCTTCTGAGAGATAAAAATGTTGCACCAAGATTAGTACCAATTATTCCTGATGAGGCGAGAACATTTGGTATGGAGGGTTTTTTCCAAAAAATTGGTATTTATGCTCATGAAGGACAGAAATATGAACCCGAGGACTCGGCGCAATTAAGTTCATATAGAGAAGAAAAAAGCGGACAAGTTTTGGAGGAAGGAATTAATGAGGCAGGTGCTATGTCATCATGGATTGCTGCAGGTACTTCTTACACAAATCATGATATTGAAATGATCCCTATCTATCTTTTCTACTCAATGTTTGGTTTCCAGAGAATAGGTGACTTTGCTTGGGCAGGAGCAGACAGTCAATCAAGAGGATTTTTAATTGGTGCTACGGCTGGGAGAACAACATTAGCCGGAGAAGGTTTGCAACATCAAGATGGACATAGTCATTTAATGGCATCAACTATTCCAAACTGTAAATCTTATGATCCAACATTTCATTATGAACTAGCAACAATATTTAGAGAAGGATTGAAAAGAATGCATGAAAAAAAAGAAAATATTTTTTACTACATCACAACAATGAATGAAAATTATTCTCATCCTGCTATGCCAACTGAAAAATCATGTGAGGAAGGCATTTTAAAAGGAATGTATAAAATTAAAGAATTTATCAAATATAAAAAAACTAAAATTCAATTTTTAGGATCAGGCACAATTTTAAGAGAAATGATAGCTGGTGCGGAGATTCTACAAAAGGAATATCAAATTGATAGTGAAGTTTGGAGCGTAACTAGTTTTAATGAACTAAGAAGAGATGGCTTAGAGGTGGAAAGATATAATTTATTAAATCCTGAAAAAGTACCGAAAAAATCATATGTTGAAAGCTGTTTAGACAAAACTGAAGGTCCAATTTTAGCTGCATCAGATTATATGAGAATGAACTCAGATCAAATTAGACCTTATATTAATAAGAGCTTTTACTCATTAGGAACAGATGGATTTGGTCGAAGTGATACGAGAAAAAATTTGAGAAAGTTTTTTGAGGTTGATAAAGAGCATATTGTTACATATGGACTAAGTGTTTTAGCTAAAGAACAATTAATTGCCTCTAAATACGCCCAAGAGGCATTAAAGAAATATAAGATTGATAAAGATAAACCAATGCCAACAAAATTATAATGTCAAAGAAAGATATAAAAGTTCCAAATATTGGAGAGTTTAAAGATGTGGAAGTAATCGAAGTTTTAATTAAAAAAGGTCAAAAAGTAAAAAAGAATGATCCACTAATAACTATTGAAAGTGACAAATCAAGTGTGGAAATACCATCATCTGATGATGGAACTATAATTTCTTTGAATGTTAAAATTGGAGACAAGGTATCGGAAGGTGATAAAATTATAGAAATTGAAAGTGAGGAAGAAATAACAGAAATAAGTACTCAAGAATTACCAAAAAGTCAATCTCCTAAAGAGATAAAAAAAGATGATTTAAAAAAAGCCAATGAGTCTGAAAACATAATAGTTAAAGATTTTTCTTCAAAAGCTTCTGCTTCACCAAAAGTTAGAAAATTTGCGAGAGAACTTGGAGTTAATATCAACAAAGTCCCTGGTAGTGAAAGACAAGGTAGAGTTACCGAAAGTGATGTGAAGTTATTTGTTGCAACTAAATCTGATAAAAGTTCCAAGGATCAAAATACAACCGAACAAAAAATTGAACTAGAGTATTCTCATTCAGATTTTGGAGAAGTGGATATTAAAGACATCCCTAGAGTAAAAAAGTTGTCATCTAAATATTTAATGAATTCTTGGACAAAAATTCCCCATGTAACCAATCATGATGAAGCTGATATAACTGAATTAGAGGAATTTAGAACCTCTCTTACGGACGTATATACAGGTGAGAAAAAAAAAATTACTCCATTAGCTTTCATCGTAAAAGCATTAACAACATCATTAAAAAAATTTCCAAATTTTAATACCTCAATCGATAAAATTGAAAACGGTAAAATGACTGTTAAAAGGTATTATCATGTCGGCATAGCAGTGGATACTCCACATGGTTTGATGGTTCCAAAATTAAGAAATGCAGATAATAAGAATATTTCTTTAATAAGCACAGAATTGAAAAAAATAAGTCAACAATGTAGAGATCTTAAAATTGAAAAAAAGGAGTTATTCGGAGGCTCTATGACGATAACTAGCCTAGGGGGAATTGGGGGATCTTTTTTTACTCCAATTATAAATTATCCTGAGGTTGCTATTTTAGGAGTAGGTAGAGCAGAAAAAAAACAGGTATTTATAGATGGAAAATTTGTTACTCGCACAATGTTACCACTTTCCCTGTCTTATGATCATAGAATTATTGATGGTGCGGAAGCAGCTCGATTTAATAATGATTTAAAAGAAAATCTTGGTAAAAATTTTGCTTATAAGTTAGCTGTTTAATAAAGATTATGTCTAAAAGTGTTTCATTGTTAAGTGCTTTGTTGTGCACGTTTATTTGGGGAACCACATTTATTGCTCAAGACACTGGTATGGATGATATAGGTCCGTTTACATTTAATGCTGTTAGATTTTTTGTAGGTTTTTTGGCAATTCTTCCTTTAGCATTATTATTTGAGACTAAGAAATTTAAATTAGAGTTTAAAATTGGCTTTAGAAATTTTGCTATTCTATCTTTTTTAATTGGATTATCATTATTTTTAGGCTCGGCATTGCAACAAGTAGCTTTGCTTTATACAGATGTAGCTAACGCTGCATTCTTTACGATTTTTTATGTTCCGATGGTACCAATTATTATTTTTATATTTAAGAGAGACTCATTACATTGGAGTGTATGGCCCTCAGTTATTTTATGTTTAATTGGTGGATATCTTTTAACCAATTTTTATGATGCTACAGTAAGACTTGGAGACACATTGGTCATTTTTGGAGCATTATTCTGGAGTACTCATATCATATTTACCGGAATGATTGTTAAAACATATAACTTACCCCTAACATTAGGTGCAATCCAAACTTTATTGGTGGCTTTATTTTCTTTTATCATTGGTTTGATTTATGAAGAATTTGTAATTGAAAATATTTTCAAAGAGATAGACTCTATTCTTTATGCTGGAATTTTATCAGGTGGTTTTGCTTTCGTTCTACAAATTTATGCTCAAAAAAATATAACACCTGCACCAGCAGCTATAATTTTTTCATTAGAAGGTGTATTTGCAACTATTGCAGCATGGTTTTTATTAAGTCAAATTTTAGATTTTAATAATATATTAGGGTGTTTGTTTATATTATGTGGTGTTTTAATTTCTCAATTATTACCCTTGATGAGGAAAATAAATTATCAATAATAAAATTAAAGCAATCAAAATTCTATAAATTACGAATACAGTTAGAGAAAAATTTTTAACGAATTTTATAAAATATTTTACTGTGATAAATGAGAAGATAAAAGAAAGGGAAATCGCAATTAATAGTAAATAATTGAATTCAATAGATTGTTGTACCGCATCTTTAAGACCTAAAAAACTTGCTCCAGCTAACGCAGGTATAGATAATAAAAAAGCAATTTTACTTGAATCAACTCTATTAAATTTTAGAAATCGAGCTGCTGTTAAAGTTATTCCTGCTCTACTCACACCAGGTATGAGTGCTAAAATTTGAAATAGACCTATGAATAATATTGTTTTTATATTTAAGTTCGTTGATATATTTTGATCAGTATCTCTTTTATCTGATAAAAATAGGAATAAACCAAATAATAGAGTTGTCCATGCAATAATTTCTATATTTCTTAAAAGAATAATTATTTCGGTAGAATATATTATATACCCAAAAATTATAAGAGGTATTGAGCCAAATAAAATCAAAACCAATAATTTTTGATTGTTTCTTAAATTTAGTAAATCTTTTTTAAAGTAATAAATTATTGCAAATAAAGAACCTAAATGCAGTCCTATATCAATAAATAAAGAGCTTGAGTTAAAATCATAAAAATTTGATATTAAGATTAGATGGGCTGAAGAGCTAATAGGTAAAAATTCAGAAATTCCCTGAACCGCAGAAAGAATTAGGATTTCTATAAAATCTTGAAGCATTAGATGTCGTAACTTAAAAAATATTCATTTTAAACAATTCGATTTAATCATAATAGGTATGCAAAAAATAAATTTCTTATAGTTTATGCTAAATAAAAGCAATTATAGGTCATACTTATTGACCTAAATAATACTTTTAATAGAAAAAACAATGTATAATTTGCTTAAAATTGAAAGATTATATGACTGATAAAATGTTAAAATTTGTGAAAATAGGTCAACAAACTCCACCTAAAAGAAAGATTGGCTCTAGAAAAGAGGATTTTAATGAGATCTATGACGAGTTTGTTACCAAAAAAGCTGAAGAACAGTCAAGTAGATGTTCTCAATGTGGAGTTCCATTTTGTCAAGTACATTGCCCTTTAAGCAATAATATTCCAGATTGGTTAAAACTAACAGCTGAAGGAAGATTAAAAGAGGCCTACGAATTATCTCAAAGTACTAACAATATGCCAGAAGTATGTGGAAGGATTTGTCCTCAAGACAGATTGTGTGAGGGTAACTGCGTTATTGAGCAATCAGGACATGGAACAGTTACTATTGGTTCAGTTGAGAAATATATTAATGATAAAGCGTGGGAACAAGGCTGGGTTAAACCAATTTCTTTAAAACATGAAAAAGACCAAAGTGTTGGAATAATTGGTGCCGGTCCCGCAGGATTAGCAGCTGCTGAGCAGCTAAGGAAAAATGGATATAGAATTACTGTTTATGATCGATATGATCGCGCAGGTGGATTATTGATTTATGGAATCCCAAATTTCAAACTTGAAAAACACGTAGTTGAGCGAAGAACAAATTTGTTAAAGGATGGTGGAATAAAATTTATCCAAAATTTTGAAGTTGGTAAAGATGCAACTCTAGAACAGTTACGAAAAAAACATGACGCAATTTTAATAGCGACAGGTGTATATAAACCAAGAGAAGTCGAATTACCTGGTAATGATTTAGGTAATATTTTTCCTGCAATGGAGTTTTTGACAGCTTCAAATAAAAAAGGGCTAGGAGATAAAGTAGAGTTATTTGATAAAGGAATTTTAAATGCTGAGGGAAAAGATGTTGTAGTAATAGGTGGTGGTGACACGGCAATGGATTGTGTAAGAACTTCAGTAAGACAAAAAGCAAAGTCGGTAAAATGTTTATATAGAAGAGATAAAGAAAATATGCCTGGATCTGCTAGAGAAGTTGCAAATGCTGAGGAAGAGGGTGTAGAATTTGTTTGGCTTTCTAGTCCAAAAGAATTTAAGGGAAAAAATAAAATCGAAAATTTAGCTGTTAATCAAATTGAATTAGGTGAACCAGATGAATCAGGAAGACGAAAACCAGAAATTAAAGAAGGTTCAGAATTTATGGTGAAAGCCGATATGGTAATCAAAGCTCTTGGATTTGATCCAGAAAATTTACCATTATTATTTGATGCACAAGAGTTACAAGTAACAAAATGGGGAACAATTAAAGCTGATTTCAATACGATGGAAACAAATCTAAAAGGTGTTTTTGCTGCAGGAGATATTGTAAGAGGAGCGTCGTTAGTAGTATGGGCAATCAAAGATGGGAGAGATGCAGCTTCTTCTATGAAAACATATTTAGAGAATATGCAACTAAAAAAAACAAAAGTAGCATAATGGAAAATTATAAAAAAAATTTAGAGTTACTCACAAAAAATCATGTTTATTCAAAAGAGATGGAACACGATGCTTGTGGAGTTGGTTTAATCGCATCTACAGAAGGAAAAAAATCTAGGGCTATAGTTGAGTATGGAATTGAAGCTTTAAAAGCAGTTTGGCACAGGGGTGCTGTTGATGCAGATGGTAAAACGGGTGATGGAGCTGGAATACATGTTGAAATTCCGAAAGACTTTTTTATAGAAAAAATACAAGTTACCGGACACGATTATGATAATTCTGAAATCTGTGTAGGAATGATTTTTCTACCTAGAAATGACTATTCAGCGCAAGAGAGCTGCAAAACAATAGTTGAGAGTGAACTAACTAAAAATAATTTTAGTATATATGGTTGGCGACAAGTACCAGTAAATTCAAAAGTTTTAGGGGAAAAAGCTCTTCAAACCATGCCAGAAATCATACAAGTTCTTTTTAAACCTAATGATCCAAATCTATTAGATAAAAACTTAGAGAGAAAAATTTATGAAATAAGAAAGAGAATAGAAAATAAAGCTTTTGACGCCTCATTGAATAATTTTTATATTTGTTCAATTAGTTCAAAATCTATAATTTATAAAGGGCTATATTTAGCAGAGGCATTATCTGACTTTTATTTAGATCTTAGAGACTCAAGATTTATTTCAAGATATGCAATTTTTCATCAAAGATTTTCAACAAACACCGCACCAAGCTGGAGCTTAGCTCAACCATTTAGGGCCATAGCGCACAATGGTGAGATAAATACTTATAAAGGCAATAAAAACTGGATGAAAGTTCATGAACAAGAAATGAGTAGCCCACTTTTTGAAGATATAGAAAATTTAAAACCAGTAATCCAAAAAGGTGTCTCTGACTCTGCAGCTTTAGATAATGTATTTGAATTATTGAATAAATCAGGCCAATCTGCTCCATTAGCTAAATTAATGCTAGTACCGGATGCATGGTCAAAAAAAAATAAGACATTATCAAAAAATCATCAGCAATTATTTAATTTTTTAAATAGCACAATGGAACCATGGGATGGACCTGCTGCTATTGCTGCTACAGACAATGAATGGGTTATAGCTGCAAATGATAGAAATGGTCTTAGGCCTTTGAGATATGCCATTACAAAAGATAAAATGATCTTCGCAGGCTCAGAGACAGGAATGATTGATTTAAATGAAAAAAAAATTTTAACCAAGGGAAGACTTGGTCCTGGTGAAATTATCGGGGTCAGAATTGAAAAAGGTAAAGTTTTTTCTAATAGTCAAATAAAAGATTATTTGGCTAAAGAATTTAAACACTTTAATTCTCAAATAATTGATCTAGATGAAAAATTATCAATCTCCAATGAAAAACATAATTTTGATGGCGAAAGTTTAAGGAGAAGACAATACACTTTCGGAATAAGTTTAGAAGATCTAGAACTTATCTTACATCCAATGGCAGAAGATGCAAAAGAAGCAACAGGTTCCATGGGTGATGATACTCCTTTAGCAGTGTTATCTGATAAGTATAGACCACTTTACCATTTTTTTAGACAAAATTTTAGCCAGGTAACTAATCCGCCAATTGACTCTTTAAGAGAAAATAAAGTGATGAGTTTAAAAACTAGATTTGGAAATTTAGGTAATATTCTTGATTTTGATACTTTAACTAAAGAGAATATTTATGTTTTAAATAGCCCTATTCTATCAAATTCACAATTTAATAAGTTCACTAATTTTTTTGGTAAAAATTCAGTAACTATTGATTGTTCATTTTCACAAGATGACAATTTAGAAAATTCTATTAAAAGGATCCAAAAAGAATCTGAAATTGCAGTAAGACAAGGTATTACCCAACTGATTTTAAGTGACAAAAATCTCTCATCTGAAAGATTGCCAATGCCTATGTTATTATCGGTCGGAGCCATAAACGCATTTTTGATACAAAAAAAATTAAGAGGTTATGTCTCTATAAATGTTCAGTCTGGAGAGGCTATAGATACTCATTCGTTTGCAACATTAATTGGAGTTGGAGCAACTACAGTAAATCCATATCTGGCTTTTGATAGTTTACATCAAAGATATGAAAAAAAACTTTTTGGCCAGTTAAGTTTTGATGAGTGTGTACAACGCTACATTAATTCAGTTAATGCAGGTTTATTGAAAATAATGTCAAAAATGGGGATTTCAGTTTTAAGTTCTTACAGAGGTGGATGTAATTTTGAAACAGTAGGATTGAGTAGAACAGTTGTAAATGAATACTTTCCAGGAGTTACCTCGAAAATTTCAGGTATTGGTTTAGTTGGAATTGAAAAAAAAATAAGAGAAATTCATAAAGAAGCATTTGAAAGTACAGAAACTATATTGCCAATTGGAGGTATTTATAGATACAGGAAAAACGGAGAAACACATCAATATCAAGGAAAGCTAATTCATTTATTACAAAGTGCTGTAGGCTCAAATTCATATGAAGCATATAAGAAATATGCTGATGGTATATATAATTTACCACCAATAAATTTGAGGGATCTAGTTGATTTTAGAAAAAAAAAATTGGGTCCATCAATTAATTTGTCTGAAGTTGAACCAATAGAAAAAATATTAAAAAGATTTGGTAGTGGAAGCATGTCCCACGGTGCTTTATCTAAAGAAGCGCATGAAACACTTGCTATTGGAATGAATAGAATTAAAGGAGCTTCTTGTAGTGGTGAAGGTGGAGAAGATGCAGAAAGATTTAAAGTGATGGATAGTGGTGATAGTGCAAATTCTAGAGTTAAACAAATAGCATCTGCTAGATTTGGTGTGACTGTAAATTACTTGAATAATTGTAATGAAATAGAAATTAAAATGGCACAAGGTGCCAAACCAGGGGAAGGCGGTCAGTTACCTGGCTTTAAAGTAACAAAGGAAATTGCAAGACTACGACATTCCACACCAGGAGTAACACTAATTTCTCCACCTCCACACCACGATATTTACTCGATAGAAGATTTGGCACAACTGATTTATGATTTGAAGCAAACAAATCCAAAAGCACGAGTTGGCGTTAAGTTGGTCGCATCATCAGGAATCGGAACCATCGCTGCAGGTGTAGCTAAAGCGAAAGCAGATATTATTTTAATTTCGGGTCATAATGGAGGAACAGGCGCAACTCCTCAAACAAGTGTTAAATATGTTGGAATACCTTGGGAGATGGGTCTCACCGAGGCAAATCAGGTTTTAACATTAAACAATTTAAGACACAAAGTTACATTGAGAACTGATGGTGGTATTAAAACTGGAAGAGATGTTGTTATTGCTGCAATGATGGGGGCAGAAGAATATGGAGTTGCTACAACAGCTCTAGTGGCGATGGGATGTATAATGGTAAGACAGTGCCATTCAAATACTTGTCCAGTAGGTGTTTGTACACAAGATGAAAAATTAAGAGAAAAATTTTCTGGTACTCCAGACAAGGTTGTAAATTTATTTACTTTTATTGCATCTGAAGTAAGAGAAATTTTAGCTGAATTAGGTTTTAAATCATTAAATGATATTATTGGAAGAACTGATTTATTAATGCAAGTTAATAAAGCTTCACCAAATTTAGATGACTTGGATTTAAATCCATTATTTGTTCAGGCAGACCCAGGAAATAATAAAAGATATTGTGATTCATTGGAGATTAACAAGGTACCCGAAACATTAGACCAGGAAATTTGGCCAGAAATAGAAAAATCTTTAGATAATTCAGAAAAAATTGAGAGAGAATTTATTATAAAAAATACAAACAGGGCAGTTGGCACAAGAATTTCACATCATCTTTACAAAAAGTATGGTTACGAAAAACTTGATGAAAATTTCCTAACATTAAATTTCAAAGGCTCTGCGGGTCAGTCATTTGGTGCTTTTTCATCAAAAGGATTAAAATTAAATCTTAAAGGTGATGCAAATGATTATGTTGGCAAAGGATTGTCAGGCGCTACAATCTCAATAAAACTTTCGGATGAAAGCAATTTAGTTTCTAATGAAAATACGATCATCGGAAATACAGTTTTGTATGGAGCTACGTCAGGCAAACTTTTTGCTGCAGGTCAAGCAGGCGATAGATTTGCTGTAAGAAATTCTGGTGCAACTACAGTTATTGAGGGTTGTGACTCAAACGGTTGTGAGTATATGACTGGAGGAACAGTGGTTATTTTGGGAAGTGTCGGAGATAATTTTGCAGCTGGCATGACTGGAGGTATGGCATTTATCTATGATAAATCGAATGAGTTTGAAAAAAAAGTTAATCCAGACTCAGTTGTTTGGCAAAATGTTGAAACAGATTATTGGACAAGTTATTTAAAAGAATTAATTTTAGAACATTCAAAAGAGACAGGATCGTTGATATCAAAAGATATTTTTGAAAACTTTAAAGTTGAGATTAAAAATTTTGTTCAAGTTTGTCCAAAAGAGATGATTAATAAACTCAAAAATCCAATTACATTTAATTCTAAGATTAAAGAAGTTAGTTAATTATAATTTTTAACTCTTTTTTTAATATGTCTAACCATTTAGGTGAAGATAAACTGTGATCACCTTTTTTAATAATAACTAATTTTTTTTCTGAATTTACAAAAATTTTTAAAATTTTTTTTGAATAACTAACAGGGACAGACTCATCTTTTTGCCCATGAACCATAGTAATCTTTAATTTGTCGTAAATTTTTTTGTGAAATACTTTATTTTTCCGGCCATCTTTAATTAGTTGTATAGAGATTGGATATTCATAACTTCCATGCTTTAAGTTGATAATCCCATTCTTTATTATTTCTTTTTTCATTTTTTTTGAAAATTTGTTCCACATTAAACCATCTAAAAATTGAGGTGCAGAACCAATTCCTAAAAAACCAATAATTTGTTTTTTAAAAAACTTAAATTGATTTAAAGCAATCCAAGAGCCCATACTTGAGCCAACTAATATGATTTTATTTTTTTTGACAATTTTTTTAATTAATAAAGTCGTATCTTTAGTCCATTTTGAGATATTACCGTTAGTAAATTTACCAGATGATTTACCGTGACCAGAATATTCTAGCGCAAGAAAACCAAGTTTATTTTTTTTTGCAAAATTTAAAAATGTTTTAGGTTTTTTTCCCTCTAAATCAGACATAAACCCATGTAAAAAAACGATGTAAGTTGTATTTTTTTGGTAATTTTTTAAATATCTAATTTTTTTAGACTTATTTATTTTTAAGTAATTGAATTTACTCATAAAAGTTTATTAGTTATCTCTATTATTATATAATCTTAATGTATGTCGTCTAATATAAAAGTCTTGCAGGTAATACCAAAACTAGGTTACGGAGGAGCAGAAACTGGATGTTATGATATTGCTCATTATTTACCAGAAAATGGATGTGAATCTTTTATAGTAACAAGCGGCGGTGAATTAACAAAATTTGTTGATAAAAAAAAAGTAAAATTAATTAAACTTCCGGTACACAGTAAAAATCCTTTATTGATTTTGGTTAATACAATTTTATTAATTGGGATAATTTTGTTTTTTAAAATCTCAATTGTTCACGCGAGAAGTAGAGCACCGGCTTGGTCTTGTTTGTTTGCAACAAAACTAACTAATAGAAAGTTTGTTACCACATTTCATGGCACTTATAATTTTAGTGGCAAGCTTAAAAAATTTTACAATTCAGTAATGGTAAGATCAGATTTAATAATTGCAGGATCAAATTTTATTTTTTCTCATATCAAAGAAAATTACTCTGAGTTTTTGTCAAATCAAAAAAAATTTTTAGTTATTTTTAGGGGAATAAATGTTGATTATTTTGACTCTTCTACAAAATTAGAAAATGATGAAAAAAATTTACTTCAAAAATGGAATATCAATGATGAAAAAAAAATAATTCTATTGCCAGGTAGGCTTACTTCATGGAAAGGACAAGAATTATTTATTGAGGCGATTAATCTAGTTAAAATTGAACTAGGGTATGAAGCTTTCCACGCAGTTATACTTGGGAATGATCAAGGCAGAGATCTATATAAAAAAAAATTGATTCGTCTCACAGAGCAATATCGTTTAACAAACCAAATCAAATTCATAGATCACTGTGAAGATATGGCCTTAGCTTATAAAGTTTCTGATATAATTGTATCAGCTTCAATAGAACCAGAAGCTTTTGGAAGAGTAGCAGTAGAAGCACAATCTATGGAAAAATTAATTATAGCTAGTAATATTGGAGGATCTAACGAAACAATAAATGATGAAAAAACAGGCTTTTTATTTAAATCGGGAGACGCAGATTCTTTAAGTAAAAAAATAATTCGTGGATTAACAATGGATGAAACAACTTTAAACCTAATAGGCAAAGAAGGAAGAAGCAATATAATAAAAAAATTTAATGTTGAAAAAATGTGTTTTTCTACATATTCAGAGTATAAAAGATTATTAAACTAATGCCTATAATTACATTACCAGACGGTAAAAATATTGAATTTCCAAAAGAGGTTACAGGTTTAGATATTGCAGAAAAAATAAGTAAGTCACTATTAAAACAAGCATTAATTATGAGCGTTGATGGTGAGCTAAAAGATTTATATTTTTCAATTAAAAAAGATTGCTCTGTAAAAATTTTTACTGCAAAAGACCCTGAAGGACTTGAGGTTATTAGACATGATACCGCTCACATCATGGCGATGGCTGTTCAAGAATTATACCCCGGTACACAAGTAACCATTGGACCAGTTATTGAAAATGGTTTTTATTATGATTTTGCTCGTAAAGAACCCTTTACAGAGGATGATCTAGAAAAAATAGAAAAAAGAATGTCAGAAATAATTGACAAAGATGTAAAAACAAAAAGAGAGGTTTGGAAAAGAGATAAAGCAATAAGCCATTTCAAAAAGATTGGTGAAAAATATAAAGCAGAGATAATAGAGAGTATTCCAGATAATGAAGAACTGACTGTTTATCATCACGGTGATACTTGGCACGACTTGTGTAGGGGTCCACACTTAGTTTCCTCTGGAAAAATTGGTAAGGCTTTCAAGCTCACAAAAGTTGCAGGAGCATATTGGCGTGGAGACTCAAAAAATGAAATGTTGCAAAGAATTTATGGAACTGGCTGGGCATCTCAAAAAGATTTAGATGATTATTTAAAAAGAATTGAGGAAGCAGAGAAAAGGGATCATAGGAAACTTGGTAAAGAAATGGATTTATTTCATTTTAGAGAAGAGAGCCCAGGGTCTGTTTTCTGGCACGAAAAAGGTTGGGCATTATTCCAAAAATTAATTAATTACATGCGGGCACGTCAAGATGCAGCAGGATACAAAGAAGTAAACACTCCAGAGGTATTAGATAGGTTATTATGGGAAAAATCAGGACATTGGGAAAAATATGGAGAAAACATGTATACTTCAGAAACTCCCGACGAAAAAGTTTTTGCTATAAAACCAATGAATTGTCCAGGTCATATCCAAGTTTTTAACCAAGGTTTAAAAAGTTATAGAGATTTACCATTAAGGATTACAGAATTCGGTAAAGTACATAGATATGAACCTTCAGGTGCTTTGCATGGACTTCTAAGAGTAAGGGCTTTTACACAAGATGATGCACATATTTTTTGTTCAGAAGATCAAATAACTAGTGAGTGTTTAAATGTTACTAATTTAATTTTAGATATTTATAAGGATTTAGGTTTTGAAAAAGTGGTTTTGAAATATGCTGATAGGCCAGAAGTAAGAGTGGGAGAAGATAAAGTTTGGGATAAAGCTGAGGCATCATTATTAGAGGCAGTTAAAGCAACAAAACTAGAATACAGTATTAATAAGGGAGAAGGTGCCTTTTACGGTCCAAAAATAGAATTTGTATTAAGAGATGCCATTGGCAGAGATTGGCAATGCGGAACAGTACAAGTAGATTTAAACTTACCTGGAAGGTTAGATGCTACTTACGTAGATAAAGATGGAACAAAAAAAGTTCCTGTGATGTTGCATAGGGCATTGTTTGGATCACTTGAAAGATTTATTGGAATTTTAATTGAAAATTATGCTGGAAAGTTTCCATTTTGGATATCTCCATTACAAATAGTGGTAATTCCTATCTCAGAAGATTTTGAGGAATATGCAAGTAAAGTTTCAAAAAAAATAAAAGAAGCTGGGATGAGTTCAACAGTCGATTTAAAAAATCATAATTTGAATTATAAAATAAGAGAACATTCTCTTGCAAAAGTCCCTATTTTATTAATTTGTGGTAAAAAAGAAGTTGACAGTAACTCCGTAACCATTAGAAGATTGGTTTCTAACAAACAAGAAAATATGGAATTAAATAAATTTTTAAAAACATTTTCTGCTTTAAATAAAGCACCCTCAATATAAGTGGCGGATTTTAAGCAAAATTATTTTCAGAGAAGAACTAAAGATCGAGGTCCAAGATCTAATAACAGAATTTCTTCTCCAGAAGTTCAAGTTATAGGTAGTGATGGAGAAAATCTTGGAGTCATTAGCACAAATGAGGCAATATCGATGGCAAGAAATCAGGGTTTAGATTTAATCGAGATAGCTCCAAATGCCAAACCACCAGTTTGCAAAATCATGGATATGGGAAAATATAAGTATGATGCACAAAAAAAAGCAAACCTTGCTAAAAAAAAACAAAAAATTATTGCATTAAAAGAAATTAAAATGAGACCAGTAACCGAAACACATGATTATGAGTTTAAAGTTAAAAATGCAAAAAAATTTATTGCTAAAGGAGATAAAGTAAAATTTACAATAAGATTCAAAGGTAGAGAACTTCAACATTCACATTTAGGCAATGAGTTAATGACTAAGATAAAAGAGGATATGAAAGAAATTGGCAAGGTAGAATTGCACCCAAAGTTTGATGGAAAGCAAATGATTATGGTAATTCAGCCTTTATAAGCTTTAATAGTAGTTGTAAATTAACAACATTCTTTGTATAAACTCGCAAAATTATGCCAAAACTAAAAACAAAAAGCTCTGCAAAAAAAAGGTTTAAAATATCTGCAAAGGGTAAAGTAATAATGGCCCAAGCTGGTAAAAGACATGGCATGATAAAACGAACAAATTCTCAAATTAGAAAATTAAGGGGCACTACAACTATGTCGAAACAAGACGGTAAAATTGTAAAGTCATATATGCCTTACAGTCTAAGGGGTTAATATGGCAAGAGTTAAAAGAGGTGTAACTAGTAGAGCAAAACATAAAAAAGTTTTAAAAGCTGTTAAGGGCCAATGGGGCAGAAGAAAAAATACTATCAGAGTTGCGAAGCAAGCTATGGAAAAAGCCATGCAATATGCTTACAGAGATCGTAGAAACAAGAAAAGAGATTTTAAATCACTTTGGATACAAAGAATAAATGCAGGGGTGAGAGCAGAAGGTTTGACATATTCTAAATTTATTAATGGATTAAATAAATGTGGAATAAAAATTGATCGAAAAATTCTAGCTGAGATAGCGTATGATAGTCCGGAGGCCTTTAAAACCATCGTTCAAAAAGCTCAATCTGCTTTAAATTAATCTTCACTATTGTTTTATTTCTCTGAAGAAATAATCTGTAAAAATGTCAGATCTTAAAAAAATAAAAGATGAATTTCTCCTAAAATTAAAGGGAAAATTAGATATTTCAGAAATTAATAAAATTAAATCTGATCTATTTGGTAAAAGTGGATTGATTTCAACTCAATTTAAAAAGATTGGAACGATAGCAGATTCAGAAAGAAAAAAATTTGCCTCTGACTTAAACATTATAAAAAACGAACTCCAGGATTCAATAAGCTCAAAAATAAATGAAGTAGAAAATGTTGAAATTAACAAAAAATTAGAAAAAGAGAAAATTGATATCACTTTACCTGAGAGATCGTTCGTTCGAGGAAAAATTCATCCAGTTTCACAAACGATCGATGAAATATCATCAATTTTCTCTGAAATAGGTTTTAGCGTAGAGGAAGGGCCAGACGTCGAGAATGAATATAACAATTTTACAGCATTAAATACTCCTGAAAATCATCCAGCTAGAGATATGCATGATACTTTCTATCTAGATGAAAAAAAACATAAACTATTACGTACACATACTTCTCCAGTTCAAATAAGAACTATGTTGAAAGATAAACCACCATTTAAAATTATTGCACCCGGAAGAACTTACAGATCAGATAGTGACCAAACTCATTCTCCAATGTTCCATCAAGTTGAAGGACTTCATATTGATAAGAATATAAACATGGGTCACTTAAAAGGGTGTTTGAATTATTTTATCAAAGAGTTTTTTGAAGTAGATAAAATTCAAATGAGATTTAGACCGAGCCATTTTCCTTTTACAGAACCATCTGCTGAAGTTGATATTGGGTATGAGATGAAGGGTGGAAAAATTGTAATAGGAGAAGGCAATCGATGGTTAGAGATTTTAGGATGTGGAATGGTTCATCCGAACGTCTTAAAGAATGTTAAAGTAGACCCAGCAAAGTTTCAGGGATACGCATTTGGTATTGGGATTGATAGACTTGCTATGCTGAAATACGGGATAAACGATTTAAGAGCTTTTTTTGATTGTGATTATAGATGGTTAAATCATTTTGGATTTGACCCTTTAGATGTACCTACGAATTATAGAGGTCTTAGTCGATGAAAATAACATTTGATTGGCTAAAAGATCATTTAAAGACAAATTTGAAAGAAAAAAATCTTTTAGAACAACTTACCAATATTGGTCTAGAAGTAGAAAGTGTAGAAAGTCTTTCTGCTGATAACGAATTATTCAAAGTAGCTGAAATTATAAAAACAGAAAAACACCCAAATGCAGATCGACTAAAAGTGTGTGATGTAAATATTGGAAAAAATGAAATTAAAAAAGTTGTATGTGGTGCTGCAAATGCAAAAGAGGGGTTACTTACTATATACGCTCTTCCAGGTGCAATTATCCCCAAAACCAAGACAAAACTAGTAGTCGCTAAAATAAGGGGTGTTACTTCTTACGGAATGCTTTGTTCAGAGTCTGAATTAAATTTGTCTAATGAAAGTGATGGGATTACTGAATTAACCAAGGACTTTAAAAAAAATATTGGTAAAAGTTATTTTTCAAAATCAAAATCAAATCTTATTGATTTATCTATAACACCTAATAGACCAGATTGTCTTGGAATTAGAGGAATAGCTAGAGACCTTGCTGCATCAGGTTTTGGAAAATTAATAGACTTAAAAGAAAAAAAAATTCATTCAAAAAATAAACATACCTTAAAAGTAAAAATTAATAAGGAAAAAGGACAAGGATGTACTGCGTTTGGAAGCTGTTTAATAAAAGATGTGAAAAATTCTGAGAGTCCCAAATGGCTTAAAGATAAGTTAATTTCAATTGGTCAAAAACCTATCTCAGCAATAGTTGACATCACAAACTATGTTATGCTTGATATTAATCGTCCATTACATGCTTATGACGCTGATAAAATTGAAAAAGGTATAATTGTTCGAAACTCTCAGTCTGGAGAAGAGTTTACAGCACTTGATAATAAAAATTATAAATTGGAAAGTGGCATGTGTGTTATTACTGACAATAAAGGTGTTTTAGGACTTGGAGGGATTATTGGTGGCACAAGATCTGGTACAGAATTTAATACAAAAAATATATTACTAGAGTCAGCATATTTTGAACCTGGATCGATAAGAAATACTGCAAAAAAATTGAATCTTGATACAGATGCAAAGTTTAGATTTGAAAGAGGTATAGATCCGCTATCAATCGAGGAGGGTTTAAATAAAGCTGCAAAATTAATAAAAGAGATTTGTGGTGGTGAAATTAGTAAAATTGATATTCAAAAAACAGAAACTTACAAAACAAAAAAAATTACATTTGACCCAAATATTTTTGAAAAAATATCTGGCTTTAAAATTTCTTTTAAAGAAATGATTAAAATTTTAGAGGGTCTTGGTTTTGAGGTAAAAAAGGATAAGAAAAGTTTCAAATTAGCTATTCCCGCATGGAGACCGGATATTTCACAGGAAGTAGATATCGTTGAAGAGTTGCTAAGAATAAGTGGTTATGAAAAGATAAAATATATAGAGCCAATTAAACAAAGAAAAAAGTCTACTTTAAACAAATTTCAGAAATTATTTCATTTTTTACAAAGATCAGTAGCATCCAAAGGTTATCTGGAGGCAATCACTTGGTCGTTTACTGATAAACGTTATAATGATTATTTCAGAGATACAAAAAAAGAGATAAAGATTATTAATCCTATTAGTTCAGAATTAGGAGTTTTAAGAAATTCAATTTTTTCAAATTTAATAATGCATATTAATAAAAACCTCGATAGAGGTTTTAAAGACTTATCAGTTTTTGAAATAGGCCCTAGTTTTTATGGTTCTAATCCTGGCGAACAAAATACTGTAGTATGTGGTTTGACAGTGGGTAAAAAATCTAGATTGTCTTGGATTGAAAAAGATAGAAACGTAGATGTATTTGATGTGAAAAGAGATGTTGTTCAAACTTTAGTTGAGGCTGGTTATGACTCTCAAAATTTTTTTATTGATAACGAAACACCCAGTTATTATCACCCCGGAAAATCAGGAAGATTGTTTTTAGATAATGTAAAAAATCAAATAGCTGCATATTTTGGAGAAATCCACCCAAATATTTTAAAACAGATTGATATGAAAACAGAGTCTGTAGTTGGTTTTGAGATTTTTATGGAAAATTTAAAATTACCTGAAAAAACCCTTAAAGATCTAAAAGAAAAATTTTCATTTTCAGATTATCAAAAATCCGAGAGGGATTTTGCATTTATTGTAAACAAAGATGTGAGGGCCCAAGATTTGATAGAAACTATTTCAAGTGTAGACGAAAGTTTAATAAAAGATATTAGAGTTTTTGATGTTTATGAGGGTGAGAATATTCCTGAAAATCAGAAATCGATAGCAATTAGTGTAACGATACAATCATCGGAAAGAACCTTAAATGAGAATGATTTAGAAAAAATTAATGATTTGATAATCAAGTCAGTTGAAAATAAAACTGGTGCAAAAATTCGATCTTAATATTTAAATGAACACTATCGACAATATAAGAAATTTTTCAATTATTGCGCACATTGATCATGGTAAATCAACAATTGCAGATAGGATAATTCATAAATGTGGTGGTTTAACAGAAAGGGAAATGAAAGCTCAGGTTTTAGACTCTATGGATATTGAGAGAGAGAGGGGAATAACAATTAAAGCCCAAACAGTTAAGCTAAATTATAAAGCCAAAAATGGAAAAGAATACATATTAAATATAATAGATACCCCAGGACATGTTGATTTTAGTTATGAGGTCAGCAGATCTCTTTATGCATGTGAGGGTTCCATACTTATTGTTGATAGCACCCAAGGTGTTGAAGCCCAAACATTAGCTAACGTTTATCAAGCCCTCGACACTAACCATGAAATAATTCCTGTTTTAAATAAGATTGATTTACCAGCATCAGATTTAGAGAGAACCAGTAAACAAATTGAGGATGTAATTGGTATCGATACTGAAAATGCTATTTCATGTTCAGGAAAAACTGGGGAGGGGATCGATGAGATATTAGAACAAATAATAAATAGATTACCTGGACCAAAAGGTGATTTAGAACAGGATTTAAAATGTTTATTAGTAGATAGTTGGTATGACACATATCTTGGGGTAGTTATATTAGTAAGAGTTATAAATGGAAAGATTGCTAAAAATATGAAAATAAAAATGCTTTCAACTAATCAAGATTATGTAGTTGAAAAAGTTGGTGTATTCACACCCAAACCAAAAGATATCAATGAATTAAATGCTGGTGAGATTGGTTTTATTACAACCGGAATAAAGGTTTTATCTGATACAAAAGTTGGAGACACTATTTGTGACGCTTCTAAGCCATCAGTAGATCCATTACCCGGTTTTAAACCAAGCAAACCTGTTGTTTTCTGCGGGCTATTTCCAGTCGATAGTTCAGAATATCAAAAATTAAAAGATGGACTAGCAAAACTTCAATTAAATGATGCAAGTTTTTCATTTGAAGCAGAGTCATCATCTGCTCTTGGCTTAGGTTTTAGATGTGGTTTTTTGGGATTACTTCATCTTGAAATTATTACAGAAAGATTAGAAAGAGAGTTTGATGTAAATTTACTAACAACAACTCCGGGTGTTGTTTACAAAGTAAATTTGAATAAAGGCAATACAATTGATTTACAAAACCCGTCAAGTTTACCTGACCCCACATTAATTAAATCAATCGAAGAGCCTTGGATAAAAGCTACAATTATAACACCAGATCAATATTTAGGTTCAATTATAAAATTATGCCAAGATAAAAGAGGCATTCAAACTAATTTAACCTATTCAGGCAACAGAGCAGTTTTAAGCTATGAGCTACCTTTAAACGAAGTAGTTTTCGACTTTAATGATAGGATAAAATCAATGACTAGCGGATATGCAAGCTTTGATTACGAAATCATTGATCATAGAGAGGGTGACTTGGTAAAACTAGGAATTCTAGTTAATACTGAACCAGTTGATGCATTAGCAATGATGATTCATAGGGACTTTGCGCAAAGAACAGGAAGAGAGGTTTGTGAAAAATTAAAAGACTTAATCCCAAGACATAATTTTATGATACCAGTTCAAGCCGCAATTGGAGGAAAGATTATCGCAAGAGAAACAATTAAAGGTTTCAAGAAAGATGTTTTGACAAAAATTCATGGAGGTGGAGCCACAGATAGAAAAAGAAAACTTCTTGAAAAACAAAAAAAAGGTAAGGCAAGATCCAAGCAGTTTGGGAGAGTCGAAATACCACAAGAAGCATTTATTGGAGTGTTAAAAATTTCTAAAGATTAATTTTATCATTGATAATTTTTAAATATCTTTTATTCAAATGAATTTTAAAAGGAAAATTTTTATCACTATTGTCAGGTTTTGTTTTTATCCTAAAGTATCTGAGTTTTAAAATTTTGCTAATTCTCTCGCATTTTTTATTTGGATGATCAGCAGGTATAATTTCAATAACTTTTGTACCTGGCTTACAAAATATTATATTTGTAAGTGCTGCTCCATGAGCACCTAATATGATTGAGGAATTTCTAAAAAGATATATCTGCTTTTCCTGAGAAAGTCTTTCTGGCTTGTAGATTCCGAATCTATTTTTTTTAAGCCAGTCATTTAAAGAGCCTTGATTGAAGATTTTACAGTGATTAAATCTAGAGGTTGATCTATCTAAAAAAACTTTTTTAAAAGAATTAAATTTTTTAGATTTATTCAAAAAAATTTTTCTATTGATAAGTATTACCCACTTTGGGATTTTTTTCACTTCATTTTGAATATAACCTTTTTTATACCAGGGATGATCAATACATATTATTTTATCTGCAGAAATGTGTTTATATTTTGAGCTATCAATTAATTTTTTTTTTGAAATACCTAAAATCTCAAATATTTTAATTTGCCATTTTTGTGGTCTAGAAACATAATAAAAACTTATTTTTTCTTTTATCTTTTTCTGTGAAATATATATTTTTGGGATTATATCAAATATGAAATGAAAATAATTATTCCCACTACCTCCCTGAGATAAATTCAGAACAGTGCCAGGAAATTTTTTTATAAACGACGTTGTTCCTTTTTTTAATACCGAGTTATATTTGATGTTTTTTAATCTTCCATTTATTTGTTGAAAAGATAGTTTTGGTAATAAAAAATTATTTTTAATAACAGCGACATTCTCGTTATTATCTGTAAATATTCTTGCTTTTTTAACAATGTAAAATTTGTACTTTTTATTTTCGAAATTTCTGATTTTAGGATCGTTGATTTGTGATATTTCAACGACAGAAGAAAAATTTTTTTTTATTATTATTTTACCATGAATATGTTCAAAAACTTTTGATCTTAAATTTTTATAATATGATTTTATTTTTTTCTTAATCATTTATGATAAAGAATAATTATATTATGGGTGAAGTAATAAAATGGGGAATAATTGGACTTGGAAATGTAGCTCATGAGTTTGCAAAATCATTTTATAATACAAAAAATGCTAAGTTAATAGCAATTGCAAGTAAATCAGAAAATAAATTATCAAAATTTAAGGCTAATTTTAATATTGATACAAACAATTGTCATAATGATTATGAAAAATTACTAAATAATAACAAAGTAGATATAGTTTATATAGCTTTACCAAATAGTTTACATTATGAATGGGTAAAAAAATCATTAGATTTTAAAAAGCACATTCTTGTTGAAAAGCCAGCATTTATAAATTCACAAGAAACCCAAAGTATTTTTAATCACCCTAACTTTGATGACTTTTTTATAGGAGAGGGTTTTATGTTTCGATATCATCCTCAAATAATGAAGATAATTGAGCTATTAAAGAATGACAGTATTGGTCAAATTATTTCAATGCAGTCCTCGTTTGGAAAAAATTTGTTATCAAAAAAACGTTTTTTTGGACTCTTTAATTCAAGTAAATTTGATAAAAAAAAAAGATTTTTTTCTAAATCATTAGGTGGTGGAGCCATATTAGATCATGGTTCATATACTGTTTCTATGAGCTTGTTAATTGCATCTTTATTAGATGGTGTGGATATTGAAAATTTCGACTTATCTGAAGGAAAAAAAAAGAAAGTAGAAAATATTGATGTAGAAAGTTCTGTAAAATTAATTTTTGACAAAAAATTTCAAGCGGAAATTACTGCATCTTTTTCGAGAGATATTGGATATTCCACGACAATAAATGGCAAGAATGGAAAAATATTAATTACCAATACTTGGAATTCAGATGAGGGTGAAATAATTTTAATTAATGATAAGAAAAAAAATTTTAAAATAAAAAATGAGAAAAATATTTATTCCAGGGAAATTGATGAAATTAGTAATGATATCTTAAATAATAAAAATGAGGCAAGTTTTCCAGGCACTAATAAAAAAGATATATTAATAGGTAGCAAAATTTTGGATAGATGGATAAATGAGTAAAAATAAATTTATTGATTGTGTTACTTTCTTTGATAACAATTTTATGTTTAATCTTAGGTATAATGTTCTTAAAAAATATATTGATTATTTTGTTATTTGTGAGTCCAAATATGATCATAAAAACAATATAAAAAAATTAAATTTTGATTTTAGAGATTACGACTCAAAAAAAATTAAGTATATTATTTTAGATAAACCATTTCCCAATAATATTGATATATGGAAAAATCAAGCCATTCAAAGAGAATTCATTTTAGAACACATAACTTTTGCTCAACCAGATGACTATGTTTTTTTCTCAGATCCTGATGAAATTCCAAATCCACAAATATTTAAAAACTTCAATTTAGTAAAAAAATACGGAATTTTTTATCAAAAATGTTTTAATTATAAATTTAACCTCTACAATCCTTATGAAACACCTTGGGAGGGTACAAGAGTCTGTAAAAAAAAAAACTTAAACTCTATAGATTATATGCGTCAAAAAATTAAATCAAAGAACCTCAAATATAATTTTTTAAGATTTGATAAAGAAAAAAGTATACAAATTTATGAAAATGCTGGTTGGCATTTTAATAATATTATGGAGCCTAATGAAATATCTCTTAAACTTAAGACGTTTGCTCACATAGAATTTAGTGATAGCAAGTTCTCAGATATTGATATAATAAAATCAAAAATTGATAAAAAAGTTGATTTATTCAATAGAGGACATCAATATAAGAAAGTTGCCTTAGATCAAACTTTTCCAAAATATCTTTATGATAATTATCAATTATATAAAAAATTTATTTTGTAATCTGGAGAGGTGGCCGAGTGGTTGAAGGCGCACGCTTGGAAAGCGTGTAAAGGGGAAACTCTTTCATGGGTTCGAATCCCATTCTCTCCGCCATCAAATAAGCTTTGGTATATAAAGCTTATTTAAGATTTTAATTAGAAATTTGTAATTATAATTGAGCAATTTTTACCAAAAAATGTTATAATTTTTTTTTCCTTAATTTAAAAAAATGACAAATAAAAACACATATCAAGCAGACTCTATTAAAGTACTTAAAGGCTTAGAGGCGGTAAGAAAGAGGCCTGGTATGTATATTGGTGATACCGATGATGGAACTGGTTTACATCACATGGTATATGAAGTCGTCGATAACTCGATTGATGAAGCTCTAGCGGGGTTTTGTAAAAATATAAATGTTAAATTAAATTCTGATGGAACTGTAACCGTTAATGATGATGGTCGTGGAATCCCTACAGATATGCATAAGGGAGAAAAAAAATCTGCTGCGGAGGTAATAATGACCCAACTTCATGCTGGTGGAAAATTTGACCATGATTCTTATAAAGTTTCAGGAGGTCTTCATGGTGTAGGAGTTTCTGTTGTTAATGCTCTTTCAGAAAAACTATTACTAGAAATAAATAGGGATGGAAAAAAATATTCTATTGAGTTCCGTAATGGTGAAGTAAAAGCACCTCTTAAAATTACAGGTAAATCAAAACAAACAGGAACTCAAATAACATTCTTACCTTCAAAGGAAGTTTTCTCATCAATCAAATTCAGTGCAAATATTCTAATTAAAAGAATGAGAGAGTTAGCCTTTTTGAATAAAGGCATAAAGATAACATTCACTGACAACAGTCAAAAAAAAGAAAAAACCTTAGAATTTAAATATGATGGAGGTTTAGTAGAATTTGTAGATTATTTAGACGAGAAAAGAGAAAAATTACAAAATAAAAACGGAAACGATCTATTTAGAAAATCAATTTATATTGAAGGCAAAAAAAATAATGTAGAATTAGAATGTTCGTTAAAATGGAATGCAGGCTATTCTGAAGATATTTTTCCTTATACGAATAATATTTATCAAAAAGATGGTGGAACACATTTGTTAGGTTTTAGAAGTGCTTTAACAAGAATAATAAATAAATATGCAAATGAAAATAATTTGCTAAAAAAAAATAAATTAACTATTTCTGGGGATGATATTAAAGAAGGTTTGACATGTGTTTTGTCAACAAAAATTCCTGATCCTAAATTTTCTTCTCAAACAAAAGACAAATTAGTTTCATCCGAAGTAAGAATGATAGTTGAAACATTAGTAAATGAGAAGTTATCGATATGGTTTGATCAAAATCCCTCGGTAGCTAAAATAGTTTTAGCTAAAGTGATACAAGCCGCAATGGCCAGAGATGTAGCAAGAAAAGCAAGAGAAAATGTAAGAAGGAAAGGTGCTATTGAATTGAGTGGTCTTCCAGGTAAATTAGCGGACTGCCAAATAGGAAAACAAGAAGATACAGAATTATTTATTGTTGAGGGAGACTCAGCAGGTGGTTCAGCTAAACAAGGTAGGAACAGATCAAATCAAGCAGTTTTACCTTTAAGAGGAAAAATACTTAATACTTACGTTGAAGATTTAAATATAAAAAAAAATGGAAATGGAAATGGTTCAGATCAAAGAACAAAAGCATTATCTAAAATGATATCATCAAATGAAATAGTTACACTAATTAATGCACTTGGACTAGATCCAAAGGCTCAGGAAATTGATTTAAAAGATTTAAGGTATGGAAAAATAATTATAATGACAGATGCTGATGTAGATGGATCTCATATTAGAGCATTACTATTAACATTTTTTAATAATAAACCTTTTAATAAATTGATAGAACATGGACATGTCTACTTGGCCCAACCACCATTATTTAAAATTAACAAAGGTTCTAAAGGAATTTATATTAAAGATGAGGAAGAATTAGAAAATTATATAGTGGCTAATAATAAGGAAATTAAAAAATCAAAGAAAGGTTCTAAGGAGTTTTCAAAATTGATAGAAAATGAAAAATCCAAAATGAGTATACAAAGGTTTAAGGGTTTAGGAGAAATGAACCCAGATGAACTTTGGAGTACAACTCTTAATCCAGAAACAAGAAACTTACTTCAGGTTCAATATTCAAAAAACTCAAAAAAAGACCAGGAACTGATACATACTTTAATGGGTAATGATGTGACATTAAGAAAAGATTTTATTATCTCTAACGCGATAAATGTTCAAAATTTAGATATTTAGATTATGAAGTTTTTTGAAACTTCAAAATTTCATACTTTAAAGAAATCCACTTATATTTCTCTAAGATGGATTGGTATAATAGGCCAGTTAATTTCAGTTTATATTGTTTATTTTTTTTTTAATTTCAAATTTAATTTTATTTTATCAAATTTAGTTATTTTTATTGGAATTTTAAGCAATTTTTATTTGATTTTTATTTATAATAAAACTCAACTTTCTGACAGATCAGCACTAATTTTTTTGATGATCGATATCTTTCAATTAGGGTCACTAATATATTTAACAGGGGGAGTCGTAAATCCCTTCATGATTTTTTTGTTAATTCCTAGTGTATTTGCATCCTCTAACTTAGGTATTAGAACTAATTTATTTCTTGTTATTACAACAATATTGATGATTGCTTTTCTGACATTTTATTCAAAAGATTTACCTGCGCCATTAAATGATCATTTTCATGTTGACCCTTATTATTTTTATTCAATTCCAATCGCCTTTATAATTGCTTTAATTTTTTTAAATTATTTTGCGATTGTATTTGGCTCAGAGTCTAGAAAAAGAAAAGAGGCATTAAGCAAAATGGAGGAAATAATGGCCCAAGAGCATGAGATGTTATCTTTAGGGGGACAGGCAGCAGCAGCAGCTCATTCTCTTGGAACTCCATTGTCCACGATTAAAATTATCTCACAGGAGTTAAAACAACAGTTAAAGGACCGTAAAGAACTGACTTCGGACATAGAATTATTATCAAGTCAGGTTGAAAGATGTAACCAAATTTTGAAAAGGTTGTCTTTAAATCCTATTGGAGAAGATGATTTTATAGATGAGGACTTAAATTTTGAAAAATATATAAACCAAATTGTTAACTCATTCAAAGAAACAAGTAATAAAAAATTTATCTTAAATTTTGATCAAGATGCTAGCCCAAGAAAAATTCCAAAATCAATAGAGATTATATATGGTTTGAGAAATTTTATTGGAAATGCAAATAAATTTGCTAAAGAAAAAATATTTATAACTCTAAAAAGTAACAATGAATATACTGAAATTACTATCGAAGATGATGGCGAAGGATATCCTGGTGAAATATTGTCAAAAATAGGTGAACCGTATTTAAGATCACTTAAGAATAAAGATAAAAACCAATCAGGTTTAGGTCTAGGAATATTTATAGGTAAAAACTTACTTGAAAAAAATTTTGCTTCTTTAAATTGTCAAAATTCTAAAACAAGAACTGGGGCTGAAGTGAATATAAGATGGAAAAACCAAGATTTAAAAAAAATTTAATGTAATTTTGCTTTTTTATCAAATAATGAGCTTAATTGGGAAATCATTACATCACCGAGTTCATTTACATCAGTGATCTTGATTGCTCTTTTATAATATCTAGAAACATCATGACCAATCCCTATAGCTAAAATTTCTATTTCAGATTTATCCTCTATAAACTTAACCATTTTTTTCAAATGTTTCTCTAAAAAATCTCCTGAATTTACTGATAAGGTCGAGTCATCAACTGGCGCACCATCTGAAATTACCATTAAAATTTTTCTTTCCTCTTTTCTTTTCTTTATTCTATTGAAAGCCCATGTTATAGCCTCCCCATCTATATTTTCTTTTAGCAAACCTTCTTTTAACATTAGCCCAAGGTTATCTTTTGCCTGCCTCCAATGAGTATCAGCTCCTTTATAAATAATATGTCTTAAATCATTCAATCTTCCAGGTGTCTTTGGTTTATTATTTTTATTCCATAACTCTCTACTTTGGCCACCTTTCCAATTTTTTGTTGTAAACCCTAATATCTCTACTTTCACCGAACAACGTTCTAAAGTTCTAGATAGAATATCAGCGCAAATAGCTGCAATTGTAATTGGTCTACCTCTCATTGAACCCGAGTTATCAATTAGAAGTGTTACTACAGTGTCCTTGAAGTCTAAATCTTTTTCCTTCTTAAAAGATAATGAATTATATGGATCCATTATAATTCTTGGTAACTTTGAACTATCAAGTAATCCTTCTTCCAAATCAAACTCCCAAGCTCTATTTTGTTTTGCCAATAATTGTCTTTGAAGTTTATTAGCAAGTTTAGTTATAACATCTTGAAAACCAATTAATTGTTGATCTAAAGCTTTTCGAAGTTTATTTGCTTCATCTGCGTTTTCAAGATTTTCAGCTTTCGTAATTTCATCAAACTGTGTAGTAAAAATTTTATAATCTACGTTAGAGTCTTTTAAATTTTTTTTTTGAATAACTTGCTCAGAGTTTTGCTCCTCTGATTCTGTATCTACAAGTTGTTCATCTAATTTATATTCATCAATGTTACAATCTGAATCTAAACTTGCTTCTGTTTCATCTTGCTTGTCAGGATCTTTTTTGTCCTCATCCTCACTATCATCATTTTCACTTGACTGATTTTCTTGATTATCCTCTGGGTTTTCATCTTTTTTTTCCTCATTTTCCTCTGATTGAAAAATGTCCATTTCTTGTAATATCTGGGAAAACTTAGAACTATAAACATTTTGATCTTCTAAATTTTGTTTAAAAAATTCTATATGTTCAAAAATTGATTTATCAAAATCTTTTTCCCAGAAGTTTAACATTTTTGATGTTAATGCATTGAGTTTGATATTATGGAAGTTTTTCAGCATATATAATTCAAAAGCTTCAACTACAGATACATCATCTTTGGATTTAATTTGATCTTTTCTTTTGTAATTAATTAATTGAGTATAGTTATCTCTTAAATTTTTATCTATTCCTTTTAACATTTTTGACCCCAATTTTTCATATCTTATTTTCTCTGTAATTGTATAAAGTGATTTACATGATGAGCTGGATGGTAAATTTTTCTTAAATATTGACTCATTAGAAAATTTTTTTTTAAGAGCTTTCGAATCTGTTTCTGCTCTAGCCTTAATAAAATCGTTTTTTGAATTTAAATTTTCTAGTTCAATTAAATCTTGTTTTTCAGAATTTTTAATATTTTTTTTAAGATTGATATTCAAATCATCTGAGATTACCCTTGCTGTAGAGGATAGCGCTTGTCTAAGCTTTTCTTTTAAACTCTCAGTTTTGTTATTCATTAAATTTGAATATTTAATAAGGACTCTGGTAATTCCTCACCAAAACATCTTTGATAATACTCTGCAATTATATTTTTTTCAATTTCATCACATTTATTTAAAAACGTCACTCTAAAAGCATAACCTGTATCTTTAAAAATTTCTGCATTTTCAGCCCAGTGCAAAACGGTTCGTGGACTCATTACTGTAGATATATCTCCAGCTATAAATCCCTTTCTGGTTAATGACGCAACTTTAATCATATTTGAAACCTTTTCTTTGCCTTTCGTATTATCTAAGCCTTTATTTTTTGCCAAGATTATCTCCATTTCTTTATCAAGACTAAGATAATTTAAAGTTGTAACAATATTCCATCTATCCATTTGTCCTTGATTTATTTGTTGCGTTCCATGGTAAAGTCCTGTTGTGTCTCCTAAACCAACAGTGTTAGAGGTTGCAAATAATCTAAAAAATTTATTTTGTTTAATTACTTTATTTTTATCTAAAAGAGTAAAATTACCTTCTGCTTCAAGCACTCTCTGGATAACAAACATCACATCAGGTCTTCCTGCATCATACTCATCAAATACTAAAGCCACAGGGTTTTGTATGGACCAAGGCAAAATCCCTTCATTAAATTGTGTAACTTGCTTACCATCTTTTAAAACAATCGCATCCTTACCTATCAAATCTATACGACTTATATGACTGTCTAAATTTACTCTGATGCATGGCCAATTTAACCTTGCAGCGATTTGTTCTATGTGAGTAGATTTTCCTGTTCCATGATAACCTTGAACCAGAACCCTTTTGTTAAAAGCAAAACCTGAGATAATTGCCAAAGTAGTATCACGATCAAATTTGTAATTTTTATCAATTTCTGGCACATATTCGCTTTTTTTAGAAAATGCATCCACCTCCATATTAGAGTCTATTCCAAAAGTCTGTTTTATTGAGAGTTTTATGTCAGGTTGGTTACTTATATCTGGTGTCAATTTTTTTCTCTATAAGTATTTTTTAATTGGGTGTAAGCCAAAGTTATTGATTTAAGTTTTTCTTCAAATTTTTTGTTACCAGAATTCATATCAGGGTGAAATTTTTTAACAAGTATTTTAAATTTATCATAAATTTTTTCCCATTTAGACCCTACTGAAATACCTAATATTTCAAATGCTTTGATATCTTTGTGATTATATCTAAATTGTCCCATGTGATTAAAATCACTTTTTAACTTTTCTTTATCAAGGTCATCTCTCAAAGTATTGTTCCACAAGACTTTAAAGAAGTTATCTGAAGAACTAAAACTTTGCGTAGGTTTATGCCAAACCATATCTGATTTTAAAAAGTCAATTACTTGATCATCATTCATGCCTGAAAAATAATTCCAATTCTTATTGAATTCTTTGACATGATTTAAACATAACAATCTAAATTTTTTACTATTATCTTTTTCAACTGGTGCTTTATATTCACCAATTTCATTGCAATTATCCCAGTCACAGATATTTTTCATGATATACTTATATCAAATGAATATAGATGAAATAATCACAAACGTAAAAAAAAAAATAAAAAAAAATATTAATATCGAAAATATTTTAATTGAAGATAAAACATTTTTACATAAAAATCATACAGGACATGAAAGTAATAAATTTCATTTAAAAATAACTATCAAGTCTGAAGAACTAAAGAAATTAAATAAAATTGAAAGTAACAAAAAAATTTATAAAATATTAGAAGTGGAATTAAAAAATCATATTCACTCTCTGCAAATTTTAATTAAATAATCTCTTTTCTAAAAAAAGTTTTATAGTAGTATTAGAAAATTCTTTTTCAATTATTGGACCACCAATTTTTCTAATAAGCATTAGCTTGATATTTTTTGAATTATTTTTTTTATCCCTCATCATAAAGGATATGATCTGATTAATTTTTTTTATAGTAAAATAATTTTGAATAGAATCTGGAAAATGAGAATTATTCAGATGTTTAATCGCAGAATTAAATTCTTTAAAGGTAATCAACTTTTTATTATGACTAAATTCAAACGCTGATTTCATACCTAGAATTACTGCCTCTCCATGATTTAATCTTTTAGAAAAATTTAAACTTGCCTCGTATGCATGAGCAAAAGTATGACCAAAATTTAAAATTTTTCTAAGATTCTTTTCTTTCTCATCCTTTTCAACTATTGATTTTTTGACTTTACAACTTTCATAAATAGATTTTTCAATAGTTGGAGACTTAAGTTTAAGTATTTCATTAATATTTTTATCCAAAAAATTATAAAATTTTTTATTTGCAATTAATGCATGCTTTACTATTTCAGCGTAACCACAAACTACTTCTCTAAAAGGAAGACTTTTCAAAAAGTCTACATCACTTATAACAATTTTGGGTTGATAAAAACTTCCAATTAAATTCTTACCTTGTGATGTGTTAATACCTGTTTTACCACCAACAGATGAGTCAACTTGTGATAGCAATGTTGTTGGAATATTTACAAACTTTAAACCTCTTTTGAATAAACTTGCAGCAAAACCTGTCACATCACCAGTAATTCCTCCTCCAATAGATATTAAACAGTCATCTCTTGAAAAATTTTTCTCAAGTAAAACATCTAAAATTTTACTAACATTTTTCTGATTTTTATTTTTCTCATTGGCATTGTAAATAAATTTGTAAAGCTCATATTTCTTAAGAGAGTTTACAATTTGTTTGATATATCTATTTGGAATATTTTTATCTAAAACTAAAAAGCATTTTTTAAAGCTAATAGAATTTTTTTTTAATATTTGTGACAAATTAGAAATTAAATTTCTACCAATTATAATAGGATATTTCTCAGAATTAGTTTTAACTATCAGTTTAATTGGCTTCATAAATATCTATGATTTTCTTTGCAATTTGTTGTTTTGTAAAATTTTCACAATCTATTTTGTATAGTGCTTTAGAATAATTTATAGAACGTTTTTTTATCATTTCTATCAGTTCATTTTTAGTAGAATTAACTGCTAATGGTCTCTTTTTGCTGTTTTTAATCCTATTAATCAATGTATCGATATTCCAATTAAGCCAAAATGATAAGTGACTTTCAAGAACCTCATTCTTAATTGACCTAGTTATAAATGCTCCTCCACCAAGTGCGATTACACCTTTTTTACTTTTTAAAATATTAAGAGTTATTTTTTTTTCGATATCTCTAAAAGAGTTCTCTCCTTTTATTTCAAAGATTTTTGATATTTTCATTTTTTGATCATTTTCAATTAATTTATCAATATCAAAAAAGTTAAGATTTAGTTTTTTTGAAACTATAGAGCCAATAGAGCTCTTTCCAGAACCCATCATCCCGATAAAAACTAAATTTTTCTTCGATTTCATAAGTTTCTTTATTGAAAAAACACAAATATGTCTTAATTTGAAATTAATTAAATCTATATGCAATTTACTCGAAAAACAAGTTATAGCAAAAGTATAATTAGATTAATAATAAAGTTATTTGTAATCGCAATTGTATTAATTGGAATAGTTTTTCTTTTAAATAAATTAGATTTCCCAGCACCAAAAAAAACAATTGAAAAAATAATCTCTAATGAAAATTTTAAAATTGTTAAATAAAACTTATTTATCAATTCTAATTATTTTTTTCTTTTCAATAGTTAATTCTTCTTCACAAGAGGAACCTGTGGATATATGGAATATTGATGAAAAGCAAATTCAAGAAAATTCTGAAAATAAGGAATTAATTTCAATTTCAGAAAGTGAACTTGAAACTGAAAAAATTGATGTTTTTAATATGCAAACTAAAGATAGATCTGATTCAATCAAAGTTGATGAAACTTTAAATTCGAAAGAAATTAAAATAATAGGTCTCTACGATCCTGAAGATTTTGGATTAAAAATTGATATGTGGTCAAATTCTAATGGTGATCAATTAAAATACCTTTTCTCTAATTTAGCTAGAATAAACCTATCACGAGATGCTTCAGAACTTATGAATATTGTTTTATTAACTAATGCTTATTATCCCAAAAAAAATATTAGTGAAAAAGATTTTTTAAAAATCAAATCAGATTGGTTGATAAAACATAATAATTTAGAGCTGATAGAGGAGTATTTAATCAAGAATGATATTTTAAACTTACACCCTAAACTAAGTAAATATCTAGTTGATAAGTATTTATCTGAGTCTAAGCTTAATAAAGCTTGTAAAATCTTTTTAAATAATTCAGAACCAATAAAAAATGATTATTTGTCAAAGTTTAATATCTATTGTTTGATAAACAATGGAAAAAAAGATGAAGCGCAATTAATTTTTGATTTAAAAAAAGAATTAGGTTTTAATGATCAATATTTTGAAAATAAATTAAATCATCTTTTTGGATATACAAATGAAATTGATAAAACTATTTCTGAAAAAAGTATCCTAGAGTTTCATTTGGCCCATAAAACAGACCCAGAATTTTCCTTTGAACCAAAAGAAAATACTAATCCACTAATATGGAAATATTTAGCTACTTCAAATTTATTATACCAGACTAATGAAATTGACTTGGATGAATTAGAAAAAATTGAACTAATTGAGTATGCCACACACAACAAGAATTATCTTGAAGATGATTTATTTCAAATTTATAAAAGATTTCAGTTTACGATTGATCAATTTTTGAATGTTAAAACAGTATTCAAATCCTTAAACAATATTGAGAGTAGGGCACTTTTATACCAAACTGTATTACTAGAATCTGACATAAATAGAAAAATAGAGTTAATGAAACTTTTAAAAGAAGTATTCATCAAGGATAAAATTGGTAATGCTTTTGAAGAAAAACTAAAAGATCTGTTACAAGATATTGAATTAGATCAAATTTCATCAAAGCATACTAGTTTTTATTTAGAAAATATTAATACTGATGAAAAAAAACAGAATAAAATAAAGTATAATGATGATATTTTGCATCAATCAAAACTTATAAAATATTTTAATGGAGATTATAATCAGACAAAAATAGAAAAAGATCTCAACAATTTTCTTAAAAAAATAAAAAAGGATAAAAAGTATTCAATTTCAAAAAAGGATATCATTTTAATCGAGTCATTAAAATCAGATGGAATTAAAATTGATAAAAAATATGACAATTTATACAAAATTCAAGACTCTGAAATGCCAACAGATATTCAAGTTATGATCAATAATAATGAGTCAGCTTCAACAATTCTCAGAATTATAGAGGTTATCGGTCAAGATGAGCTGAGTACTTTAGATGAGGATACCCTATTTTTTATAATAAGTGCACTTAATCAATTAAACATAGACACTTTACGAAATAAAATTCTATTAAAAGTTCTTCCTTTAAAAGTTTAAAAATTAGTTTATTTATTTATCTAATGAGCATTAAAGATATAATTACAGTTCCTGATGAAAATTTAAAAAAAATCTCAGAACCATTAGAAAAAGTTGGCGCTAACGAAAAAAAACTTATTAATGATTTATTTGATACAATGTACGCCTCAAAAGGCATCGGATTAGCTGCAGTACAAATAGGTATCCTGAAAAGAATTTTAGTAATTGATATATCTACTAAAGATGAAAAGAGGGAGCCTCTAAGTTTCATAAATCCTGTCATTAAAAAAGTTAGTAATGAAACCTCAATCTATGAAGAGGGTTGTTTATCAATTCCAGATACATTTATAGAAATTGAAAGGCCAAAAATTTGTGAAGTGGAGTATATTGATATAAATGGAGAAAAAAAAAATTTAAAATGTGATGGTCTTTTATCAACCTGTTTACAACATGAAATAAATCATTTAGATGGAAAGTTAATAATTGACCACTTATCAAAATTAAAAAGAGACATCATCATTAAAAAAATTTCAAAAACAAAAAAAAATCCTGACAGAATATTAGTTTAGAAATGCCTAAAAAAATTATCTTTATGGGTACTCCCATGTTTGCAGTTCCAATATTGAAATCTCTATATCAAAATGGTTTTCCAATAAATTTGGTTTATACACAACCACCTCAAAAATCTCACCGAGGTCAGAGGATAAATAAATCACCAGTTCAAGGTATATCGGAAACTTTAAATATAGAATTCAGATCTCCACAAAACTTGAAAAACAACACAGAGGAATATGATTTTTTAAAAAAAATGGATGCTGATCTTGCAATTGTTGTAGCCTACGGACAAATAATTCCTAAAGAATTTTTAAGTTTAACAAAAAAAGGTTTTATAAATATTCATGCATCTTTACTTCCAAAATGGAGGGGTGCCGCACCCATTCAGAGAGCTATTATGAATTTAGACACAGAAACAGGGATCAGTATAATGAAGATTAATGAAGAATTAGATAGTGGACCTGTAAGTAATACTTACAAAATAAAACTTGACCAAAGTCTCAATGCAAAAGAGGTCTCAGAAAAACTCGCTCTAATAGCAGCAGATAAAATTTTAGATGTTGTAGATGAAATTTTTGAGGGTAAATCAAATTTTGTTGATCAAGATAATTCTAAAGCCACTTATGCAAAAAAAATTACTAAAAATGAGGGACAAATAGACTGGGAAAGTGATGCTTTAAAAATAATTGGAAAAATTAATGGTTTATACCCCTCCCCAGGAGCTTTTTTCAATTTTAATGGCCAAAGATATAAAATTTTAAAAGCAGAAATCGGAAACGGGACTGGTAAAAATGGTGAGGTTATTTCAGACGATCTTGAAATAGCGTGTGGAGGTGAAAAATCTATTAAAGTTTTTGAAATACAGAGAGAGGGAAAAAAGGTTCAAAAAATAGGAGAGTTTATGCTCGGATCCCAAATCAGAAAAGGCTCAATCATATCTAATGTTTAGATATCAAATATTGATAGAATATGTAGGTACCGATTTTAGAGGTTGGCAAGTTCAGACAAAAGGTAAAACTATACAAGGTCTTATTCAAGAGAGAATTTCTAAATTATTAAAAGAAAAAACTATTTTATTTGGTGCTGGAAGACTAGATAAAGGAGTACATGCGCTTGAACAATCTGCTCATTTTGAGTGTAAAAAAAAAATTGAAAATTTGAATAAATTTACCAAATCTTTAAATCATTTTTTAAACAAGGAAATGATTACAATTATTAAAATTAAAAAAAGAGGTAAAGATTTTCACGCAAGATTTTCTGCAAGAATGAGAATATACAAATATATAATAATTAATCGTTTAAGTAGACCTGTAATAGATAAAAATAGAGGATGGCACATTATTAATAAACTCGATTTAGAAATAATGAAAAAAGCTTCAAAAAAATTAGTTGGTACCAAGGATTTTTCTACTTTTAGAGCTTCTAGTTGTAGAGCCAAAAGTCCAATTAAAACTATGAAATCAGTTAAAATAAAATCTAGAAATGATAAAATAGAAATAGAATTTCAATCTCAATCTTTTCTACAACAACAAGTAAGATCAATGGTTGGTTGTTTAAAATATGTAGGTGAAAAAAAATGGACTTTAAAAAAATTCAATTTTGTTATGAACTCAAAAAAAAGGATTTTGTGTGCACCCCCAGCACCACCTGAAGGACTTTATTTAGCAAGAGTTATTTATTAATTTTTTCCTGTTACTCATTGCAAACTTTTTATTTATTCTCCATCTAGACTCTGCTCTTACAATATAACCACAGCAATTTTTTGAACCACATTTGCAAGGAAATTGTTTATAATCTTTATCATAACCAAATCCATAATCACACGTAAACTCTTCTCCTTTTTTAATATCACGAATTGCAGTAATCCATACTTTTAGACCTTTGCCATTATAATCACAGTTATTATTACAACTATGGTTTATTAGACCTGCGATATTCCATGGAAAATCTCCATCGAGAGTATATTTTTTATTTAATGTGAATAAGTAAATAGGTTTTTTATTATCAAACTTAGTTGACTCATCTACCTCTTTATTTGTAATAATTTTGCCAACGTAATTTATTATTTTTGTTCCCTCTTTAATATCACGCACAGCATAAAGACCTCGTCCTTTCTTATCAATTTTAGATCTTTTAATTCTATAAAGTTTCATGTGAGAGATTTATTATTTACTTAGTTTAAATCAATTGAATTCTATAAGTGCGTTAACATGTTCATTAGCACTTTCAGATAACGCATTTAAATCATAACCACCTTCAAGAATAGAAATAGCTTTCCCTTTGGTAAACTCGTTGGTAGCAGCTAAAGTTCTTCTGGTAATTTCGTAGAAATCTTTTGATTTTAATTTAAATTGAGCCAAAGGATCATCTTCATGAGCATCAAAACCTGCTGAAAATATAAGAAAATCAGGTTTATAATTGACTAATCTATCTAAAACTCTATCGAATGCATTAAAGTATTCTTCAGAGTTTGTACCTGCCGGTAAAGGTATATTTAAAGAATTATTAAAGTCACCCTTATCTTTGTCTGTACCTCCTCCGGGATAAAAAGGATACTGATGTGTTGATATATATAACGATTTTTTGTTATTACGCATGACATCATAATTTCCATTTCCCCAATGCACATCGAAATCTACACATGCTACTCTCTTATATTTATAATTTTTAATCAAATAATTAGTGGCTACCCCAGCATTTGATATACAACAAAATCCCATTGCCTTATCCTTTTCTGCATGATGTCCAGGAGGTCTTGCAAGACAAAATGCGTTCTTAAACTCTTTATTTTCAATTCCATCTATTGCCCTAATTGTCGAACCAGCAGCTTCAAATATTGCCTTTTTACTGTCTGGTGATATGACGGTATCGCCATCTAAAAACTTTAGACCTTGTTGAGGAAAGGAATTATTTAAGTTACGAATATATTCTTTTGAGTGCGTCATTGCCAATACATCATCAGGCACACTACTTGGTTTTTCCCAAATCAGATCTCTTCTTTTTTTTAATTTTTCTTTTATTGCAATTACTCTTTTAGGCTGCTCAGGATGGCCGTTACCAGTGTTATGTTTTTCATAAGAATCAGAATTTATAATCGCTGTACTCATTTGAAATAATTTTTTAAAATGCTTTCATAAATTTTAGTTAGATTTTTTAAATCTTTTAAAGATACAGCCTCATCTACTTTGTGCATAGTTTTTCCAACTAAACCAAATTCAAGACCAGGACATATTGTTCTTATAAATCGCAAGTCTGAAGTTCCACCTGTTGTAGATAATTTTGGTTTCAACTTAGTTATCTTTTTAACTATATTTTGTATCATAAATGTAGTTTTATTAGGCTTTGTTAAAAAAGCTTCACCAGAAACTCTGTAGTCAATTTTAAATTTTGATTTATGTTTTTTAGATATTCTTTTAAAAATTTTGTTGAGCACTTTTTTGAGAGAATTAGAGGAATGTTTGTTGTTAAATCTTATATTAAATGTTGCTTCAGCTGTTGCTGGAATAACATTATCTGCAGTATTACTTATATTAATCTTAGTTACTTCCAAGTTTGTAGGCTGAAAGTCTTTAGTCCCTTTATCAAACTTAATTTCTTTTAATTCCTTTAAAATATCAACAATTATGGTTGAGGGATTATTTGCTCTAGAAGGATATGCAACATGACCTTGATGACCAATTATAGTCAATTTCCCAGTCAAACTTCCTCTACGTCCAATTTTAATCATCTCACCTAATTTATTTGGATTAGTTGGTTCACCAACAAGACAAAAATTTATCTTTTCTTTTCTTTTTTTTAAATATCCTACAACTTTTTTAGTACCATTTATTGCTTCACCCTCTTCATCTCCAGTGATTAATAAACTAATTGATCCATTAAATCTTTTATTTTTTAGTAAAAAAGTGCTTACAGCAGAAACAAAAGCTGCAACAGAACTTTTCATATCATTTGCACCTCTTCCAATTAAATGACCTCGCTTGATAGACGGTCTGAATGGATTAGTTGTCCAGTCTTTTATGTTTCCTGGAGGCACAACATCTAGGTGACCTGCATAACAGAAGTTTGGACTTTTACTTCCGAACCTTGCATATAAATTTTTAACAGGCTTAAAGCCCCTTTCTTTAAATTCAAGTATTCTTGTTTTGAAACCAAGTCTTTTCAATTTTTTTTCTAAAAATTTCATCACTCCAGCATCTACAGGAGTAATTGAAGGAAATCTAATTAGCTCTTTAGCTAATTGTAACTCGTTTAAAGTTTTCATTTTAGTCTCGCAAAAGGTCGTTTATAGAAGTTTTTGACCTTGTTTTTTCATCTACCTGCTTAATTATTACAGCACAGTACAACGATGGTGCAGCCGAATTATTTTTGTCTGGCAAAGAACCTGGAACAACAACTGAGTACGGTGGAATTTTACCATAAGTGATATTTCCGGTTTTTCGATCGACTATTTTAGTGGATTGACCTATATACATACCCATACTTAAAACTGAACCTTCCCCAACAATCACTCCCTCAACAACTTCTGACATAGCTCCAAGGAAAACATTATCCTCGATTATGGTAGGTAAAGCTTGTGCAGGTTCTAAAACTCCACCAACTCCTGATCCTGCTGAGATATGGCAATTTTTTCCGATTTGGCAACAGCTACCTGCTCTTGCAAATGTATCTATCATTGTTCCTTCGTCAATATAAGCTCCAATATTCACATAGCACGGCATTAAAACAGCATTTTTTCCAACAAATGATCCTTTTCTAACTGGAGAATTAGGAACCATTCTAAAGCCAGCTCTTTCATGATCTTCTTTCGACCAACCCGCAGTTTTACCTTTTAATAAGTGAGATTTATCATACCAACTACTGTAAGGACCATTTAAGTTTTCCATTGGATAAATTCTAAAACTTAGCATAATTGCTTTTTTTAGGTGTTGATGAGTTACCCATTCTCCATTTATTTTTTCAGCAACTCTTGATTTACCATTATCCAAGTCATTTATTACTTGATTGATTGCATCCTTTAAAGACTGATCAGAATTTGGATTTACTTGATCTTTGTTTTCCCAAGCATCATTTATAATTTTTTCTATAGACATAATTTAGTGACTTTTTAATAACCTTATTTCCTTAAGAAATAAAGACAGATTTTCAATTTTATGAGAAATATAATCTTTATCAGAATCCATCTTACCAAAATGTTCATCATTAATTAACCAAACGGTTGCACATCCTCTTTCATAACCAATACTCAGGTTTTTTGCGATATCTTCTATATAAATGGTTTCTTTTGGATTTAATCCAAATTTTTTAACCATTAAATCAAAAGTTTTAGCCTCAGGTTTTGGCACATATCCGGCATCTTTAATATCAAAAATTTTATCTCTTCCAAAGAGATCATATACTCCTAGATGGGATAAAATATTTTTAGCATGTTCGGCGCTCCCATTTGTAAAAATAAATTTTTCCATATCTAATTTTTCAAGCTCGTTTCTCATAATCTTATCCTCTTTCATAAATGAAAGATCTATTGTGTGGACATATTTTAGAAATTCTTCAGGGGGTATATCATGATGTATCATTAAACCATTTAAACTAGTATTGTATTTATAAAAATAATCAGTCTGTAATTTTTTTGCTTCTTCCATATCTATTTTTAGTCTCTCAGATATGAACTTCGTCATTTTTTGTGATACTTGGCCAAACACTTTTTCTAAAGAGTAGTTATTGTGTTTACCATAACAAACTCCATCAAGATCCAACAGAAGATATTTCATCTCTTTAAAATTTTTCATTTTCTAATCAAAGTTCCAGAGCCCTTGTCGGAAAAAATTTCAAATAATATAGAGTGTTGTTTTCTACCATCAATTATTCCAACTGCTGTTACTCCATTATTCACAGCATCCAAACAAGTATTAATTTTAGGTATCATACCTTCGGTAATTGTATTATCCTCAATCATTTTCAAAATTTCCGATGAAGAGATTTCGTTAACTAGTTTTTTGCCTTTATCTAAAACTCCCTCGACATTAGTCATTAATAGCAATCTTCTAGATTTTAATGACTTTGCAATTGCACCTGCAGCTGTATCTCCGTTGATATTATATGGATGATTGTCATTTCCCAAACCTAATGGTGAAATTATTGGGACTTGTTTTTTATTAAGAATTTTCTCAATTAAATTGTTATTAATTTCATTAGGTATCCCCACAAAACCAAGCTCTTTAGACTCTGGAGTTACTTTAATGATATTATTTTTTTTTGTATGGATTGAAATAGCATCAGTTCCAAATTTTCTCAAAGAGTCAACAATATCATTATTAAAATCAATTAAAACTGACTCAACAATGTTTATAATTTTTTTATCAGTCACCCTTAAACCTCTAATAAATTTTGATTGAATATTTGATTTGTCTAGTTCTCTTTTTATTCTTGGACCTCCTCCATGAACAACTGTAAAAGAAATGCCTAATTTATCTAGTATATTTATATCTGTTATAAAATTATCAAAGATTTTTCTGTCTATAAAAACATTTCCTCCATATTTTATTACGATGAGATCATTTTTATATTTTTCTATGTATTTTGAAACCTCAGTTATTGGTGGTCCATCTTTGGGAAGTATTTTTTTTAAATCCATTATTTATTGTCGTATGATAATTAATTTTTTAAGTGACAGTCTTAACGGTTGTTCTTTTCATAATGAATACTTGTTGAGCCATAGTGAGTATATTATTTACAGTCCAATAGATTACCAAACCACTAGGAAATGGTGCTAATATTACGGTCAAAAAAAGTGGAAAGAACATAAATATTTTAGCTTGCATAGGATCAGTAGGAGCGGGATTTAATTTTTGTTGTACCCACATAGAAACTCCCATTGCAACAGGCCAAGCACCAATCATTAAAAATGATGGCACATCATAAGGTAGCAGTCCAAATAAATTGAACAAACTTGTGGGATCACGTTCACTTAAATCATGAATCCAACCATAAAAAGGCATATGTCTCATTTCAATTGTAACAAATAAAACTTTATATAAAGCAAAAAAGACCGGTATTTGAACAAGAATTGGAAGACAGCCAGACATTGGGTTAACTTTTTCTTTTTTATACAAAGCCATCATTTCTTGTTGTAATTTCATTTTATCATTCTTATGAAGTTCTTTTAATCTTACCATTTCAGGGGTAAGTGCTTTCATTTTTGCCATGCTTCTAAAAGAAAAATTTGCTAAAGGAAAGAAAACTAAACGAATACAAATTGTTATAGCTATAATCGCTAATCCATAATTACCAAGCAGTTTGAAAAAATAATCAATTCCAAAAAACAAAGGTTTAGTTATGAAATATAAGAAACCCCAATCAATAACCAAGTCAAATTTATCGATATTTAAATTTTTTGCATAACCATCAATAATATCTACTCTTTTAGCAGCAACTATAATTTGTAAATTTTCTTCAATAGAATTGTTTGGACCTAATTCAAGCGGTTCAGTTGCGATAAAATTAGCCCTAAATTTATCCTTATAATCAAAGGTTGTTTTAAATTCTTTATTTTGTGGAGGTATTAATGATGTAATCCAATATTTGTCACTTATACCTAACCAACCTTTTTGAGCAGTTTTTGCAAATTTTTTTTCTTGAATATCGTCATAATCTTTCTCAATTAACTCATCATCTAAAGTCGCAATTAACCCTTCATGAAGAATCAAAAAGTCTATTATGTCTGGGATCTCATTTCTTATAATTTGACCGTAAGAATAAAAGTCATATTTCTCATTTGTTTTGTTTATAACTCTTTGCTTGATTGAAAATAGATATTTATCATCTAAAGAAATTTCTTTTTCAAAAGTAATTCCTTGATCATTTGTCCAAGATAATTTAACCGAAGAATTCTCAGTTAATTTTTTATTTCCATTTATAGACCAAATAGTCTCTGATGTAGGAATATCTATATTTTTATCTGAGGTTACAAATCCACTTTCAATCAAATAACCCTCTTTAATATTTCTTGGCCCTAACAGAGTTATTTTTTCTTCACCATCAAGTTCAACATTATAATTTTTGAAAGTTAAATCATCTATTGCTGCGCCTTTTAAAGATATCGAACCGATTACGTTAGAATTTTCAAATTCAACTCTCTCACTTTCGGTTAATGCATCTTTTCTCGAAATTTCAATAAAAGTATCTTTTTGTTCTAAGCTTGGTGTATCAGTATTTTGTTCAATTTTTTCTTTCTCAGCTAGGTTTTGATTTGTTGTTGATTTTTCAGGAACAAAAAATAATGAATATAAAACAATTACCGCTGAGGATAATGCTATAGCTGCTATTGTATTTTTTGAGTCCATTATTTTTTTAATTTAATTTCTTTTTTAACTGGATCAAATCCACTTTTACCCCATGGATGACATGATATAATTCTTTTAAAACTAAGCGAAAGACCTTTAAAGAAGCCGTAAGTTTTGAGAGCCTCAATAGCATATTCAGAACAAGTCGGTAGGTATCTGCACGAGGGACCAATTAAAGGACTTATCAAATATTTGTAAATTTTGATAAATTTGATCAAAGTGTACGTAAAAATATTCATTTTTTTATTTTATTAAATTCTTGAAACAAGGTTTCTTTTATTTTTTTAAATTCATTATTTAGCATAGTTGGCTTAGCAATAACAAGATATGAATAATTAAGATTTATTGATATTTCCTTGGATGCGTCGTTCATAATGTTTCTGAGTCTTCTTTTTATTTTATTCCTCTTAACTGCATTTCCAATTTTTTTCTTAGTTACGAATGAAATATTTAATTTTTTTTTATCTTTATTATTAAGAACACCAAAAAATATAGTAGCATATTTGTTTGATATTTTTTTATTTTTGAGAAGGCTTTTAAATTCCTCGTTTTTTGAAAGAGCAAGTATTTTGCTTTTCATTATTTAACCAGAAACAGTTAAAGATTTTCTGCCTCTAGCTCTTCTTCTAGCTAAAAGTTTTTTACCACCTTTTGTCTTCATTTTTGATCTAAACCCGTGTTTTCTAGCTCTTTTTATTTTAGAAGGTTGATATGTTCTTTTCATAAAAGTAATTTAAATTTATTTAAATTTCGATCTTTATAATAATTAAATATATAAATAGCAAATATAAGATTTTATAAATACGATAGTTAATAATGGAAAAAACTAAAAAAATTAAATTATTTGTCGGATTATCTTATCTAACTCTAATAATTGTATTTTTATTTTTGTTTTTTTCAAAATTTAGTCTTCAAGAAATAACCTCATATGATTTTATAAGAGATAATAGATTATATTTTAACGAAATTAAAAGTTCTAATTTATTTTTGGTATTCATTATTTTTTTGTTTTTTACAATATTGTGGGTATTCCCTTTTTTAGGATTCGGATCACCAATTTCATTACTTGGAGGATTTCTTTTTGGTCCGTGGCTTGGTACGGTGGTTGTTGTCTTGGGTTTGAGTGTGGGAGCAACTTTTCTATATATGTTTGGCAACTATTTTTTAAAAGATTTTATAAAAGAAAATTTTCTGAACAGATTTCAAAAACTCGAAACTAAATTCAAAAATTCAGAATTTATTTATTTATTGATTTACAGGTTTATAGGGGGAGTTCCATGGCAATTAAGCTGTCTTTTACCAACTCTTTTTAATGTAAGAGTATCTAACTTTTTTTTTGCAACATTAGTTGGAATTGTTCCTCAAATTTTTTTAGCTGTTTCGATTGGTAGTGGACTTGAAAAAATTATTCAAAATAATTCACAAATTCCTAGTATAACCGATGTAATTTTTTCTCCTGATATATATATACCTATTTTAGCATTTATATTTTTAGTCCTGATAACAATTTTTCTAAGAAAGATATTTTATAAAAATTAGTGGTGCTCCCACCCTGTACTGACCAGGGAACTAGTCCTTACCAAGGACTTATTATACCATTTAACTACAGGAGCAATTATTACAAATTGTATTTTATTAATAATAATGCATTTTTTCAAATTATTGCCTTAATTTTTTACGTAATATGATTTATATCTAGTAAGGAAAATTTTTATGGGTATTCATTACGATTATAAATCTACAAAAGGTGCTAAACTGATGGAGAAGCAAGCTAAAAGGGAGAGAAAACTGGCTGAAAAAAAAGCTAAACGTTTAGCAAAAGAAGGTGGCAAAAAAATTGATGAAGAGAAAGTTTTAGACACGTCTAAACCAATTACTTTAGATTTTCTAACAAATCCAAATAAAAAATGATTATAAAAAATAAAAACGAGCGATTAAGTTTAGCTCTAAGAAAAAATTTAAAAAAAAGAAAACTTTTTCAAAAAAAAAATAAAAAGAAAAGTAATTAATGTCTATCCAGCCTGATACTTGGATAAAAAAAATGTGCAAAGAGCACAACATGATAGAGCCATTTCTTGATCATCAAATTTCTGATGGAAAGATATCCTATGGATTAAGCAGTATGGGTTATGATGTAAGAATTTCTGACGAATACAGAATATTTACAAATGTAAATAGTTCTTTAGTAGATCCTAAAAATTTTTCCGATGATAATTTCATTAAAAGAAAGGGGCCATATTGTATTATCCCACCTAATTCATTTGCTTTAGCAAAAACTATTGAATATTTCAGGATCCCAAAAGATGTTTTATGTATTTGTGTTGGAAAAAGTACTTATGCTAGGACCGGAATTATTTGCAATGTAACTCCAATCGAAAATGAATTTGAGGGAAACATTGTGATTGAGCTTAGTAATACAACTCCCAATCCAGCAAAAATTTACTCTTATGAGGGTATCGCGCAATTTTTATTTTTTAAATCAGATACACAACCGGAAACAACATACAAATCTAAGAATGGAAAATATCAGGGTCAGACTACAATTCAAGTTGCTAAAATTAAAAAGTAAATTATGGATAAGTTTTCTATCGAAGGCCCTTGCAGAATAAAGGGTAAAGTAAAAATTTCAGGTTCAAAAAATTCCTCACTACCAATTTTAGCCGCAACACTGCTTTTTGATCAACCCGTTGTAATTAAAAATTTGCCAAAAGTTAAAGATATTGACACAATGTTACGTCTATTAAAATCCCTTGGTTCAAAAATAATTTTATCCAAGGATAAAAGGGTCGCAAAAATACACAACAAGAATAAGATAAAAACCTTTGCAAGTTACTCTCTTGTAAAGACTATGAGGGGATCGATTTTAGTATTAGGACCTTTAATTGCAAAATACCATAAGTCAAAAATATCCTTACCAGGTGGCTGCTTGATTGGGGCAAGACCAATCAATTATCATTTAGATGCTTTAAAAAAACTTGGAATGAATTATATTTTAAAAGATGGATATATTTTAGCAAAATCTAAAGGTAAATTAAATGGAAAGGTTTTAAGGTTTCCAAAAATTAGTGTAGGTGCAACAGAAAATTCTATTATTGCAGCATGTTTGGCTAAAGGGACTACAATTTTAAAAAATTGTGCTGTTGAGCCAGAAATAAAGGATCTTACAAATTTTCTGAATTTAGCTGGAGCAAAAATTACTTGGAGTGGAAGAAAATGTAAAATTATTGGAGTAGATTCTCTGAATAGGACGGAGTATTCTGTTATGCCTGATAGAATTGAAGCAGGCACTTTTTGTGTTGCTGCTACAGTTGCAAAAGGAAATTTAGAAATAATAAATTTTGATGCTAAGATAATTAAAACAGAGCTAAATTTGTTAAAAAAATTTGGTGCAAAAATTAAAATTAAAAACAAAAAAATTTTTATTAAAGGTCCTGAAAATATTAAGTTGATCAAGAATATCAAAACAAAAGAATATCCAGGAGTATCTACTGATATGCAATCACAACTAATGGTTATTATGTGCCTTGCTAATGGAAAAGGATCTATAACTGAAAATATTTTTGAAAATAGATTCATGCATGTTGCTGAACTTCGTAGACTTGGTGCAAAAATAAATATTAATAGAAATCAAGCTACAATCGAGGGGAATACGAAGTTTATTGGTGCTGAGCTTATGTCCAGTGATTTACGAGCTTCAGTCTCTCTTGTTTTAGCGGCAATGGTTTCCAAAGGTAAATCAACAATAAATCGAATTTATCATTTAGACCGTGGCTACGAGGATATTGAAAATAAACTTAAAAAAATTGGGGTAAGAATTAGAAGACAAAAAAATGGGTAAATATCTAGCAAAGATTATTGCAAACGATCAAGAGGGTTTACAAATGATATCTGCATGTATTGCTGGCTCAAAAACAAAAGTTAGTGGTATAAAATATTTATCAACAAACAAAGTTTTTTTAATATCCATCGAAAGAACCAAAGTTGAGTCAGATCAAATAAATAAAAGAATCAACAGTATTTGTAGGTTTGACTTCGTTGATAAAGTTAAATCAAAAAATATTGATCAATTTGACAAAAAAATTATTCTAGAGTTAATAGGTATCGATTATTTGAAAAATAAAGATGATTATGAAATAAATTTAATTTTTAATAAAAATAAACACATTGTTTTGATTACCGAAACAATTGAAGTACGATTAGAAGATCAAAATGAAATTAAAGAATGAAAATATTAAGTAACAAAAATAAAAATTTTGACAAAATTTTAGAAACTTTTTTAAGTCGAAGAAAAGCAAAATTTCAGATCAATTCTGTCTCAGTTTCCAAAATAATTAATGATGTAAAAAAAAATGGTGATAAAGCATTATTGAAATATGAGAAAAGATTTAATCAAAATAAAAAAATAAAACCAAACTTTAAAGAGATAAAAAAATCTATAAAAACATTAAATCCAAAAGTAAAAAAAGCTATAGATAATGCATATTCTCGAATTTACAAATTTCATTCTTTGCAAAAATTTAAGAATATTTCATACACCGATAAGTTAAATAATAAACTTGAGTATAAATATTTGCCAATAGAGTCAGTTGCAATATATGTTCCTGGATCAACGGCATCTTATCCTTCAAGTGTTCTAATGAATGCAATTCCGGCAAAAGTTGCAGGTGTAAAACGAATTGTAATGATAAATCCAGGTTATAAAGGAAAACAAAATCCTGCAGTTTTGTATGCGGCTAAAAAATGCAAAATAAATGAAATTTATTCTATTGGTGGTCCATCTGCTATTTCTGCAGTTACTTATGGAACTAAAAAAATTCCTAAGGTAAATAAAATTGTAGGTCCTGGTAATATCTATGTTGCAGCTGCTAAGAAAGAAGTTTTTGGTGATGTTGGTGTTGAAGGAATGATAGCTGGCCCATCCGAAATTACTATAGTTGGAGACAATTATTCAAAACCAGACTGGATTGCAAGTGATCTAATTGGTCAGGCAGAGCACGATGAACTTGCTCAATGTATTTTAATTTCCAAAAGTAGGGAATTAATTGAAAAAGTTAAGGTAGAGATTTTCAAACAATTGAAAAAAATCCCCAGATTATCTATTGCAAAAAAAAGTTTACTAAGTAATGGAATTTTAATTCATATAAATTCAGATAAAAAAATTATTGATGTTGTGAATAAGATCGCACCTGAACATTTAGAATTAAATGTAAAAAACTATAAATCTTTCGTAACAAAAATAAAGAATGCTGGATCTATTTGTTTAGGAAAATACGCTGTAATGGCAATGACCGATTATAACATAGGATCCAATCATATACTGCCAACTAATGGATCAGCAAAATTTTCAAGTGGCATAAGTGTTAATGAGTTTTACAAAAGAATTTCTTATATAAACTTATCAAAAAAGGGTATTGAAAAGCTTGGACCATCAGTTATAACTCTTGCAAATTATGAGGGGTTGGCAGGACATGCTCAATCTGTAAAAAAAAGAATTAGGAGAAAATAAATTTGTCAAAACAAGACTTACTTGAATTCAAAGGTAAAGTAACTGATTTGTTACCTAATGCCATGTTTCGAGTTCAATTGGAAAATGGTCATGTAGTAACTGCTCACACAGCAGGCAAATTAAGAAAAAACAGAATTCGAGTGTTGCAAGGTGATAATGTGACTGTAGAGATGACGCCTTACGACCTTACTAAAGGCAGAATAATCTTTAGGGGTTAATTTTTTGCCTCGGTAGCTCAGGAGTAGAGCAGAGCCCTGAAAAGGCTTGTGTCGGAGGTGCGAATCCTTCCCGAGGCACCACCAAAACATCTTGAAATTAATATACAAAGAAATTAACTTCTATCCTAAATAAACAACAAAAGGACGAGTAAAAAAATGAGTACAATTCAAGGAAAAGTAAAATGGTTTAATGGTAAAAAAGGCTATGGTTTCATTGAAAGAGACGATAAAGAAAAAGATGCCTTTGTTCACGCCAGCGCAGTAAAAGCTGCAGGAATGAGATTTCTTAATGAAGGAGATAAAGTAGAATTTACTTTAGAGGATGGTCCAAAAGGCCCTTCAGCTGTAAATTTAAAAAAACTGGATTAATTTAAATATTTTACAAGGGCGTTTTCTTAATAAATAAGAATACGTCCTTTTTTTTTAAGGGTTGAATAATTTTAATTTTTGTCTAAAACGCTGCTTATGTATAAAAATGAGATTAATTACATAACAATCTTAGGTACTCAAAGACTTGCTTTTAGAGGAACTAATAGAGGTGTGCACGCTCATTTCCATGCTGGCTAAAGCTAGCGAATAATCACTTATATTATAATTTTAAATAACAACAAAATAAGATAAAACAAAAAAGGATATGCCTTGATGGTGAAATAGTATCACGTCGGTTTGTGGATCCGAAGTCGTAGGAGCGTAACCTACTCAAGGTACCAAAAAATGAATAAAGAAAATAAATTAATTCCTGGATTACCCTCAGGTTTTGAAGATAGATGGAATAAAAAATTACTTCTCAAAAAAAGACTATTAAGGGTTATTGAGAAAAATTTTATTAAATATGGATTTGATCCATTGGAAACACCATCATTTGAAATTAGTGAAAATATAGGCTCCTTTCTTACAGAGGATGAAAATAATCCTATGTCTGACGTGTTCACTTTTGATGATGGTGAAAAGAATATTACTTTAAGATATGATTTATCAAGCCCACTTGCTAGATTTGTTGCACAAAATAATCAAGAGCTTCCTTCAATATATAAAAGATATGCAATTCAAAATGTATTTAGAAATGAAAAATCTGGAAATGCAAGGTACAGGGAATTTACTCAAGCAGATTGTGATATAGTTGGAAACGTTAATTCTGCACAAGCTAATGCCGAGCTGTGTAATTTGATCTCAAATGCATTGATAGATTGTGGTTTAAAAAAAGATCAGTTTACAATTAATGTCAGTAATAGAAAAATTGTTCAAGGTTTAATCGAGGATTTGAAGATTGAAAAAGATAAACAAATTAAAGTAATGAGAGCAATAGATAAACTCGATAAACCAGGTTTTGGTTTAAAGGGTGTCGAAGAATTATTGAAAAAAGAGAGAAAAGATAAAAGTGGAGCTATAACAAAAGGAGCAAACTTAAGTGATGAACAAGCTTCAAAAATCTTAAATTTTTTAAGGATTGAAGATTTGAAGGAACTTAAAGAAAATTTTAAAAATCCTATTACTCAAGAGGGTATTAAAGAATTAGAGGAATTATTTGAATTTTTGAATTTTGGAAATTATTCCGACCAAGTAAAAACAAATTTTACGATAGTTAGAGGTCTAGATTATTATGATGGGTTTTGTGTTGAAACCAATCTAAATTTTAAAGCAAAAAATATTAAAGGTAAGGAAGTTGATATTGGAAGTATTTGTTCAGGTGGACAGTACAATCAATTGATTTCAAGATTTAAGGGTGTAGATATTCCAGGGACAGGTGTCAGTATTGGTGTTGATAGATTGCTATTTGCAATGATGCAATTAAATCAAATAGAAGTTGATACACAAAATCCAGTTATTGTTTGTGTAATGGATGAAAAATATTTAAAAAATTATTACGAAATTCTGAATAATTTAAGAAAAAATAATATCAATTCAGAAATATTTTTGGATAGTAAAAAAAATCTAGGTAAGCAACTTACTTATGCTGATAAAAGAGAATGTCCAGTCGCAGTTATCTGCAGTGAAAATGAATTTAAAGATAATAAAATAACATTAAAAAATCTACTAGGAGTCAAAGGGGAGAATAACCAAATTACATTTCCAAAAGAAAATTTAATAAATGAAATCAAAAAATTTATCTGACAAAATCCTTAGCTCAGTTCAGTCTAAAGGATTTAAATATATTGAATTACCATCAGTTATTGAGACTAATCATATAGTTCAAAGATCTGGTGAAAGTTTTAGAAAATTTATTTTTTCATTCACAGATCAGACAGGTAATGAATTATGTTTAAGACCTGACCTTACCATTGCTTCTTGTCTTAGATATTTAAAAAACAATTTAAAGGGCAAAGAAAAAATATTTTATAGCGGACAGGCCTATAGAAAATCTCAAAATAAAAAGGACTCTATAATCCGAAATCAAGTTGGTTTTGAGATTATAGGATCAAAAGATGAAAAAAATGATGACAAAGAAATAATAAATACATCACTTAAATCACTAAAAAATTTAAAATATTCAAATGGCACACTCACTATTGGAAATGTGGAAATTTTTAATCTTCTAATATCTAAATTAGATATACCGAAAAGATGGAAATTAAGACTTACAAGACATTTTTGGCGAGAAGATTATTTCAGTGATTTACTAAAAAGATTAGAGACAAATTCTGATGTAGATCCAACTATTGTTGAAGTTGATAAAAGACGATATTTAAAAATGTTAAAGGATAATCAATCATCAATTGTTGCAGGTAGAACATTAAAAGAAATTTTAGAAAGGTTTGATAAAAAGATTAAGGATCCAAGAAGAGCAAGTAAAGGAAGTAATACATCGAAAATCATTAAAGAGTTTCTAAAAATTAAATGTCCAATAAATAAAGCTGCAAAGGAATTAAATAAATTTTTTAAAAAACATAAAATAAACCTTTTTGTTGATCAGAAATATTTTCCTGTCTCAAAAAATAAAATATCTAAATTGAGTGTGGTTTTTTCATCAGCCTTTGGTAGACAATTGGAGTATTACACTGGCATAGTTTTTAAAATAGATATCAAATTAAAGTCGAAAATTATTAATTGTTGTAATGGTGGTCGTTATGACAAATTAATTTCTGATCTTGGTTCAAAAAAAAAAACACCAGCTGTTGGAGCAGCTTTTAATTTAAATTATCAATCATGAAAAATTTAATTAATATAGGAATACCAAGTAAGGGACGGTTAAGAAAAGATGTTTTAAAAATTTTTACTAAAAAAAGATTAAAGCTTATTTCTGAGCGAGGGGAAAGAGATTTGATAGGTTCAATAAAAAATAAATTAAACATAAAAATTTTATATTTGCACGCTAGAGAAATTATTGAAAGATTAGGAGACGGTTCTTTAGATATTGGCTTTTCTGGTTTTGATTTATTAAAAGAAAGTGAGATAAATACCCAAAACAAAATAAACGTTGTTAAAAAACTTGATTTTGGAAATGCTAATCTAGTTGTAGCTATACCTGATCCTTGGATTGATGTTCAAACAATAGCTGACCTAGAAGAAATTGCGTTTGAATTTAGAGATAAAAAGAAAAAAAGATTAAGAGTTGCAACTAAGTATCCAAATTTAACTAGGGATTTTTTATTTTCTAAAGGTGTTACCCAATTTAAATTGGTTGATAGTTTAGGAGCAACTGAAGCTTACCCTTTTACTGGTTCAGCTGAATTAATTACAGACATAACATCTACGGGTGAAACTCTTAGAGCGAATAACCTACGTATATTGAAAGATGGAGAAATCTTAAAATCTCAAGCTTGTATTTTTACTTCAAAAAAAAATAGTAAAAAAAAAGGTTTAAAAAATTTTGTTAAATTACTTTCTAAGTAATTTATCTTTAAAGTATATGAGAATAATTTTGATGATATCAAAATTTCTTATTATTACATAAGTAGCTATTAGAACCCCTATTTCAAAAATAATTTTTAAAATAAGATATAATTCCATAAAAATCCCTTATAATACAAGTTACGAATCATGGACACAATTTTATTAATAATTTTGATTTTAATGTTTGGAGCAATCCTGGCTATTTTGTATTTAAATATAAAGTCTAAGAAAGAGAACAGAGCTGATGAGACTAATGAAATAGCAAATTTGAATGCGGAAATTATTAGATTAAAAGATAGCTTAAACTCTACAATCAATACATCTCTGAGTTCTATGTCTACTTCATTTAACTCTTTATCAACTGGGGTTACAAAGGATATGACCGAAGCACTTACTAAAGTTGATGAGAAGGTTGGTAATTTTAATGAACAAGTAAAGCTTTTAAATCAAAGTCAAGAGGGAATTACTAAAATTTTAGCAGGGGTCAAAAAATATGGAACTCTAGCTGAGTATTCTTTGGATGCTCTAATTAAAGATTTATTACCTGCATCTCAATATATGACTAATGTCAAAATGAAAGAAGATACAAGTGAAAACGTAGAATTTGCAATCAAGCTTCAAGGAGATGTTTTGGTTCCGGTAGACTCTCATTTTCCAGTAGAAAAATTTAAGGCAATTACAGATGCGTACGAGGCAGATGATAAGAAAGCAGTTGCTGATGCTAGAACAAAATTAGCAAGTGCATTTAAGGTTAAAGCAAAAAGTGTTATGGAAAAATATATTGTTCCACCTAAAACTTCAAATTTTGCAATAGTGTATGCTCCTACAGAAAGTCTTTATAAAGAATTAACTGAGTATCAAGACCCGAGCACTAAAGAGCTATTAACCCAAGAATTAATGAAAAAATATAAAATAGTAATTTGTGGCCCAAATACTCTTTCAGCTTATTTACAGTCTTTACACATGGGCTTTCAGTCTCTTAAAATCTCAAAACACGCAACAGAGATTTATGATCATTTAAAAACTATTAGTACGAGATTTTCTAGTCATTTTGATAATATTTATAAATTAAGAAAAAAACTTGAAGAGGCCATGACGGTTGTTGATAGTTTTGGAAAAGATGCAAGATCAATAACTAGAACTTTGGAAAATATAAAAGATCCCGAGCAAGTTGAAAAAGCTGTTCTAACAGAGAACGTTGAGAGTTTTGTTGAAAGAAATAAACAAGTCAAAAAATAATTTCTTTTTTCAGATAATACCGACTATAAGAAATCACATGCGTTGGAACAAAAAATATGATTATCCTAAAAGTTCAAGAGCAACAGAAGATGGAATAAGAAGATATGTGTTAGGTGAAGCTAAATTACCTAGTGTAACATCAATACTTGATGCAACAAAGTCAGAGGAAGATAAAGCAGCTTTGGCTAACTGGAGAGAGAGAACCGGTCACAAAGAAGCTGAAGCTATTACAAAGGCAGCAAGTAGCAGAGGTTCTCAGATGCACAGCTATTTAGAGTCTTTTCTTTTGGGAAGAGAAAATTTGAGTTTTTTTGAAGACAATGAGCAATATAAAAAAATGGCAAAAGAAATTATTGATAAAGGTTTAACAAATAGATTAGAGGAAATATATGGCGTGGAGGCCACTATGCATTATCCTGATAGATATGCAGGAACAGCAGACTGCGTCGGTGTTTATGAAGGAAAAGAAACGATAATTGATTTTAAGCAGTCCAATAAACCAAAAAAAGCAGAATACATAGATTCTTGGTTTTTACAAACTGCTGCCTATTCTTTAGCACACAATGTTGTTTACAATTCAAATATCAATACATGTGTTATTTTAGTTTGTACAGTGGATAATTTATTTCAAGAGTTTAAAATTCAAGGGCCTGAACTAATAACATATCAAAATTTGTTTCTGGGTAGATTAAAAAAGTTTAATGAAATGAATAATTTAGTTTAATAAAGAATGGATAAGATTGTAATTTACGATACTGAAACTACGAATTCAACAATATGGGGATCCATAATTGAAGTTGGGGCTGTTGTAGTTGATAAAAATTTAAAAGAAATTGGAAAGTTGAATATAAGAGGACGAATGCCAGAAGGTGAGGTGCCAAGTGCAAAGGCTTTACTTGTAAATTCAACTAGTATTGATTTATTAACTAAAGGTAATTACTCACATTATGATTTTTTAGGTGTTGTTGAAAACTTTTTTTCAAAATGTGCCCCTGCAATGTTTATTGGTTGGTCAAATTTAAATTTTGATCGGAGAATGTTCCACTTTAATTTTTTTAAGGGCAATCGCTATCCTTACGCTACTCACTCATCACCTAATAGTGAACATGATGGATTACATATAGCTAGAGCAGCTCAAACTTTAAATTCTGAAACTTTAAAAACAGAATTAACGGAAGCAGGAAACCCAAGCCTAGCACTAGAATCTTTATCAAGGATGCAAGGCTTCGACACTTCAGCAAGCCACACTGCCTACGTTGATGCTCAAAATTCATTGAAAGTACTTCGAATTATTAAAGATAAACATAAAGAAAATTGGGAAACATTTTTAAAAACATCAACTAAAACAAGCGTAGAAACGTTTTTAAAAAATGAGGGCATATATTCTATTTTTGAAAATGTGAAGGGTAGAAATATGATGTATCTCACTAGCACACTACATCCAAATCATTGTTTTCATCCATCTTACGCATCGTGGGGATATGTTTGGGATTTAAGAAGAGATCCAGAACCGCTATTAAACTTACCAATAAATCAATTGAGAGATATATTAAAAAAATATAGTCCCAAGGCTTTAAGAGTTTTGAAAACTAATAAAGCTCCAGTAATTTTGGATAAAGAGTTTGCCTTAGAACAAAAACCTTATTTAGACTTGGATTTAGAAACTATAAAAAAAAGAGCACAAATGGTCAGAAATAATGAAAATTTTTGTAAAAATATACAAATTATAAATAGAGAGGCAGCAGAGGAAAAAGAGCAAACAAAAACTCAGGAAGATCTATTACCTGAAGAAACTTTGTATGAAAAATTTATTCCAAATAAAGATACTGCTCTTTTTAAAACCTGGCATAGTTCATCTTGGGAAGATAAGTTGAGATTACTAGATAAATTTCAAGACAAAAGATGTAGTTGGTTTGGTCAAAAAATAATTTATCAAGAAGCCCCTCAAATTTTGCCACCTGATTTATATAAAAATATTAAAAGTGAAATTGCTAGACGTATATTAAGTAAGAATAAAGAGAAATGGCAAACGGTAAATATGGCATATAATGAGATCGACTATTTGAGAGATCAAGCAGATAAAAGAGATGATAAAAATGAATTAAATAAACTAGACGAAATAAATGATTTTATTATGTCTATTGAAAAGAAATATGAAATTGCCTAGTTGACTTTAATAAACAAATTAATAGAAAGGGTTTATGCTTATAGATTTTAAGGATGAAGATTTTGAAAACAAAATTAAAAGTGAAGACGTTTCGGTAATCCAGTTTAGTGCAGCTTGGTGTGGGCCTTGTAAGTCTTTAAAACCAATTATGGACAAGCTTGCTGTTGAGTATAAAGACAAGGCTGGTTTTTATTACGCTGATATAGAAGATGGTGGTATTAATACTGGAAGTGCTGCTGGAATAAGAGGTGTTCCAACAGTGATAATCTATAAAAAAGGTGTCGAGATTGATAGAAAAGTTGGTGGCGTACCAGAAAGCCATATGAAAGAGTTTTTAGAAAAAAATATCTAATTTAAGTTTAATATTTCGCCAGCTAAATACAAAGATCCAGTAATTATTAAGATATCATTTTCTTTAAGCAATAAATTTTTAATTGCTCTCTCAATATCTTCTTCATATTTAACATTTTCAATATTCTTAAATTTTTCTTTTAATTTTTTACCACTGATTGCGTTTGGTTGATTTGGGATATCAACGGTGGTTAGAGATGATATATCTTTAAAGTAACTAATATACTTTTCATGATCTTTATTAGACATCATTCCTATAATAAAATGCTTATTACAATCTAAAGTTTGGAGATACTCATTTAAAACCCTAGCACCATCCTCATTATGACTTCCATCTAACAATAATTGGTTATTTTTGATTAGATCTTTAATTTTTCCAGACTTTATTTCTTGTAATCTGCCAATACTCTCAATTTTGGTAATTGCATTTTTTATATCATCATCCTTAATTTCTAAATTTAGTTGTCTTATTGTTGCTATTGCTGTTGAAATATTTTCTAATTGAAATTGTCCAAGAATATTTGGCAACGGTAGTTTTAAGCCACCAAATTTATCCTCATAATAAAAGAAACCATTCTCTCCAATAGAATAGCTAAAATCTTCGTTAAAAAACAATTTTTTGGATGAATTTTTTAAAATTGTTTTCTTAATGTATTTAGTTGTATTTATTAAGTTTTGTTTAGATACAATTATGTTTGAATTTAAAAGTGATGATGTTTTTTCAAAAACAATTTTTTCTATCGTTCGCTTACCTTCTGGCAGCCAGTCAAGATGATCTTTACTAATAGAGCATACTACACTTGCAAGGTTATTTTTTAGTATATTAGTGGCATCGAATCTATGAAATAAACCTGCTTCAATCAAATTGATATTATTAGTGTATTGTGCAGCTTTGTAAAAAAAACAAGCAGTTAAAATTTCAAAAAATGTGATTGGTTCATTTTTGTTTATTTTTTCAACTTCTTCAAAAATATCTGCTAATTTTTCATCTTTCAATTGTTGATTATTAAAAATAAATCTTTCATTAATTCTTTGAATATGGGGACTTGAATAAACATTACATTTAATATTTGCTTCTTTTAATATTGAGAAGATAGCGTTTATTGTAGATTGTTTTCCATTAGTACCAACCACAGAAATTGCTTTTATTTTATCTTGAGGATTACCTAATCTTTCACAAAGAGTTTTTATACGATTTAAGCTTAGATCTATTTCCTTAGGATGCAGCTTTTGTAAGCGACTGAGTATTTTCTGTAGTTTCATTTTCATCAGTGCTTATATCAGAATTTTTCTTTAACAATATTGATAATAAAGTTCCTATTTTTTCTGATAAATCTTTTCTTTCGACAATAAGATCTACAAAAGCAGGATTTTTCTCAACACGTTGAAAACCTTCAGGTAATTCTTCTTTAACTGTTCCCTGGATGACACGGGCCCCGGCAAAAGCCAAAAGAGCACCTGGTTCCGCAAAATGTATATCACCAAGCATAGCATAAGATGCAGTGATTCCACCTGCTGTGGGATCAGTAATACAAACTAAGTATGGCAAATTTTTTTTTTTAAGTTCATTTATTGCAAGTGTTGTCCTAGTCATTTGCGATAGTGAAATTAAACTTTCCATCATCCTCATTCCGCCACCAGAGCTAACACATAAAAATGGTGTTTTATTTTCAATTGCATGTTGAATACCATATAAAAATGCCTCTCCTTCAGCAGCTGCCATTGATGCTCCTAAAAAATCAAAATCAGACGCGACAGCCGTTATTTTGATATCATTAATCGATCCACTAACGACCATCATTCCACAATCCATCCCCGTTTTTTTTCTAGCACTTTTTAATCTATCTTTATAAGATTTTGAATCACTCCACTCTAAAGGATCATCTTTTGGAATTGGCGTTTTAAATATTTCATAATTATCTTTTCCAAATAGGATATCGAATCTTTGTTTTGGTTTTATCCTATGGTGTTTATTACATTCAGGACAAACCCAAAGATTTATCTCTAAATCTTTTTTCAAAATTGGACCTTTGCAACAAGAAGTCCAATCACTATTTGCAATTTCCTCTTTAGAGGCTCTCTTATGGATTGCAGATTTTATTTTTTCACCTGCTTTAATAATTTTGGTAATCCAGTTCATTTTATTTTATTTTTTAATCTACTTACTAACTTACCTACATTTATGACAGGATTTTGTCTACTTTTTAAACTCTTGGTAATTTCTTTACAAATAGCACTCCCAACAACTAATCCATCAGCAGATTTAAGCTTACTAATTGTTTTTTCTGTAATTCCAAAACCAATTACAGTCTTTTTTCTGGGATTAATTCTTTTTATTTTTTTATAATTTTTAAGTATTTCGTGTGGTGATACTTTAAGTTTTCCTCCAGTAGTACTTAGCATTGAAATAAGATAATTCATTTCATGAGAGTCTTGTATAATTCTTTTTAGTCTTTTATTTGTTGTTGTAGGTGACAAAAGTTGAATAAAACAGATTGACTTATCTTTACACTTTTTTGCAAAATTTTTGTTCTCAGGCCAAGGCAAATCTACAACTATTAATCCATTTACTCCTGAAATTTTACATTTTTTTAAAAAATTGTTCTCACCATACTGAAAAATCATATTGTAGTATCCCATTAATATAATTGGTTTAGATTTTTCTAATTTCTTAAAGTCCTTAACAACTTGAAAGATGTCATTAATTTTTATTCCATTTTTGATAGCTCTATAAGCACTAGTTTGAATTTGGCTCCCATCCGCAACAGGAGTGTTGTGAGGAACACCTACTTCTAGAATATCAGCATTTTTAGAAATTGATTTTAATATTGATAAAGATTGTTTTTTTGAGCTATCACCTGCAACAGTATAAGTTAATAAAGCTGGTCTGTTTTCCTTATTTGCTTTTTTCAATGCTATACTAATTGGATTTGACATATTTCTTTCCTAATTTTTTTTCTATAATTCCCTTATCTTTATATGCATCTCCACAACTATTAACTACAATGATAGTATCCTTGCTAAACTTTTTTGCTTCTTTAATTGCAACAGAAAAAGCATGACTTGGTTCAAGAGAAGGTTTTAATTTTTCAAATTTCGTTACAAGTTTGTAAGCGATTAAAGCTTCTTCATCACTTGCAGCTGTATATCTTGCTCTCTTTGTGTCTTTTAAAAAACAATGAAGAGGAGAAATTCCAGGATAATCAAGTCCTGCAGAAATTGACTCAGTCTCTTCAATTTGGCCATCTGAATTTTGATTAACGTATTGAGCTGCACCATGAAGGATACCAATTTTAGAACCATAAGTTAATGGTGCTGCATGCTTTTTGCTTTCTGCAGGCCCTCCAGCTTCTACACCAATAAACTCACATTGATTTTTATCATAATCCATAAATTCGTTCCAAAATCCAAAACTTGAGCTTCCACCCCCAACACAATTATATAATTTTAGTTTTTTTGGAATTGAACCAAATTTATCAATCAATTGATCTTTCAACTCTCTTGAGATTTGGCTAGTACTCCATCCACAGATACGAACAAACACAGCTGGTCCTACAGTACTTCCTACACACATAGCTGTTGTATCACAATTAGCAACCCAGTATCTCATACATTCAGAGACAGCATCCACAAGCGTCTGACTTCCAGAATTAACTGGTATGACTTCTGCTCCATTTTTTTTTATAGCTTTTACATTTGGCTGTTGTCTCGAAATATCTTTTGCACCCATAAATATTTTACATTTAAGGCCAAATTTTTTAGCTGCCATACTTAACATCTTCCCTGCATAGCCTGCTCCGGTATCACCAATAATAACTTTTTTACCAGAACGTTTTGCAAGCAAACAATGAACGGTAGCATTATAGATTTTGTGCGCTCCTCCGTTAGCGTCCGATACAACTTTTGACCAAATTTGAGCTCCTCCTACATAATTAGTCAAATTTTCTAATTTAATAAAACGCGTAGGGACACCAATCCAATTTTTAAAATATTTATCCCTTTCATTAATAAAATTTTTATCTTTTTTAAGCTTATTAAATAATATTTCCAAGTCTTCTATTGGTTTTTTCAATGTTTCAGGAACGAAGTTTCCTCCGAATTTTCCACCCCAAAATCCAAGTTTATCTCCTTGATCAATTACTGGAATACCTTTTTTTAATTTCATATTTTTGTAAATAAATTTAACAATTTATCAATTTTACCAATATCTTTTTTTCCATTTTTATCTTCTAGCGCTCCACTTAAATCGACTATAAAGCTTTTATTTCTAAAATTAGGAATATCATCTATTTGAATATTTCCTGCAATCATTTTATTTAATTCATTAGGTACACTATCAAGTAAGCTATGATCAAAACTCTCAGATTTATGATAACCTTTTGAGTCAAAGAGAACAATGTCTGATATGTTAGAAAAATCTTTATATTTAATTACATCCTCTTTATTCGAAACTGTAATTGCTGTGATTATTTTTTTTTTATATCTAAGTTTAATTTCTTTTGTTCTTTCTGGGCTAACGTCATAAAGTTGATAATAATCAAAATTTAGCTCTTTTATTTTTTCTAGAGTCTTATCTGTAGGGCTTACTAGAACTGAGATAAATTTAACTTGTTTTTTATCAACATTAATCAAATTTTTTAATTTATCGTATTTTACAAATCTCTGACTTTTTTCATAATTTGTGATGAAACCAATCATGGTTAACGCAGGTCTATTATTATGATTTAAAATGTAATTAAGAGTTATAGGATCTGAGACCCCACAAATTTTCAAACCTTTTATCATTGACTTAAGTGATCAATAAGTGTTTGAATATTCTTCTTTATATCGCCCTTAGTAATATTTCTCCCTATTACAAGAGAATGAGCTCCATTTATAAAAGCTTGTTTGGGAGTCTGAACTCTTTTTTGGTCATTGTTTTTATTGTTTAGTCTTATTCCAGGAGTTATAATTTCTTTTTTAAATATTTTTTTTACTATCTTTACCTCTTGTGCACTGCATACAATAGCATCCAAGTTAGCTTTTTTTGCTAATTTTGCTTGGTGTAGGACTAATTTTTTAACATCTTTGTTAAATCCAATTTCTTTCAACGCTTTGTTATCTAAAGAGGTAAGGATGCTCACACCGACTAGACGTATCGATCCAGAAACTTTCTTTGCTGCTTTGAGAGCTTGTAACCCAGCACTTATGTGTATTGTTAAATAATTTACTTTTAAATCTTTAATTGCTTTGATCGCAGACATACAGGTATTTGGTATGTCATGTAGTTTTAGATCTGCAAAAATAATTTTTTTTTTAAGTTTTGATACAAAATTTCTACCATGTTTAGAATTTAAAAACTCTAAACCAAATTTATATCCAATTTTAAGCTTTGTATTAGATGTATGTTTTATTATTTTTTTTATTTGAGAAATATTAGTGCTATCACAAGCAACAAATATTTTATTATTTTTCATTATTCAAAATTTTAAACAAATCTTTAGACATTTTGAAGTTAATTGTTTTTTTTTCAGGAGTGTCAATTTTTTCGTTAGTTTTTGGATTTCTAGATATTCGGGCTTTTTGAATTTTGCTAGAAAATACCCCAAAACCTCTCAGTTCAACTCTTTCTCCTCTTTTAAGACTTTTTTTTATTTCACTTAAAATTATATTCACAAATTTCTCCAGATCTTTTTTCAAAAAATTTGGGTAATTTTTCGAGAGTTGTTTTAAGAGGTTAGATTTTACTATAGCCAATTTTGTTTAAAAATTTCTATTCCTTTTTATTTTTTTTATCGAGATCCTTTGATAGTGATGAAAAAGGAAGGTTTTTACCAGAATTCTCAGCACCATATTTTTCTAAAGCTTCTTTTTTTTCTAATTCTTCTAATAATTTTATACTTAAAGTTGCCTTTCTTTTATCTAAATCTAAATCAGATATAGCACAATCAATCCTCTCTCCTCCTGTAAATCTTGATGGTCTCGCGTCTGCAGCATTAATTGCAATCTGATTTTTTTTGATAATAAAGTCCATTTCACATTCCTCAGGCCTTACAACTAGGCCTTTGTTATCAGATGAAATAATTTTTACAGTAATAACCTGATTTATTTTTTTGTCTTTGAACCAATCAAATGGATCAGGTTGAGTTTGTCTTAATCCCACCCTTATTTTTTGATCAGAAGATTTAATCTCTAAGACTTTTACTTTAATTTTATCACCCTTTTTATATTTTTTAAGTTCATCCTCCCCATTATTAAGGTATGTTAAATCATTACAATGTAAAAATGCATCAACCTCTAAATTTTCTACATTTAAAAATAATGAGTATTCATTTTTGTTCACAACTACCCCTTCAACAATTGTTCCAATAGGGAATTTTTTTTCAAAAACTTCAAAAGGATTTTCTTTTGTAAGTCTATGTGAAATTGCTACTCTTCTTTTGTCTTTATCAATTTCTGTTATTACACAATTAATCTCATCACCAACTTTAAACATTTTTTTTGCAGACACATTTTTTTTAGTCCAACTTAGTTCACTTGAATGCAATAGAGTTGTTAAACCTGGCTCTAATTCACAAAATGCACCAAAGTCCATAATTTTTACAACTTTTACTTTATAAACTTTTTTTAATTCATAATTTTCTATATGCTCAAAAGGATCTGGAGATAATTGTTTAACAGAGCAACCTACTTGAAGTTTTTCTTTATCAACACTGATAACTTTTAAGTCGTGTTTCTCTCCAATATTAAAAACTTCGTCAGGGTGATTTACTCGACTATATGAAATTTCTTGAAGATGAACTAATACGTCTAATTCATTATTAACATTAAAAAAGCATCCGAAGGAGCTGTAACCTTTTACTTCAGCGCCCTTAATTATATCTCCAACTTTGTATTTATCTATTATTTTAGCCTTGTCTTCTTTTTTGAATGAAGAAATTATTTCTCTTCTCGATACACAAGCATTTCCTCTAATTTTATCTAATTTAATTAATGCAAATTTTTGTGGCTCATTTATAAGATGACTTATGTCTTTAAGTGGTTTATCACTTATTTGAGACCCCGGTAGGAACATTAATGAGCCTGAATCTAAATGTTCTACAATACATCCACCTTTACATTTTGAAACAATTTTACCCATAATAGGTTCTTTTTTTTCATAAGCTTCAACAAGTTTATCCCACCCTTTAATTTTAAGCGCCTTACTAGCTGAGACAATTACTTCTCCATTTTTATCCTCAATCTTTTCTAATAAAACTGAAATAGTCTCACCTACTTTTATATTAACTGATAAGCCCATACTTTTAAGTTCATTTATATCAAGAACTGGTTCACTTTTTAAACCTTCAACAAATAAAAAAACAAATTTCTCAGTTATTTTGTTTATTTTACCCTCAATAATCTTACCTTCTTCAATGGTATTTTTTGAGAGTTGACTGTTTAATAATTTTTCAAATTCTTTAGAAGCAGGGTTTGAAAGGTCTTTATATATTTCCATTAAATAAGTCTTAATTTTTTTAAAAAACAACGAACTTTTAGATAAAATTATGATTTTAATCAAGATTGAATTTTAAAAAATTCTGCTAAATAACATAATAAACACAATGAAATCTCAATTTTTCCTCTCAATTTAATACTAAAATATTAATATTTCATTTTTGCACCAAGATAGTTCATCTTTTCCAAGAAAGATGGAAATGAGGTGTTAATCGACTCCCTATCATGAATTTGCCACTTACCTCCAAATGTAAGCGCAGCAACTACACTGGTCATAAAAACTCTATGGTCTTTTAAAAAATTTTTGATTACAATTTTTTTTTTTACTTCAATATTCGGATTACCGTAGATTTTAATACTATTATTTGTAACAAAATTTTTAATTCCTATTTTGTTTAATATTTTTGATCCCCATTTTAATCTTGGACTTTCTTTTTCATTCAATTCTGATAAATTTTTAAAGTAAGATATTCCATCAGCTTTAGCTGCTATTAAGAATATTAATAAAAATTCATCTATTGCGGCACTATTAAATTTAATTGGACAATTAATAGATTTAAATTTTTTTGAGCTGTGAATTAACAAATCTGCAATACGCTCTCCTTTATAAATTCTTTTATTTAATAACTTAATTTTAACATTCATCATTTTAAGTATGCTTAAAATTCCTGTTCTTGAAGGATTAATATTAATATTATTGATTTTCAATTTTGAATTTTCTGACAACGCTGTCAAAACAATAAAAAATGCACTAGAGCTAATATCTGCTGGTATTCTGTAGTTTATTGAGGGTATCTTTTTTTTGCCTTTAATTCTAATGAGGTCATAGTTTTTTTTTTTATCAATTTTAATAGGTAATTTTAAATTTTTAAAAAGTAACTCACTATGGTCTCTCGATTTTTTTGCCTTAATAGTTGTTTCTCCTTTAGTGTTTAATGCCGCAAGCATAACTGCACTTTTGCATTGAGCAGATCCTCTTGTTTCAGTGTAATTAATAGGTAATGGATTATTAGTACCGTTGATATGTATTGGAAGCTTTCCAGAATTTGTTTTAAATTTTGCCCCAAATTTTTCTAAAGGCTTTGAAACTCTCAAAAAATCTCTTTTAGATAAACTTTTATCACCTCTTAATTTTATACTATCTTTACTGTGTACTAAAAGCCCCATTATTAATCTTCCTAATGTTCCAGAATTTCCAGCATTTAATGATAAATTTTTTTTATATTTATATCCATTTAATCCCACTCCTAATATTTCACAAAATTTCTTTGTTAATCTCACTTTTACTCCAAGTTTCTTAAGACACCTTAAAGTGTTCAGAACATCCTCTGAGGTTAGTAAATTATACGATTTACTTTTATAAGGTGATTGAGAAGCTAAAAGTGCCCATCGAATAGATAAACTCTTGTCCCCTGATGTAGTTATATTTTTATTAAATTTTTTAATTTTTTTTTGTATTTTAACAGAAGACATCTTTAATTTATTTTGAAAGAGTCTCCAAAATATGCGTTTTTTGCATCAATATTTTTAATAAGGTTATTAGGTGTATCTTTAGCAATTACTTTTCCATTTGATAAAACAATCGCTAAATCAACACAAGATAATAAATCTCTTGCCTGATGATCACATAAAATTATTGAAATATTGTTTTGGGTCTGTAAATCAACAATAATTTGTTGTAGATTTTTTATTGTCATAATGTCCAATGCAGCGAAAGGTTCATCTAATAATAAAATTCTAGGATTGCTTAACAAAGCTAAACATATTACTAAACGCTTTTTTTGCCCTCCAGATAAAAATTCAGCTTTTATATTTTGTAAAGACTCAAGTTCAAATTTTGAAATTAATAAATTTATTCTTTCATCCCTCAGTTTTTTATCATCGATTACCATTTCGCTAATTGCTTTTAAATTCTCTCTTAGAGTGAGATCATAAAAATACCCTCCATTTTGTGGTACATAACCAATTTTATATTTTTTAGTCCTTTGAAATATAGGTTCGTCAGTAATATTTTTACTATCGATAAATATTGAACCGTAACTTGGTCTTAATAATCCTATAATAATATTAAAAATTGTTGATTTTCCGACACCATTTGGGCCAAGTAATCCAAGAATTTCTCCTTGATTCAAACTAAAATTTAGATCTTCAAATATTTTTCTTTTTCCAAAGTAAATTGATATTTTGTCTAATTTGATGATTTCCTTTTTTGTCTTGAAATTTTTGATTCGAAATTTTTTAATTATAGCCACAATCAGTATTTACCTGTAATTTGAATATTATCATTTTGATTAACCATTGAGATTTTCATTTTTTTTTTTAATAAATCTAGCTCGACTTTATCTGCATATATCTTTGTATTTCTATTCATATAATGAACATTCTCAATTATTTCTATTAAATTTTTGCTGAAATTGAGTTTTACTATCTCTGATTTGATCAATTGATCACCATAATCAATGCTTACAGTTTTTTTAAATATTGTATCATTATTTCTTTTGTTATAAATAGCCTCATCGGAATTAATTTTGATAATATTGTCATCCTGACGAATTATCTCAGCATTGACTTTAAAAAGAATTACATTTTCTGTCTTATCTTTTACAAATTCTGCAGATTCAGCTTTGATTATATATGTATTACCGACTAAATCTTGAGATATATATTTCAATGTTTCAATTAAATTAGAATTTTTAGTTTTTTTATCAGAATAATAATTATTTATTTTTTTTTCCGCTATCTTCTCATTTTCACTAAAAAATTTTTTATAAAAAATTATTGAAGAAAAAATCAATAAAATTACCAATGAATACTGCAAACTTTTTTTTTTATCCATTTAATTAATAAATTTTATTTTCAAGAATATTATGAACATGTATGATACCAATTGTATTTGTTTGTTTCTTTTCATCATAAACACATAAGCATGTTATTTTTTTCTCATTCATTATCGATAAAGCTTTGGTTGCCAGTGTATTTTTTTCAATTTTTATTGGGTTTTTTGTCATTACATTTTTAACTTTAAGTGAATTAAGATTAATATTTTTTGAATTTAATTTTCTAATTTGACCATCAGTAATAATTCCAGTTGTTTGTTTTTTTTTATTTCTGATTATTAAAGTTCCTAATTTTTTTTCAGTCATAATCTTAAGTGCTTTTTTCATCAAAATATTTTCATTAATAAAAGGTATTTTATTATGTGTTAACATCAGATCCTCCACAGTTTTTAATTTTTCTCCTAAGCTTCCTGATGGATGAAATTTTTTAAAGTCTAAATTGTTAATTTTTTTTTTTTTAAGAGTTGATACTGCTAAAGCATCCCCAATACTCAGTTGATTGATTGTACTTGATGTTGGTACCATGTCTAGTCCAGCTTCTTTAACTTCTGGGGTTATCAAACCAATGTCACTATTTTTATATAAGTCGGAGTTTTTTTTTGAGGTTATGCCAATTAATAAAATCTTATTTCTATTAGCATAATTAATTATATTTTTTAATTCAATTGAATTACCTGAGTAACTTATTAAAATTAAGATATCTTTTTTAGTGATACTTCCCAAGTCACCGTGTGAACAATCACTTGCAGACAATGAAAAAGACGGTGTTCCAACGGAGGAAAGAGTTGCAGATATTTTATTAGCTATTATTCCACTTTTCCCAACTCCACATAAAATAACTTTTGATTGACAATTTACAATTGCATTAACAGCTTTATCAAAATTTTTATTTAAAGATTTTTTTAATTTTTGGAGAGCTTTGATTTCTAAACTTATAACACTTTTAGCTATAGCATTGTAATTCATTTTTTTCATTAATGTGCCCAAATATCTTCTTTGAATAAAGCAAGATCAAGCTCAACTCTTGTTTTTAAAAATTTTAGACATTCTTGATAAAGTTCAATTCTATTTTCTCTCACTAATATTTTATTTAGTTCTTCATTAATTTTATGAAGATATATTACGTCATTAGCACAATACTTGAGCTGACCTTGAGAAAGTTCACCACCAAAATCTGAAGTTTGAAACTGTTTGCTAATATCAATATTGATGAATTCTTTGATTAATGTTTTTAATGAATGGTTGTCAGAAAAAGTACGTGCAATTTTTGATTGGATTTTGGTACACTCAACATTACTAACTTCAGTTTTAAGGTAATACTTAATATGAGCCAAATCACTACGAGCATAGTGAAAGATCTTTTTAATATTTTTGTCAGCTAATAATTTAATCAAATTAGGTGCGTTGTATTTACCTCTATCAAATTGGACTATGTGAGCATCTAAGTTTCCTGATGAAATCTGAATTAAACATAATGGGTCTCGTCTAACATTAAGTCCCATAAATTCACCGTCCACAGCTATTGTATTGCCCAAATTTAGATTCTCAGGTATATCAGCTTTATATAACTGTATATTATTACTCATTTTAAAACATATATATATGAAAGCAAAAAATTGTCTAATTTTTGGTGGAAGTGGTCAGATTGGAAGTAACTTAATTAGAAAACTTGCTAAAAATAACCTTAGAGTAACAGTAGTAACAAGAAATATTCATCAAAAAGGCCTCAGAATAAAAACCCAGGCTAATGCAGGATTTATTGATATTCAAGAGTCAAAAATTTTTGATGAAAAAAAAATTGAAAAACTATTTAGCACTGCTGATTATTGTATAAATTTGATAGGAATTTTATATGAGAAAAAGAATGGAAATACTTTTAAAAATATTCATACAGTTTTCCCTACACTTTTAGCCAAACTGTGTAAAAAACATAATTTAAAACATTTTGTACATGTTTCAGCTTTAGGTATTAATGAAGCCGTGGATTCAAAATATGCAATCTCAAAACTGAAAGGAGAAAAAGGTATACTAAGTAATTTTTCGAAAACTACAATTTTACGACCTTCTATAGTTTTCTCAAATTCAGATAATTTTAGTACTCAATTTATGACACTATTAAATAGATTACCAATTTTTCCACTTTACTATGGTGGTAAAACCAAATTTATGCCAATACATTGTTCCGATCTAACAGATGTTATTCACCATGTATTACAAAATGATATTCAATCTCAAATCATTGAATGTGTTGGTCCTGAAATTCTTTCGTTTAAAGAAATTTTAGAGACTCTTCTTCATTTAATAGGAAAGAATAGAATTTTAGTACCCATGCCATTAGTTTTAGCAAATTTATCTGCTAAATTTTTTCAATTACTTCCTAATCCACTTTTGACCGAGGATCAACTTAGATTGTTAAAATATGACAATATTACTTCTGGAAAATATAAAACAAACAAAGAAATAGGCTTACCAAGTAAACTTTTTTTTAAAGATGAGGTAAAAAAATATTCTTACATGTGGCGAGATGGGGGACAATTTTCGACTGAAAAATATGATTTGAATGATTAAATTAGACAGACAATTTAATCATACGGCAGTGATTTTTTTTTCATTATACTCTTGAGTTTCTTCTTTATCACCAGAATCTTCTTTTTTTCCTTTCGGTTGATAAGCATATAACAAATGCAATTTACAATAAGAAAACTCTTTCAGTGATGTTCTTCCACAAAAGTAGAATGATTTTTCATTGGGATGACCAATAGGCCATTTGCAAGAATTTTCATCTAATTCTTCGAGCTGTTTAGGATTTTCAGGTTCAAAGTCTTTCTCTATTATTAAAGATTTAAATCTACTTTTCCTTCCTTTTCTTGAGTTATCTATATTATTTTGATTATTTAATTTGAAGTTATTATTTGTTTTTGACGCCGACCTAGCTTTAATTTTTGCAGACAAGTTAAGCCTGTGAGCTTTTCCTATTACAGCATTCCGACTAATACCACCAATTATTTCAGCAATCTGACTAGCAGTATTGCCTTTACCCCATAATTCTTTTAGTTTTTCAACTTTTTCGTCATTCCAGCTCATAAAACATCAATATAATGTGTTATATTATATTATAGATACTATATAGGCTTCAATATAAAAAAATAACAAGTTAATAATTTAAGTTATTAACAAAAATTATAAAAAGTTTTCTATCTATACTTGTATGAATTTATTCTAGGAATATAGAAGTATATAATTAGTATTTTTTTATGAGCTATTTAGTAAAAAACTATAACAGAAAAAAAATTTCCTTTAAGTATGGAAAAGGAAGTTATTTATATTCAAATAAAAATGTAAAGTTTTTAGATTTTGTTCAAGGTATAGCTGTAAATTCTTTGGGTCATTCACATCCGCAACTTGTCAAAACAATAAATAAACAATCAAAAAAGCTTTGGCATGTTTCAAATGCTTTTCAAATTCCAGAGGGAGAAAAATTAGCGAAAAAACTTTGCCAAAAAACATTTGCAGATTTTGTAATGTTTCAAAATAGTGGAGCTGAGGCTACAGAAGCAGCAATAAAAGTAGCTAGAAGATATTTTTACTCTATTGGACAACCAAATAAAAATAGAATTTTATGTGTAAAAAACTCATTTCATGGGAGAACTTTAGCCACAATTTATGCTAGTGGATCTAAAAAAATGACTGAAGGATTTGGTCCGAAAATAACAGGATTTGATCATTTTAGATTTGGAGATCACAAATCGCTCAAAAAAAAAATTACAAAAAAAACTGCAGCCATAATGGTTGAACCTATCATGGGCGAAGGAGGTATTAAGGTAATACCAGACTGGTGTTTAAAGGAATTAAGAAAATTGTGTAATAAGAAAAAAATATTATTGATTTTAGATGAAGTTCAGTGTGGTGTCTCAAGAACAGGTAGTTTTTTTTCATTTGAAAAGTCAAAGATTAAACCTGATATTGTCCCAATTGCAAAGGGAATAGGTGGCGGATTTCCACTAGGTGCTGTTTTAATGAGTAAAAAAGTTGCCTCTGGAATGGTACCTGGAACTCATGGCTCCACTTTTGGTGGTAATCCTCTTGCTATGGCTGTTGGGAACGCAGTAATGGATTTGGTTTCAAGTAAAAAATTTTTAAAAAATATCAAAAATTTATCAAAATATTTTCTACTTGAATTAAAAAACATTAAAGAGTCATATCCGCATATAATTAAAAGTATAAGAGGAAGAGGTTTTTTAATAGGTATTCAACTACATAAAGATCAAACAATTTTTATTAAAAAACTCATGGAAAATCATTTGCTTACTATTAGAGCTTCAGAAAATGTTATTCGTATACTTCCCCCGTTAAATGTAAAAAAAAATGAATTAGATCTTGCATTAAAGATCATTAATAAAGTTTGTAAAGAACTTAATTAGAATGAAAAATTTTATAAACTTAAAAGATATTCCGGTAAGTGACTTAAAAAAAATCCTTATTGATGCAAAAAGACGAAAAAAACTGAGAAAAAAATTAGATAATCTTCAGATTGACAAAGGGGCACCGTTAAAAGGAAAGTTATTAATACAAATGTTTGAAAAATCTAGCCTGAGAACTAGATTGAGTTTTTATTTAGCAATTAAGCAACTGGGTGGTAGCACTTTAACACTTAGACCAGATGAACTTCATTTGTCAAAGGGTGGAGAAAGCATTCAAGACACAGCGAAAATTTTATCTAATTTTGGAAACGCTTTTATGCTTAGAACCGATAGTGATGAAAAATTAGAGGAATTTAAAAAATATATATCTATACCTATTATAAATGGCCTAAGCCCTAGTTCCCATCCTACCCAAATTTTATCAGATATTTTTACTGTGGAGGAAATTAAAAAAAAAACAATATCAACCTTGAATATTACTTGGATAGGTGACTCTAATAATGTTTTAAATTCCTTAATTGCTGCCTCAATAAAGTTTTCATTCAAACTGAGTATTGGATGTCCAAATAAATATAAACCAAGTAAAAAAATAATTAGATATATTGAAGATAATAAAAATAAAATCCACTTTTTTAATGATGCAAAGAAAGCAGCAAAAGGAGCAGATGTTATTTTTTCGGATAAAGTAATTTCTATGAATGATAAAGTGAATAAATTAAAAAAATTGAATCAATTTCAAAAATTTAAGATAAATAAAAAATTAATGAGCTTTGCAAAAAAAGATTGCATTTTTCTTCATTGCTTACCTAGAGGTAAAGAGGTAGATGATAATGTTTTCTTGAGCAAACAATCAAAAGTATGGCAACAAGCTCTTAACAGGGTCCATGTTCAAAAATCTATATTACTTTATTGTTTTGGAAAATTAAGGTAATGGCAATGGATTATCTGAATTTTGATTCAAGTACAAAATAACAGAGGCTCTATCTTTTTCTTTTCTTAACCCAGCGAAAGCCATTTTTGTTCCTTTAATCCATTTAGCTGGTTTAACTAGGTACCCGTTAAGTTCTTCAAAAGTCCAGGCTTTTCCGTAGGCTGCAAGAGCTTTAGAATATTTATAATCACTTACAGCACCCACATCTCTACCAACGACATTATACAATGCTGGACCAATATTATTTTTTCCACCTTTTACAATAGAGTGACATGCAGCACATTTTTTAAAAACCTTTTCTCCAGTGGCAATATCTCCCATAGCGATTAGTGTGGCGATATCAATCTTATCTTCGGTTGCTTGTGAACTTGTTTCCGAACTTGCAACAGTAGTCTGCCCTACCTCAACTGAGTAACTAGGTGTTTCAGGCTTTTCAACATGAAAGATAACATTTGAAAGCTTTCCAATACCTATTATTAGAAGTGCTACCATTAATATTGCAGCTATTATTTTATTTAGCTCGAAAGAATCCATTTCTTAAAATTATTTTGAACATATAGCACTATAAATATAAAATTGCTTATATTTTTAATGTACATTTTTGCCTCTATTTATATTGTAATGAAAAATAGAAAGAAAAATGAAGACATTAGTTATAATTCCTTCTAGGTTATCAGCATCAAGATTACCTGGCAAACCTTTGCTGAAAATTAATGGATTATCTATTATTTCTCATGTTTACAAAACTGCTCTACAGGCTGATATTGGAGAGGTATTTGTTGCTGCAGAAGATCAAGAAATTGTAGAAGATGTAAGAAAGAATGGTGGAGAAGCAATCCTAACAAGTAATAATCATAAATCAGGAACTGATAGAATTTACGAAGCATTGGTTAAGCTAGGTAGAAAAGATGCAGAATTAGTGATGAATCTACAGGGAGACGAACCATTGATGAATGTTGAGGATATTCAAAATTTAAATAGCAACATGATCAAGACCGAGCGTGATTTAGGAACCTTGGCAGCAAAAATCAATGATAAAAAAATTTTTGAAAATCATAATATTGTTAAAGTAATTACGGAAGAAAGTTTAGATCATTCAAAATTCCCTCGAGCATTAAATTTTATGAGAAAATTAGACAATGAAAATAGTCAGACTTATCATCATTTAGGAATTTACTGTTATAATGTAGAAATCTTGAAAAAATTTATTTCTTTCAAACAGTCTCAAAATGAAATTCAAAATAGATTAGAGCAGTTAAGAGCATTAGATAATAATATAAATATTAACGTAGCTCTTGCAAAATCATCACCAATTGGAGTAGATACTGAAGAGGATTTTATGGCTATAAAAAAAATTATGGAATATAAGTCTTAATGAGTAAAATTTATTTTCAAGGAACTTTTGGGGCTTATTCACACTTAGCCGCTTTATCTATTGATTCTAAAGCTGAAGTTGTGCCTTGTAAAACTTTTGATGATTGTTTTGTCCAAGCATCAAAAGATACAAATTCAAAAATTATAATTCCAGAGTCTAATAGAATTACTGGTAACATTGGAATTGAATATTTAATATTCGAATACAGATTAAACATTTATTCAGAGTATTTTCAAAAAATAGAACATAATTTATTGGGGATATCTGGAACTAAAGTTTCAGAGATCAAAGATGTTTATTCTCATGCCCAAGCACTTTCACAATGTTCAAAATTTATAAAATCTAATAATCTCACTGAACATGTAAGAGCTGACACGGCTGGATCTGCAGAGATGGTTTCAATAAGCAAAGATAAATCTAAAGGTGCAATAGCCTCTTCATTAAGTGCTAAAACATATAATTTAGAAATTATAAAAAATAATATTGAGAATGAGAAAGGAAATTTAACAAGATTTCTTGTTATGGGTAAAAAAATATTACAACCTGAATTTAGTGGAAAAAAATATATTACTTCTTTTTTATTTAAATTAAAAAGTAAACCTGCAGCCCTGTATCAATCTTTAGGTGGGTTTGCTATTAATGGAGTAAATCTAACAAAGTTGCAGAGTTATCCTGAAAAAAATTCTTTCGACTCTTTTTTCTTTTTATGTGATTTAGATGGTCATATTGAAGAGCCAAGAGTACAAAAATCACTTGAAGATTTAGGATTACATTGCCAAGATTTTCACGTTCTAGGTGTTTTTGAAGCTGACAAACAGAGAGAAATAAATAAATAACTTTTCTTGTAGATAAGAAATTATTACTGTTATAATAGTTTTGGAGGCTAGAGGTGGATGCTGCTTGAACCCGACCAGATCTTAACGGAAGCAGTCGTAAAGACAGTTTTTCAGGTTCTAGTCTCCTCGTAAATATGAGCAACGATACAAAAGTATTAGCACTTAAATATAGACCACAAAATTTTGATGATCTTATTGGTCAAGATGTAGTTGCAGAAACTATAACAAATTCAATAGTGGCTAATAAAGTTCCTAATGCATATTTGTTCACTGGAATTAGAGGAGTTGGAAAAACCACTATAGCAAGAATAGTTGCTAAAGCACTTAATTGTAAAAATGAAGTTCAAAAAAATTGTCAAAATAAATGTGATAATTGTCAGGCGATAACTAATTCTAATCACATTGATGTTTTAGAAATGGATGCTGCGAGCAGAACTGGTGTAGACGATGTTAGAGAATTAATAGAGTTTTCTAGATATGGACCAACTTCATCAAAGTATAAAATTTTTATAATTGATGAGGTTCATATGTTGAGCAAACAAGCATTTAATGCCCTTTTAAAAACTTTAGAAGAACCACCAGAATATCTGAAGTTTATTTTTGCAACAACTGAAATAAAAAAGATTCCAGTTACAGTTATATCAAGATGTCAGAGATTTGATTTATCAAGAATTAAATCGTCTGAATTATTCAATTATATCAAAAATATTAAAGATAAAGAGGGAGGCAAAATCACTGATGATGCATTAAAATTAATAGTAAAAATTTCAGAAGGTTCAGTAAGAGATGCACTATCCTTATTAGATAGAGCATTGTTAACTTTAGACTCTAAAACTGAATTAGATTTAAAAACAGCACAAAAAATTTTTGGTTTTTTTGATAAATCACAATTAATCGATTTATTTGAATTTATTCTTAAAGGAGATGAGTTTAAAGTTATAGAGATTTATAGAAAAATTTATGACCAAGGTGTTGAGCCAAAAATCTTTATTAATGATTTCTTAGAATTACTTTATTACTTTAAAAATATTAAGTCATTAACATTAGAAAGCACAAATTTCTCATTAAACGACCAAGAATTTCAAAAGATCAAAGATTTAAATAAAAATCTTGATCCGAGCGTATTGATTTTATTTTGGCAATTTACAATATCGACTCTTGATGAACTCGCTATAGTTTCAAATCAACATTTATCAATGGAGATGTTTTTGTTAAGGCTGATATATTTAAGTTCGATAAAATTGGAGAAAAATACAGATATAAATTCTTTAAGCGAAAATCCAGTTATAGATAAAGAAATTAATGATCAATCAAAACCAATAAATCAAATTAAGAATATTTATCAAGAAGAAAAAAGTAAACCAGAAATTCATAAAGAAATTAAATCTGAAAAAAAAATATTTATTAATAGCTTGGAAAAGTTAATACAGACTTGTGTTGATAAAAAAGAAATTAAACTTAAGTATGAATTGGAAAAAAACGTTAATCTTGTAAAATTTGAAAAAAATATAATTGAGATATCTTTTAATGAAAATTTAGATAAAAATTTTGTTAAAGAACTTTCCTCAAAACTTTTTGAATGGACAGGTGAGAGATGGATGATTTCATTTAGTCAATTAAAAGGTGAAGTTTCAATGAAAGAAAAAAGACAAGAAATAAAGAAATCTTTAATAGAAGAAACAAAAAGTTCAAAAACTTATAAAGATGTATTAAAAAATTTTCCTGACGCAGAATTAATTGATGTTAATTTAAATAAAGAAGATGAGCCTCATGACTGATTTTTCAAAAATTTTAGATAAAGCAAAAGAACTTGAGTCTAAAATGAAAGAAAGTCAAAAAAAAATTAAGGAAATAAGAGTTGAGGGAGTTTCAGGTTCAAATTCAGTAAAAGTAATTCTTGATGGAGAGGGAGAGATGCAATCAATCAAATTATCAGAGGAAATCATGAAAGAAGATAAAACTATAATAGAAGATTTAATAGTTGCTGCTCACAATAGCGCTAAGTCACAACTAAAAACAAAAACAGCTGAAGAAATTTCAAAAGCAACAGGTGGACTTGGGATACCTGGATTTAAGTGGCCACTATAGTAAATGCAAAATATCTCAGAGATAGAAGAACTTATTAAGTTGATATCAAAATTACCAGGTCTAGGACCTAAATCAGCAAAAAGAATTGTTTTAAAATTAGTAAATAACAGAAATGAGCTTGTAAAGCCATTGGCGAATACGTTGGCTCAAGTTTATAAAAACGTTGTGAGATGTAATTTATGTGGCACCTTAAAGTCTAATTTAGCCGGGTGTTCAAATTGTGAAAATACAAAAAATAAATTTACAAAAATTTGTGTAGTTGAAGATATTGCTGATCAGTGGTCGATAGAAAATTCAAATATTTTTCAGGGTTATTTTCATATTTTAGGTGGAACGATTTCATCTGCTGGTAATAAAAAAGAAGATTTATTAATCAATTCTTTGATTGAAAGAGTAAAGAAAGAAAAAATTGATGAAGTTATTTTAGCAACTAGTGCAACAGTAGAAGGACAAACAACGGCATTTTATATACAAGATAGTTTAAAAGATACAAATGCTAAGATTACAAAATTAGCGCAAGGTCTGCCAGTTGGTGGTGAAATAGAGAGTCTTGATGATGGTACTTTGCTTTCTGCTTTTAAAAATAGATCTAAATTAAACTCTAATTCAAGTTAATTTTTTTTTTAATCGATTTAAATGTAATAGTGGCTCAGTGTATCCTGAAGGTTGATCTTTTCCTTTTAAAATAAGTTCACATGCAGTTTGAAATGCTATGGACCTATCATAATCAGTGCTCATTTTAATATAATTTCGATCACTCTCATTTTGTTTGTCCACAATCTTTGCCATTTCTTTCATTATTTCTATGACTTGTATCTTTGTTGTAACACCGTGATGTAACCAGTTTGCAATATGTTGAGAAGAAATCCTTAAGGTTGCCCTGTCTTCCATCAACCCAACATTGTTTATGTCTGGTACTTTAGAACAACCTATACCTTGATCAATCCATCTTACAACGTAACCAAGTAATGTCTGAGCAGAATTTGAGATTTCTTTATTAATTTCATCAACTGACCAATTCGGTCTGTCTGCAATAGGAATAGTAAGTAGATCATCGATATTTGCCTTTTCTCTTTTGGCTAATTTTTTTTGAACATCAAAAATATTAATTTCATGATAATGTAAAGCATGAAGAGCTGCTGCAGTTGGAGATGGAACCCACGCACAATTTGCTCCCGCTTTAAGATGACCAGTTTTTTGATCTAACATATCTTTCATCTTATCAGGCATAGCCCACATTCCTTTACCTATTTGAGCTTTACCTGAAAAGCCACAGGCTAAACCTATATCAACATTGTTATTTTCATAAGCCCCAATCCATTTTGAGGATTTCATATCACCCTTTTTAATCATTGGTCCTGCTTCCATTGATGTGTGCATTTCATCACCTGTACGATCAAGGAAACCAGTATTAATAAAGAAAACTCTATGTTTTAAGGTTCTGATACACTCCTTAAGATTTGATGAGGTTCTTCTTTCTTCGTCCATAATTCCAATTTTGCAGGTGTATTTTTTTAATTTAAGTATCTCTTCAACTTTAGTAAAGATTTCATTTGTAAATGCTGTTTCGTCTGGACCATGCATCTTTGGTTTTACAATATATATTGAACCAGTTCTTGAATTTCCTTTTTTTTTAATATCCTGAAGAGCTGCTGCAGTTGTTATAAAAGCATCCATCAATCCCTCTGGAATTTCACTTCCATCTTTCAATATTATTGAGGGATTAGTCATCAAATGACCAACATTCCTAATTAATAAAAGACTTCTACCATGTAATTTTAATCCTTTTCCTTCTTTTGAAATGTAACTTCTGTTTGGATTCAGTTTTCTCTCTAATGTTTTTCCCTCTTTTACAAACCGTGTGATTAGATCACCCTTCATTAATCCAAGCCAATTTCTATAACAGCTCACTTTATCTTGAGCGTCCACTGCTGCAACGCTGTCTTCATTATCACATATTGTTGAAACTGCAGATTCTAATATTATGTCACTTATTCCTGCATGATCCTGCTGAGCACTAAAAGCTCTTGGATTTTTAAGTATTTCAATATGAAGGTTATTATTTTTTAATATTATTGCGGATGGGTTATCTGCTTCACCTCGATGACCAATAAATTTACTTGCATCTTTCAAGGTTGTCACATCAATACCTTTTAAAATTTTTAAATCTTTATCCTGAATTGCAATTCCTGTTATTTTTTTCCAGCTAAAATCCTTTAAAGCAAAATATTTGTCTAAAAATTCTCTACCATACTTAATTACAATCTCTCCTCGTTCTGGATCATATCTTTCTGAAGTGCTATCTTCAGATGCTTCGATTACATCAGTACCATACAAACTATCGTACAAACTCATCCATCTTGCATTAGCAGCATTCAAAGCGTAACGAGCATTCATAATTGGAACAACTAATTGAGGTCCAGCTATTGTAGCGATCTCTTCGTCAATATCACTTGTTTCAATTTTAAAATCAGGTCCTTCATCTTTTAAATAGCCTATTTCTTTTAAAAATTTTTTGTATTCTTTAATTTGAATATCTTTTCCTTTGTTATCAATGTGCCATTTATCAATTTTTTTTTGAAGTGTTTCTCTAAAATCAATCAGTTCTTTATTTTTAGTAGCCAGTTCATGAACTACTTTGTCAAAATCTTTCCAGAATTTTTCTGGGGAAATATCAGTGCCATCAAATAATTCATTATTTACGAAATGTAATAATTCTTCTGATACCTTAAGATTGCTAATAGAATGATATTTTGATGTCATGTGGAAATATTTAAACCCTAGTTTGTTTAAGTCAAATACATAATAGTATCATAGACATTTTATTGTCATTTTCCTTATATAAGTATAATCATATTAATATGAAAAATTATTTAAATTTTGAAACAGATATAAAAAATCTTGAAAATGAATTAGAAAAATTAAAAGATCCTTTTAATCAAGAAGGGTTGACAGAAGTTGATACAAAAAAAATTTCTAAAACTCAGCAAGAAATAGATGAGAAGCTAAGAAATATTTATGAGAATTTAGATCCCTGGCAAATTACATTAGTTGCAAGGCACGAAGATAGACCTAAATCGAAGTTTTTAATTGATAGCTTGTTTGAAGATTTTATTCCATTGGAGGGTGATAGATATTATGGAGAAGACAAATCAGTTATCACAGGTTTTGCAAAATTTAAAGGTCAATCTGTATTAGTAATTGGTCAAGAAAAGGGTGAAAATTTAGAAACTAGAATTGAGAGAAACTTTGGTATGATGAGACCAGAAGGTTATAGGAAAACAATTAGATTAATGGAACTAGCTGATAGGTTTAATATTCCAATTATATCTTTTATAGATACTCCAGGTGCATATCCAGGAGTGGGAGCAGAGGAAAGAGGACAAGCAGAAGCAATCGCCAAGTCAATCGAGTGTTGTATGAAACTTAAAGTCCCAACTTTAGCTATAGTAATAGGTGAAGGTGGTTCAGGTGGAGCCATAGCTCTTGCATCGTCAAATAAAGTTTTAATGCTTGAAAATGCTATTTATTCAGTAATATCACCTGAGGGATGTGCAACAATATTGTGGAGAGATCCAAAAAAAATGCTCGATGCTGCAAAAGCAATGAAACTATCTGCTCAAGACTTATTAGAGCTAAATATTATTGATGAAATAATTCCAGAACCTTTAGGTGGTGCTCATAGAGACAGAGATATGATTTTAGAGAATATAAAAAATTCTATTTCTCAAAATTTAGATTTTTTTAAAACCTTAACTTCTGAAGAAATTCTTAATCATAGAAAAGATAAATTCTTAAAAATTGGAAGAAGCAAAGGATTTGTATCTAGCACTGAAAGTTTAAGCGCGATTCAAACTTCTGGATTAGATTTAAAAGAAATAATTAAATCCAAAAAAAATATTGCAACTGCTGTAACATTGGTAGTTATTATAGCTGCTCTGACTTTATTTATTTTATAGAGCTCCACAACATTTCTTGAATTTTTTACCAGATCCACAGGGACAAGGATCATTTCTACTTGTTTTTTTACCAAGTTCTTTAAATTTTTCTTTTAATTGTCTCTGGTTTATTTTTTCAGTTGGTTCATTGTAAACTTTAAGATTCATCAATATTTTTACATAATCTAGTTTTAATTTGTCTAGTAAATTAGAAAATAAATCAAAAGCTTCTTTTTTATATTCTATAAGAGGATCTCTTTGTCCGTATGATCTAAGACCCACAACCTGTCTTAATTGTTCTAAGTATTGGATGTGTGATCTCCAATTAAAATCAATGGATTGTAAAAGAATTCTTTTTTCTATTTCTTTTGATTGATTTTCACCGAGAATTTTAGATCTTTCTTCTCTAGCAAATTTGAATTTTTCAAAAATTCTCTCTCTTAGTTTTGTATCACTCAAAGATATTAATTCATCATATTCATCATCGTTTAAACTTTTTCCAAAAATAGTCTTCAATCTATTGTTTAACTCATTATTTTTAGGATTCGATAATTTTTGAGTTTTTAGACTTATTATATTGTCCACTATTTCTGATAAAAAACTATCTGAATAATCAAAAATTTTTTCACTATCCATAGCATCTTTTCTTTGTGAAAATATTACATGTCTTTGATCATTTAAAACATTGTCAAATTTTATAAGGGTTTTTCTAATATCAAAATTTCGTGCCTCAACTTTTTGTTGTGCTCTCTCTAGCGCTTTATTTATCCATGGGTGATCTATACTTTCACCATCTTTCAAGCCAAGTTTTTGAAGGATACTGTTCATAGACTCAGATCCAAAAATTCTCATAAGATCATCTTCTAAACTTACATAAAAAATAGAGCTTCCCTCGTCTCCTTGTCTACCCGATCTTCCTCTTGCTTGATTGTCTACTCTCCTAGATTCCATTCTTTCAGTTCCAATAACAAATAAACCTCCTATAGATTTAATATAATCTTTATTTTTTTTGAGTTCATTGTCCTCAATTGATCCTTTTTTTCCACCTAACTGGATATCTACACCCCTACCAGAAATGCTTGTTGTAATTATTACTGATTTGGCTTTACCAGCATTAGCTATTATCTCTGCTTCATTTTCATGATTTTTAGCATTTAATACGATGTGCTTAATCTTTTCTTGTGTAAGTAATTTGGAATATATCTCAGATTTACTTACGCTAGATGTGAAGACCAAAAGAGGTTGACTGTTTTCGTGGCAATCTTTGATTTTTTTAATGATCGCATTATTTTTTTCTGCCTCAGTTCGAAAAATTTGATCATTGAAATCTTTTCTGATCATCTCTTTATTAGTAGGAATTACTATTACATTCAGATTATAGATTTCAAAAAACTCCTCAGACTCTGTAGCAGCTGTACCTGTACATCCTGATATCTTTTTATAAAGTTTAAAATAATTCTGGTAAGTGATAGAAGCTAAAGTTTGGTTTTCAGCCTGAATCTCAATTTTTTCCTTAGCTTCAATTGCTTGGTGGAGACCATCGCCAAATCTTCTTCCCTCTAATATTCGACCAGTTAACTCATCCACAATTTTGATGCTGTTATCTTTAACAAGGTAATCTTTATCTTTTTTAAATAAATGATTTGCTTTTAAAGATTGATTTACAAAATGAACTAAATCAAGATTTTCTGGATCATAAAAATTATTGTTTTTTAAAATTCCTGCACTAGAGAATAAACTTTCAATATGGTTAATACCTTCATTAGTTAATAAAATATTCCTGTCTTTTTCATCAATCTCAAAATCATTTTTATTAAGGAGTTTTATTACTTTGTCTACTGCAACATATTGATTAGTTTTATCTTCTGCGGCCCCTGAAATTACCAAAGGAGTTCTTGCCTCATCAATTAGACAGGAGTCTATTTCATCAACTATTGCAAAATGGTGTCCTCTTTGAACCATTTCATCCTTTGAATATTTCATATTATCTCGAAGATAATCAAACCCTAATTCACTGTTCGTTGCGTAAGTAATATCACAATCATAATTTTTCTTTCTATCCTCATCGTTTTGATCATTATTTATATAACCCGACGTTAAGCCTAAAAAACTGAAAATTTTTCCCATCTCCAAAGAGTCTCTTTTCGCCAGGTAGTCATTTACAGTAACAATATGGACTCCTTTTCCTTCCAAAGCATTTAAATATGCTGCTAGAGCAATTGTAAGAGTTTTACCTTCTCCGGTTCTCATTTCTGCTATCTTATTTTCATGCAGAACAACTCCACCAATTATTTGAACATCGAAATGCCTCTCACTTCTCGATCTTAAAGATGCTTCTCTTACTAGAGCGAAAGCTTCAGGTAAAATTTCGTTTAGGGAAGTTCCCTCTTGAATTTTCTCTTTTAATTTAATTGTTTTCTCAGGAAACTCTTTATCATTAAGTTTTTTTAAATTTTCCTCTAAAAGATTGATTTGGTCTACTATTTTGCCAATCCTATCCAGCTCTTTTTTATTGCCAGATTTAATAAATTTAGAAATAAAGTTTAGAGGATTTAACATTAGTTTTTGATATACATTTTAATTACAACTTTTAATATAGTTATTTAATTAAAATTTTAAATATCATGGGAATTAATTTATCAAATTTTTTAGCTTCAAAATCACACGATCGAAAAATGGGGCAATATCAAGACCTTGATCACCTAGACGGTTTAGCGGTATCCTCAGTTAGTGCTAATTTATACAACTCTAAAAGAGATGATTTAGCAATGTTCTATTTTCGTGATGGTGCAAATTTTGCATCACTTTATACCAAGTCTAAAATTTTGTCAGAAAATATTAAATGGAATTTAAGTCAAAAAACTCAAAAAATTTTTTCACTTATAGTCAATACTAGAAATGCAAACTCATTTACAGGAGAACAAGGTTATAAAAGCATGCAACATCTCGCAGATTTAATTTCAAAACAACTGACAGAAAAACAAAAAGAAGATGAAAATAATCCAAAAATAATTAAATCAAAGAATCTTATTTTTGGGTGTACTGGAACGATTGGGGAAAAATTTCCTGAAGAAAAAATTAAATCAAAAATTCCAGAATTAATAAAAAATATTAAATATACTCAAAATAAATATATTTGGATGAAAGTTGCTCTATCAATAATGACAACTGACACACAGCCAAAAATAGCAATGGAAGAATGCAAAATTGGAAATACAAGTGTAAAGATTTATGGAGTAGCGAAAGGTTCTGGCATGATACAACCAAATATGGCAACTACATTAGCTTATGTTTTCACTGATGCTGATATTTCTAATGATGTATTAAAAAAATTACTTAAGAAAAATATTGAGAATACTTTTAATGCAATTTCATGTGATGGCGATACAAGTACTAATGATATGATTTCAATTTTTTCCACTGGTAAAGCAAAAAATACTTTAATAAAGACCATTAACGATAAAAAGATAAAATCATTTGATGAGTCTCTGAACAGTCTACTTTTAAATCTTGCAAAAAGAGTGGTGGCAGATGGAGAGGGAGCTTCAAAATTTGTAACAATAAATGTTTTAAGTTCCAAAACCGAGCAGGATGCCAAAAAAATTGGTTTTTCTATTGCAAACTCCCCTCTAGTAAAAACTGCAATTGCAGGAGAAGATCCAAATTGGGGTAGAATAATTATGGCAATTGGAAAATCCGAAGTTGATATAAATTTGAGTAAACTATCAATAAAATATGGTGATTTGATAATTGTTAATAAAGGAAAAATTTACAATCAATATAATGAGGGTGAGGCGGCAAAATATATGAAAGGATTGGATATTAATATAACTGTTGATATAGGAAATGGAAAAAAAAGTTTTACAGTTTACACTATGGATTTAACTAACGAATACATCAAAATTAATTCAGACTACAGAAGTTAGATATCTTGAAATTTCTTAAAACAGTACTTAAATAAATTAAATGATCAAATATAATTTGCTATGCAAAAAATGCGAACTAACATTTGACAGCTGGTTTGCATCTTCAAAAGAGTATGATAAGCTTAAAAAGAAAAGATTGATCAGTTGTCACAATTGTGGATCTATAAAAGTAGAAAAAAGTTTAATGGCACCAAAATTGATAAGTAAAAATTTTATCAATAAAAATGAAAAAAAAAATCTGATTAAATATCAAAAAATAAAAAAAACAATAAAAGAATATCAAAAGTTTATTAAGAATAATTTTGATTATGTTGGTGAAAACTTTGCTTATGAGGCAAGATCAATACATTATAACAATAAGAAAAAACACAAAGGTATCTATGGAACTGCATCAAAACAGGATTTAAAAGAACTTAAAGAAGAGGGGATAGATGCTCAGATGGTACCTTGGTTCGAGAATGAAAATAATTAATTTTTAATAAACTTGGCAATGTAATTCACTGACTTATCTTTACTTACACTCCATTTATTTCTGAATAAATTAAAATTCATTCCATCTACTCTATCCAGACTTAAATCATTTTTTTTTAGTATTGAAATTAAATCCTCAGGTTTTATAAATTTTTCCCATTCATGTGTTCCTATAGGAAGCCAACGCAATATATATTCGGCACCTACAATTGCAAAAATATAAGATTTTAATGTTTTATTTAAGGTTGCAACAAACATAATTCCATTTTTTTTTAATAATCTACTGCATGACCTTAAAAAAAAATCCACGTCTTCAACATGTTCTACAATTTCCATATTTAAAATAACGTCAAATTTTTCCTTTATATTAAATTTTTCTGGTGATGAGCAAAAATAATCTATTTGAAGATTATTTTTTTTTGAATGAAGTTTTGCTATTTTAATATTTTTATCAGACGCATCAATGCCAGTCACCTTAGCACCCAATCTACACATAGGCTCTGATAACAAACCTCCACCACATCCTATATCTAGAATTTTGATATTTTTTAGGGGTGTCTTATTAGAATTGAGTTTGAATGTCTTAATAATATTTTCTTTTATGTATGAAATTCTAATCGGGTTAAATTTATGTAATGGTTTAAATTTACCTTCAGGATTCCACCATTCTTCAGCAATATTAGAAAATTTTTCTATTTCTTTTTTATTTATTGTGTTATTTTTCATTTGTAAGTTGACTTTATATTCAACATGTATTTATTCAATATTTTTTAAATTTAAAAGATTATTTTATCATGAAAATTGTCGTATTAAAATTTGGAGGCACTTCAGTTGGCACTATCGAAAAAATAAAAAGAGTTGCTAAAATAATTATTGATTACAAAAAGAAAAACTACAGGGTGATTGTAGTTTCATCAGCAATGAGTGGTGTGACAAATGAGTTAATAAAAAAATCTTTTGAAATTAGTGATAGTTTTGCAGAATCAGAACACGATGTTTTGGTGTCTACAGGTGAGCAAGTTGCATGCTCTTTAATAGCCGGTCGATTAATTCATGAGGGATATGAGTCTAGATCTTGGTTATCTTGGCAAATACCAATTTTGACTAAAGGAAAGTATAAAAATTCTAGAATAAATCAAATAAATAAAAGAAATATCATAAAATATATAAAAAAAGGTGGCATACCTATTGTCACTGGGTTTCAGGGATTAAATGATGAAAATAGAATTACAACTATAGGAAGGGGTGGATCTGACGCAAGTGCAATTATGATCGCTAAATTTTTTAAAGCAGAGAGATGTATAATCTATACTGATGTAGAGGGTGTATACACAACTGACCCTAACAAATTAAAAAACGCAAAAAAGATTAAAGTAATTTCGTACGAAGAAATGTTAGAGATGGCATCATTGGGTGCGAAAGTTATGCAGCCAGTTTCAATACAAGATGCAAGATTAAACAGGATTGATATCGAGGTAAAATCATCTTTTTCTAAAAAATCAGGAACATTGATCACTAAGAGATCAAATATTTTGAATAATAAAATTGTTACTGGAATTTCCGCAACTCAAAATGACTCAAAGGTTTCTCTTATTGGCGTGAAGGATAAACCTGGGGTTGCTGCAGCAATTTTTAAACCGTTATCTAAAAATTTAATAAACGTTGATATGGTTGTGCAAAATATTTCTGCTAATGGGAAAGAGACGGATTTAACATTTACAATTAAAACTGATGACTTGAATAAAACAAAAAAAATTATTCAACAAAACAAAACTATTAATTATAGAAAACTACTTTTTGAAAAAGGTGTTTCAAAAATTTCAGTAATTGGGGTAGGTATGATAACAACACCTGGAGTAACATTTAGAATGTTTCAATCATTGGCAAATAAAAAAATAAATATTAAAGTAATCTCAACTTCCGAAATTAAAATTTCAGTTTTGATTGATAAAAAGAATACACAAAAAGCTTTAATTGCACTTCATAAAGAATTTAAATTAGATCAAAAAAAATGAGCATTAGACCTTTTAGAGATATAAAAAGAAGAAAAACGAGAGAGATTAATGTTGGCAAAGTAAAAGTTGGAGGAGGAAATCCTATATCGGTTCAATCAATGACCAACACTCTTACCACAGATGTAAAAGCTACAATTAATCAAATTAATGAAATTTGCTCTGAGGGAGCTGATATAGTAAGAGTCTCTTGTCCCGATGAGTCATCATCCAAAGCATTAAAAGAAATAATTAAACATGTTGATATACCTATAGTCGCTGATATTCATTTTCATTACAAGAGAGCTATAGAGGCAGCAGAGAATGGAGCCAGCTGTTTAAGAATAAATCCTGGGAATATAGGAAATATTAATAAGATAAAAGAGGTAGTAAAAGCTGCTCATGATAATAATTGTTCTATTCGGGTTGGAGTTAATGCTGGATCTTTAGAAAAACATATTTTAGAAAAATATAAAGAACCTTGTCCGGAAGCTTTAGTCGAAAGTGCCTTAAATAATATAAAGATTCTTGAGGATGCAAATTTTGATAATTTAAAAATAAGTGTAAAGTCTTCTGATGTTTTTTTATCAATTGAGGCTTATCGTCAACTTTCAAAAGTTACTGATTATCCTCTTCATTTAGGAATTACAGAGGCAGGAGGATTTGTGCCGGGGAGTGTAAAATCCTCAATCGGCCTAGGAACATTACTTTTGGATGGCATTGGTGATACAATAAGAATTTCTTTATCTGATAATCCAGTTGAGGAGGTTAAGATTGGAAATGAGATACTAAAATCACTTAATTTAAGAGAAAGAGGTGTAAAGATAATCTCATGTCCATCATGTGCTAGACAAGGATTTAAAGTAATTGAAACTGTTAAAATTTTAGAGGAAAAATTAGCACACATCAAAACGCCAATAACACTCTCTGTAATTGGTTGTGTAGTCAATGGGCCAGGTGAGGCTGCAATGACAGATATAGGAATTACTGGAGGTCAAAAAGGAAACAATATGCTTTATTTATCAGGTGTACAGTCAGAAAAAGTTTTAACAAAAGATATGATTAAAAAAATTATTACTGAAGTTGAAAAAAAGGCTTTTGAGTTAAAAAAAATAAAATGATACCGCTTAAAAAAATTGAAGAATTAATCCAAAAACATTCATTGCTGGAAAAGGATTTATCATTAGGCAAAATAGACAAAAAATTATTTGCAGAAAAATCAAAGGAGTATGCAGATTTAAATGAAATTATTAAAGACGCAAAAAAATATTTTTCCTATGAAAAAGATAGATTAGAAATTCAGAAAATTTTGGATGATAAAAATTCAGATACTGAATTAATTAAAATGGCTGAGATAGAGTTAAATGATTTGAAGCAAGAGAATGAGACTAATGAAAAAAAACTTAAAATGTTTTTGCTGCCTAAAGATGAAGCAGACAAAAAAAATGCAATAATTGAAATTAGAGCAGGAACTGGTGGTTTAGAGGCGAGCTTATTTGCAGCAGATCTTTTTAAAATGTATGAAAGAGTAAGTCATAAGAAAAGATGGATTGTTGAGTTAATTTCTATTTCTAGAAGTGAGGCAGGAGGTTTAAAAGAAGTCATTGCCTCTATCAAAGGAAATAATATTTATTCAACTCTAAAATATGAAAGTGGTGTTCATAGAGTTCAAAGAGTGCCTGATACTGAGACCCAAGGTAGGGTACATACATCAGCAGCAACAGTAGCAGTCTTGCCTGAGGCAGAGGAAGTAGATTTAAAAATAAATGAAATTGACCTAAGAATAGATGTATTCAGAGCTGGCGGACCCGGTGGACAATCGGTCAATACAACAGACAGTGCTGTTAGAATCACTCATATTCCAACTGGAATATCTGTTTCACAACAAGATGAAAAATCTCAACATAAAAATAAAGCAAAAGGAATGAAGATATTAAGAGCAAGACTATATGAGCTTGAAAGATCTAGAATTGAAAATGAAAGATCAAAAGACAGAAAAAATAAGATTGGAACAGGCGACAGATCAGAGAGAATAAGAACGTATAACTTTCCACAAGGAAGAGTAACAGATCATAGAATAAATTTAACTTTACATAAGTTGGAGGAATTCCTAGAGGGTGAAATTTTTGATGAAATGATTGAGGCTTTAACGCTTCAAGCGCAAGAGGAGAGTTTGGGTGTAATAAATTAAATGAATATTGATCAAGCCATTAAAAAAGCATCTGTTGATTTAAAAAGGTATCAAATTAAATCTGCATTGTTAGATTGTGAGATTTTGATGTCTAAAGCTTTAAATAAAAGTAGGAAATTTATTATTATGAATCCAAATGAAAAAATTAATGATTATGAATATGATAATTTTAGAGCATTTATATCTAGTAGAATCAAAAGAAAGCCAATAGCTTATATTACTGGTGAGAAATCTTTCTGGAAATATAATTTTAAGATAAATGAAAAAGTTTTAATACCAAGGCCTGACACTGAAATCATAGTAGAACAAGTTTTTAAAATTTATGAAAAAAAAAGAAGTATTAACTTTTTAGAAATTGGGATTGGGTCTGGATGTATAATTTTGTCAATTTTAAAAGAAAAAAAGTCTTTTTTAGGCAAAGGAATTGATGTTAGTAAAGAGAGCTTAAAAGTTTGCAAAGAAAATGCGAATAAGCTTGGCTTATTAAATAGACTAAAATTATTTAATTCAGATATTGACAATTTCCATTTAGGCAAATATGATTTAATTATATCTAATCCTCCATACATAAAAAATTTAGATTTTAATAAAATGGATGATGAAGTTGTTAAATATGAGCCAAAAATAGCTCTTGATGGTGGATTAGACGGTTTATTAGAAATCAGAAAAATAATTAATAAATCATCTAAACTGATTAAAACTCATGGCAAATTAATTTTAGAGATTGCACATGATCAAAAAAATGAGGTTAAAAAAATATTAAAGAGTAATAACTTTTACGTTAACAGGGTAGTTAAAGACTTTGCTTATAAAGATAGATGTATAATTAGTACTAAAATTTAATTTTAAAAAAATGGTTACATTTAGAAATAATAACAATCGAAGAAACAACTTTAGAAGAAGCGAAAGAAGTTTTAAGTCTAATGGGGATAGAAATAAGTTTAGTGCGAGTTTTTCAAATAATGATAGCTTTCAAAGAAAAATGCCTGGTAGAAATAATCACAATGCTTCAAAATTAATCGAGAAATATAGCAATCTTGCTAGAGAGGCACTTTCAACAGGAGATAAAATACTATCAGAAAATTATTTTCAGCATGCTGATCATTTTATGCGGATTTTGAATGAAAGAGAATTTCAGAAAAAAAATACTTTGACTAGTGTAGATTCAAGTAATACTCAAGAAAATATACAAGACACAAGTAAAGATAAGTTAGAGATCAAAAAAAATTTAGATCAATAGATATCTTCAGATCAATTATAGCCAATAATTTTTTCAGATTTTAAAACATTTAATTTAATTTTCTCTATCTCAAAAATTTTTCTCTCATTTCCACTGAGAACCTTACCTGATGGAAGTTTTAAAGTTTGAGAATTTACTTTTTTACCATTTATTAAAACTTCGTAATGTAAGTGTGGACCAGTTGATTTACCAGTAGAACCAACATAACCAATAATCTGTCCTTGTTTAACTCTAACACCATTTCTTACTCCTTTAGAAAATTTTGACATATGAGCGTAAATCGTTTGATAAGTTGAGTTATGTGTAATTACCACACAATTTCCCCCGCCTCCACACCATCCAGCTTTTTTAACTATTCCCGAGCCTGATGCCATAATCGGCGTTCCCATAGGTGCAGCAAAATCTGTTCCTTTATGCATTTTATTAAAACCATCTATTGGATGTTTTCTCATTCCAAAAGGTGATGAGAGCCTTGCCCCATTAATTGGAGTTTTCATTAAAGCTTTTTGAACACTTTTACCATTCTTATCGTAATGCCCAATACTTCCTTCGTTATCAAAAAAATATAAAGAATTATCTTGCCCACTTAAAATTAAATTTCCGTACAAAATATTGCCTGTTTCTATGATTTTTTTATTTTCATTTACAAATGCTTCATACATGATTTGAAATTTATCAAGTTTCCTTATATCTCTTTGAAAGTCTATCTGAAATCCATATATTCTTGCGAAATCTATTATTATACTTACGGGTATTGTTTGGTCCACAGCAGATTTATACAGACTTTGAGATATTATATTTTCTTTGTAAATTATTTCTTTTTTCAGTTTTGTGAGCAAAATTTCTTCTTTAAAATTTTTACCATCTAAATCCTGAGTTAAAACTACTCTTTCTTTATTGGAAATTTTAAACATAAATTCTTTAATAGAATCGTTTGTTTGATCAATTGTAAAAATAATTTTTTGATTAGTATTAAGATTATTCAAATTTATTTTTTTTGATAATTTTTTTTTTATAATTATGATTTCATCTTTTTTAACACCATACTGATTAAGTATAGTGTCGAAAGTGTCCCCTAACTCTATTTTATGAGATATTTTTTTAAATCTTGGCTCAAATCTGCTAAAAATATGATTAAGAGTTTTTTTAAAATAAATATTATCAACTATTTCTTTATAGTTATTTGTAATTTTTTTTTTTGAGTAATTATGGTATCCTGTTGAAAGAACAGTTATTAATAGCACTACAAACAGTAAAAAAAACTCATTTTTAATTTTTACTTTTATTTTTAATCTATGAAACATTAGTTTTTTTTTGAATTTTTAAGTATTACTCTATCAATCAAAAAAATCAAAAAAAGTCCCTAAAATCAGCCTTTTTTTCATTATTTTTTATTCTTAAATGCTTGATTTCCTAATATTTTAGCCTATAAGCATCAAACTTTCTCAAAAAATAGTTGTTATTACAATTATATATAGAGATTGATTGAGCTTCTTTACTCAATTAGCTATTTAAAACGTTAATATTTAAGAAGAGAAGTGTGGACGGTTAAGGTTACCAAAATTTGTCGTACACACTTCAACATTATATAAATTTTATTCTTAGAATTTATATAGAAGCTAGTGTGCGCCGTTTTTAAACTTAAGAGTTTGATCATGGCTCAGAACGTACGCTGGCGGCACGCCTAACACATGCAAGTCGAACGAAGTAGCAATACTTAGTGGCAGACGGGTGAGTAACATGTAGGTATCTACCCTATGGCCTGGAATAACACGAGGAAACTTGTGCTAATACCGGATAAGTCTTTACGGAGAAAGCTTTATGCACCATTGGATGAGCCTGCACTTGATTAGTTTGTTGGTAGGGTAATGGCCTACCAAGACTTAGATCAATAGCTGATTTGAGAGGATGATCAGCCACATTGGGACTGAGACACGGCCCAAACTCCTACGGGAGGCAGCAGTGGGGAATCTTGCACAATGGAGGAAACTCTGATGCAGCGATGCCGCGTGAGTGAAGAAGGCCCTTGGGTTGTAAAGCTCTTTCGTCGGGGAAGAAAATGACTGTACCCGAATAAGAAGGTCCGGCTAACTTCGTGCCAGCAGCCGCGGTAATACGAAGGGACCTAGCGTAGTTCGGAATTACTGGGCTTAAAGAGTTCGTAGGTGGTTGAAAAAGTTGGTGGTGAAATCCCAGAGCTTAACTCTGGAACTGCCATCAAAACTTTTCAGCTAGAGTTTGATAGAGGAAAGCAGAATTTCTAGTGTAGAGGTGAAATTCGTAGATATTAGAAAGAATACCAATTGCGAAGGCAGCTTTCTGGATCATTACTGACACTGAGGAACGAAAGCATGGGTAGCGAAGAGGATTAGATACCCTCGTAGTCCATGCCGTAAACGATGTGTGTTAGACGTTGGAAATTTATTTTCAGTGTCGCAGCGAAAGCAATAAACACACCGCCTGGGGAGTACGACCGCAAGGTTAAAACTCAAATGAATTGACGGGGACCCGCACAAGTAGTGGAGCATGTGGTTTAATTCGAAGATACGCGCAGAACCTTACCAACACT
>CABYNS010000001.1:240000-343533 GCA_902520335.1 uncultured Pelagibacteraceae bacterium
TTTCAAATTTATTACTTTTGAAACTCATCTTAGGATTAAATCCTGCATTATTTATTAAACAGTCAATTTTTTTAAAGTTTTTGTAAATCTTATTAATCGTGTTTTTTACTTGATTTTTTTTTGTAATATCAACTTTATAAAAAGCTAGAGAATGATTAATTTTTTTTAAATTTTTTTTTAATTTATCAATTTTTTTTTGATCATTATCTAAAACAATTGGAATTCCACCATGTTTTTGAATAGTCTGCACCATTCTAGATCCCAATAATCCCGCACCACCAGTAATGAGTATTATTTTAGATTTTAAATTAAACATTAATTTTTTTGACTTGTTGCTACTGCCTGAAAATCAGCTACTCTAGTAAAAACTGTTTCACAAGGTTTTCCAAGCAAATTATTTTCTATTTTTTTGTTATTTTTAATAATTTTTCCTAATTTTTTAAATGCATCTTCAAAAGCATTTAAAGAATAGTCTATGTGCTTTTCTTTATGAGAATAACATATAGAGTGATATTGAGACCACAAAACTCCTCTAAACATTAGTTCTTGCTGTAATAAACTTTTTGTGATCAATGGTTTCTTATACTTTCCAATTTTTTTTATGGTCATTACAGACCTACAAGGATATCCAGCACACGCTATCATATCTTCCAAATTATAAATTCTAGCAAGATCATTCATTCCTTTTTTTAGACGTCCTCCAATTTTATACAAATGATCAATAACTTTTTTCTTTTCCATTTTTTTTATTGTGGCTTTTGCTGCAGCTAATCCAATACAATCACCCCCATATGTGAATGAAAAAAATGTTTTTTCTAAATATTTAATATATTCCCATTTTCCAGTGATTGCTGAAACAGGTATACCATTAGACATGGCTTTTGCCCAACAAGATAGATCTGGAATAACATCAAACATTTTTTGAGCTCCACCCATGTCATATCTAAATCCAGTTACCACTTCATCGAACACTAAAAGAGCTCCATTTTTTTTACATAGACTTTTTACATCAGTTAAAAAGTTATTTTTTTTATTATAGTCTTTCCATTTTGTTGAGCCCGATGGTTTTGATAGAGGGCCATTTACCGTTATTGGTTCCATAATAACACATGCGATTTTATTTTTATATTTTGAAAATATTTTCTCCAAACTTGAGATATTATTGTAAGCAAAAGAGTGAGCTAATTGATCATTAAATTTGGGTATTCCTGAGTTTAAATCAGTAGTACCAATAAACCAATCATGCCATCCATGATAGCCACAAAAAGCAATATGATCTCTTTTGGTAATCGCCCTCGACAATCTAACCGCGATGGCAGTGGCGTCAGCTCCATTTTTACCAAATCTTGCCCCCTCAGCATCTGGAATGTGTTTAACTAACAATTCAGCAACATCAATTTCAAGTTTGTTGCTCACACTGAAAGTTGAACCCAAAGCTAATTGTTTTTTAACTGCATTATTTACATCCTTGTCAGCATAACCCAATATAAGAGGCTGGTTTGCCATAACATAGTCAATAAACTTATTTCCATCTACATCCCAAACTTCACAACCCTTTCCTTTTGCTAAAAATTTTGGTGAAACACCATCACTAAATGCTTTAACTCCTTTACTATAAGTTTGAGATCCATAAGGAATTATTTTTAAAGCTTTCTTATGAAGTTTATTGGAATTTTTTATGTTAATTTTTTTTACTGTTCTCATTAAGATTTTTTTATTTTATAATGTATCCAGTAGGACTTTCAGTATTATCTAAGAGATTTACTTTGTATTTTTTTTCTTTTAAAAACTCATCTACTGCCTCAGTTTCTCCCCACCCTCTGCTACCGTATTCATCTAAAATAACTATTCCACCTTTGCTCAGTTTAGGAAAAAAATTAACCAGAGCAGATTTTGTACCGTTATAGGTGTCTAAATCAAGATGAAGCAACGATATTTTAAAACCATAGTTTTTTTTAACATAATTTTTAGATGTTTTGCCAACATCACCTTTAACAAATTCAAATTTTTTATCATCAGTAATTTTTCTAGCTTTCTTTGATAACTTAACTGGATCTACTCCTTTAAATTCACTATTTTTCACATATTTTTTTGCACTTATTTTCTCTACCTTTTTAAGATTTTTTGGAAAACCAGAAAACATATCAAATCCAATAACTTTTTTCTGTGAATTGGGAGAAAAAATTTTTAAACATTTAAGCCAAAACATAAAACTCACTCCTTTAAAAACTCCACACTCGACAATATCTCCTGGGATATTTATGGTTTTTTTAAACAATTCATATCTTGATAAAATTTTTCTTATTCTAGAAATATCTTCGCTTAATAAAAGATTGTTATAATTATCCCAAATATTACTTTCTTTTTTCATTAAATTAAATGTGCTCTCAATTTTTTAGCCATTTCTTTTTCTTCCGGTAAAAATACTTTTTTTCCATTTCCAAGAGCTTTTTCAACTTTCCTTACAGAGTCAACTAATGATTTTAAGCCATTAGGTTCTATAGATGCAGATTGATCAGACCCATACATACTTCTATCAAGAGTTATGTGTCTTTCCAATGATGTTAATCCAAAAGCACTAGCTGCTATAGAAATAGCAAGACCACTTTCATGCCCACTATAGCCAACTTTACACTTAAACTTTTTTTTTAAAGTATTTATAAATTTCAAATTAGCTGTTTCATCTTTTAATGGATAAGTAGAAACACAATGCATTAGTTCAAAAGAACATTTTCTTTTTTTGAAGATTTTTACTGCATCATCAATAATTTTCATATTACTCATTCCAGTTGAAATAAAAGTATGTTTTCTTTGCTTAGCAACAAAGTCTAAAAATTTTTTATCAACTATCATTGCAGAGGCTATTTTATTAAATTTAGTCTTGAATTTATTTAAGAATTTTTGACTATCAATATCCCAGGCAGATGCAAACCAATAAATATTCTTTTTTTTGCAATAAGTATCTATTGATTTGTACTCCTTAAGCCCAAATTCTAAACCATTTTTTTGTTCATAAAAAGTTTTGCCCCAAGGACTTTCACGATAAGATGATAATTGTTCTTTTGAATAAACTTTATTTAAAGTTCTTTTTTGAAATTTCACAGCATCGCATCCAGCGGATTTGGCTATATCTATCAATTTTTTACAAATATCGAGGCTACCATTATGATTAATACCTATCTCAGCAATTATAAATATACTCATTTATTAAGCTTTCTATTTTTAAATTTAATTAAATCTTTTTTAGTGTCAATTTCGATAATATCTTCTTTTATAATTATCGGGGTAGTGTTACTATTAATCAGTTCAGAATTCAATTTTTTTAATTCTTTAATTTTAAAAGCACACAAATAATGATGATGTTCAAATAATTCAATCTTATCTTGCCTTCTATAGATATCGTTATTAATAAATTTTTTTAATTTTTTTTTTACAACCCAACAATCAAAAGGATGAGTTTTTGGTGCAACAAAACTTATAGCACTTAAAAAATTTTTTTTTTGAGTAATATTTTTAAGTTTATAAAAGTCTACAATTTTTCTCTCTGGTATGGTAAGATAAAATAGCCACATAACAGTTTCTTTATTTAGATTAAAATTGATACTTATTTCTAACATCAGTGACTTAATTGATGAATTATCCAAAGCATTTTTTTTTTGTCTTTTATAATAAGAAAAATTTGATTTTTTACACTTTGAAACAAAATATTTATCATCAGATGCAAAAATAACTTTATCAAACCAATTTATTTTTTTTAAAAATTTTTTGGTATAATCAAACAAAAGTCTATTTTTATATCTTAAACCCTTACTATTTTTTCTAGCAGGTATTATTGCTATATGGTTTATTTTTTTCATTTACTTCGCAATTTTCTCACATAAAGATATAACATATTTTGCAAAAGGTAGTGAATTTTGAATGGTGATTTTATTATTATTACAAAATTTTTTGAAAAGTTTATATTGATGAATAAATCCAGGTTTAGAATTTTTATCATAGTCATGAACATATTTATTTAAAACTGGATTGTAGATATTAAGATTTTTTTTTTTAAATTTTTTTAATTTTTTGTACTCTCTCAATTCCTCTATTGGAGATAAATTTAAAAATGAGTTATTAGCATACACATCTATTTTAAAATTTGTTGGAGCATTAAAAATTACTGATAAATTTATTAAAGTTTTTTTATTTTCTAGCAAACATGAAATCATTTTTTTGTTAGAAATTTTAACCTTTAATTTTAAATTTCCAAAAAGATATATTAATACTGATATAATATGACAAGAATTCGAGATAAAATTTTTTTTGTTAGCTTCAGGACAAACAACATTGACAAAAATTCTTCCATTATTTTTTTTTACATATTCTGATTTTATATAATTAACTGTTTTATAAAAAATTCTATTATAACCAACAAAAATTTTATCGTTTTTAATTTGATCCAATTTTTTCGAATTATAAGCGATAGGTTTTTCCACTATTATAGGCTTTTTATATTTTGACAGAAATTTAAGAACTTTAACTGTATCTTCAATTCTGGGAGCTACTAAAAAACATATATTTTCAATTTTGGACGACTGTTGCACACACTCTTTCCAATTCGAAAAAAATCTTTTAATCTTAAATCTTTTTTTAATTTTTTTGGCATTAAGAGAATTAAAATTAAGGCTTGTTATACTATGTACTTCAAACTTATTTTTCTGTGCAGCATAAATATGTTTTGGTATTATATCGGAAGAACCTATTATACATAATTTATACATGAATTTTGAATTTAAAAATTATACTATTTTACCATGAAGTCTAAGATAAAAAATATTTTAATTATTGGTACCGGATCAATGGGAATGTCCCATTATGAATCTTTTTATAATTCTAAAAATCTTTATAATATTGATTTATGCGATCTAAAGATAAAAAAAATCCAAAATAAATTAAGAAATATACAAAAATTCCAAAGATTGAGATTTTTTGCCAATATTCCAAAAAATAATAGATATGATCTTGTTATAATAGCCACTAATTCAAAAGAAAGATATTCAATTTTAAAAAAATTATTAAAATTTAATAATATTAAGAATTTGATTCTAGAAAAATTTTTATTTAATGGGATTAAAGAATACTCTGATTTCAAAATTTTGATTCAAAAATATTCTACAATTAAAAAAGTAAATGTGAATATTTGGGGACAATATTTAATAAAGAAAATTGGATTAAAATTAACTAAAAATTTTGTAGCTTCTTATCGTTTAAGAAAAAAAGGATTGGCAACGAATTTAATTCATATATTAGACATGTTTTATTCTTTAACAAATAAAGGTAATTTTGAAATTTCATCTCCAAATTTAAAAAAACTCAAAGCAAAAAGAAAAGGCTATAATGAACTAAGTGGAAATTTAATTATAAAAAATAACAATGGATCCCTAAAGATTTACGATAATAGTAAACTTAAGCATCATACTCTATATGTTAAAAGTAGAGGCAAAACTTTTATTCTTCAGATAAACAAAAAAAACCAATGTTTTTTTTATGTTAATAAAAAGCTAACAAAGATATTCAAATTCCCATTAGCAAAAAATTATACCGAAAACTTTTTTAGAAAATCTCTTAACTCTAATAATCCAATATACAACAATTATGATCGTACTAGTTTCTTATCTCAAAAAATATTATTATTTATAAAATCTAAATTTGATAATTTTAATCTCACTTAGTTAATCTATTCATACTTTTTTTTAATATTCTTGAACTCGTCTTTTGTTAATTCTAAATAATATACATCCTTGAATTTTTTATCTTTTTTAAAATGTTTTTTAAAATGACCAGAAATTCTCATTCCAAATTCTAAATTACTAGCTAATGATCTAAAATTGTCTGTGTAGCATGGAGAAAAAATTTTATTCATTTTTAATTTATTGAAGGCATAATCACAAATTTTGTAAAGCATCAATAGCCCGTAATTTTTTCCTCTTTGATTTGTATTTCCTAATAATCGACCATAACCACAATTTTTATTATGATAATCTATGTGATTAATTCTTATATTTCCGATGTACTCTCTGTTAGACTTTAATCTAACGGCAAACATTAAATCGCCACTTTTTTTTAAATCTTTTAAATATTTTAATAATTGTTTCTTAGTATATTTATACGGTGGTCTGTTTAAAACTTTTACATTACCTGAATTATTTACCCACTTTAACCAGCCCAAGTCTATATGTTTTGTGGAAATTTTTTCTAAAAAAATTATGTTATGTTTTAATTTAGACATATTTTGATAGTTTTATATATGTAAATCACAAGTTATCAATGAGTAATCTAAAATTTAAATAAATTATAATTTTGAAACTTTATTAAATTCAAAAAAAACGCTATTTTGTAAAATTAATTATTAGTATCATTAACTTAAAATAAATTTTAATGAAGAAAAAACCAATATTAATGTGTTTTCAAAATTATTATGTAATTGAAAATTATAAATATGATCTGCAAATCTTATCTAAAGAATTTGATATTATAATCATTTTAAGCAACTTTAGGTTAAGTGAAAAAATTAAAATAAAATTATTCGAATTTTTAAAAAATATTGGTATAGAAAAAGTTTATGTAATTCCTTACTATGAAAAAAGTAATGGTATTGAAAGAACTTTACTATCAATTTTGAACACTCATATATATTTATTATACTTACGTATAAAAATGAAATTTAATCAATTCGAATATTGTATTTCGGATAGCCGTATTTTTATTTGGCAAAAAATTATTCTTGAAAATTTATTAAGTAAAGAATGCTTACAAATAGGAATTTCTCACGACCCAATTTTGCTACCTACAGAAAAAATAAAAGAATTATTAGACAATAAAGATATTTTAAAGATTGTAAAATCAGTACATAAGTTAAGACAAATAATTCCAACAAAAAAAGAAAAAAAGAAAAAAGATTTAAGAATTAGATTACTTAATACGTTTAAAAGATTTTTAGATTTATTTTTAGATAGAATTTTTTTATCTTATATTTTTTATGCAAGAAACTTTAAATATGATGAATATGATTTAAATTCAAATGGTGAAACCAAAAAATATGATATTAAAATTACTTTTTATTACTCTTCATTTTTGTTTTGGAAGAAATGGTATCATGAAGAAAATAAAAATGTTTATTTATTAAAAACTAAAGATAATTGTTTATGTAATAATCAAATAAAAAATAAAATTATATTTTTATCAAGTGGACCTTTAATGAGTTTAGAGGCAGAAAACTCTCCAGATAGAATTGAGAAAATTAAATTACAATCAATTAAAATAGCAAATTTTGTAAATGACCAGTTGAAAAAAAATCCAAGTTTAAATCAATTAGATATTAGACATCATCCTAGAGGAATAAATTTTAATAAAGACTTATTTAATAAACAAATTTCAAATAATTTAAATAATCACATAAAATTTAATATTTTAGATGATGATAAACCGATAAGTGATATCGCGTGTGAATATGAAATTGCTTTTGGGATGATGAGTGCTGTGTTAGATGGGTTTAGTGCTTCTTGTAAAACTTTAAAAGTATTTTGTTTGAAATCTTTGAGCAAAGAAAGATTTGGTGAAGAATATTTCTTGAAATTACTTAATGAAAATATTTTCTTTTATGATGATGAAAATAATGAGTTGGACAGAAATTATAATAGATATACAAAAAATCTTAAAAAAGAAAAAAAGCAAAATTTTTCACAATTTATATTAGATATTTGTAAAAAATAAAGTTCTTGAGAAAATAAAAAATATTACTGAGAGTAATTTTAAAATTAAATTTTTTAATTCTTTTGATTTTGAGAGAGTTAGTTTAGTTAAACTAATTAATTTATGTTTGCTTTATTTCCTTTAAATTCAATGACTTTGTCACATAAATCAAGAACTTTTTGGTTATGAGAAATTATGATAATTGTTTTGGATTTTTTTAAATCTAAAATATTTTTTAAAATTTTATCCTCTGTATCTTTATCTAAGGCATTTGTAGCTTCATCTAAAATTAATATATCTCTATCTTGATAAAGCCCCCTTGCCATTGCTAATCTTTGTGCTTGTCCCCCTGATAGAAGTTTTCCACTTGGACCTACTATTGTATTTAGACCTTCAGGGAGATCATCAACTAAATTATCAAGATGGCAAAATTTTAAAATTTGATTTACTTTGTTAATTTCTACTTGCTTTTTATCCTCACTAAATAAAATATTTTCCAAAAATGAGTCATCTAAAATATAAAAATTTTGAGGAATATAACTAATTTTTTTTTGCCAAGCATTTCGAATGCTCGCTAGAGGTAAATTATCTATACTAATCTTTCCTGATGAAGGTTCTAATAAATTCATTACCAGTTTTATAAAAGTGCTTTTTCCAGACCCAGTTTCTCCTTTAATACCTATAATTGTGTTTTTAAAAATTTTTAAATTTAAATTTGAGAGAATATCTTGTCTTTTGGGATAATTGAAAGATACATCTTTAAATTCTATTGAGTCTTTAAAATCAAAATTTTTATCTAAATTTTCTTTTTGAAAATTTAAATCTGCTTTACTGAATTCTTTTGATAGTTTTTCTATTGATACCTTACCATGTATTAATGCCATATTTTGAAGTAGTACACTATTTATAGAGGGGTAAGCTCTTAAAGCAGCAAAAAAATATAGTGCAACAAAAGCTATAATCGCTTCAACATTGTATCCTAATTTAACACTTAAAAATATTGTTACACATACTAAAGAAACGATAGAAAGTTCAATAAAAATTTTTGGTATTTTACTTATGACATCCAAAAACATCTTTGATTGGAATTCTTTTTTTATAGATTCAATAAATTTTTTTATAATAAAGTTTTCTTTATTGTAAATTTTTACTTCAATTATTGCATTTAAGATTTGATTTATTATTTTGCTTTTAAACCCTCTTTCATGAAAAGCAATTTCGGATTTTTGTTTTAATTTTTTTCCAAAAATTTTTAAATAAATAAACCCAAAAGCGACAAAAAGAAAAAAAATAACTAAAGTAATTTTTAAGTTTGCAAAAAGTAGTAAAAAAAAGATTAGCAATAATTGAATAATTTCTTTTATAATTAATAAAAAAGATTTTATGTGAGCAACGGTAATATTTACCTCGGAGGAGATATTTCTTCCAAGAATTATAGGGTTATTAGTTGAATGAAAAAGATAATCTTTATTGATATAAATTTTGAATAATTTTGAACTAGTGCTAACTTTTAAATCTCTTGTTAATTTTGCATCAAAAAAATGGAATATAAAAATTACCAACGATTTAAGCGCAAAAAAAGTAATTATACCGAAACATAGATATAAAAATAAATTTTCAGAATTAAAAAAAATAATCATAATATCTTGAAAACTCTCATTAAAATCAAATTTGTTAATTAGAATGTTTTTATCTATTAAAATAGAAAAGAATCCAGGTATAATTCCTATGCCGATAGTCTCAAGGATACCAACCAGGATTGAAAATAAGAAGTAAAAGATTAAATAAAGCCTCTCTTTTTTGTCTAAAATTTTATTAATATAATATAAATTTTCACTTATCATCTACGTTTACCATCTTTTACAATCTCTTTTTTTATTTCAAATATAATTTTCTTATTTAAAATTGTGCTTATGTTATTAATTTTTTTATTTGGATTTTCTAACAGATCTCTTAAAATTCGCCTCATAATTTTACCACTTCTTGTTTTAGGCAAAGAGCTTAAAAAAAATATTTTTTTCGGCAATGCATATGACCCAAAATTTTTGTACAATTCATCATTAATTTTTTTTTCAATTTCAAAAAAATTTTTCGAATTTATTGATGAAAAAATGACTATTTTATGACCTTCAATCTTATCTTTGATAGAAACTGCTGAAACCTCTGAAACATTTTTAATTTTAAGTATAATAGATTCAATTTCCTCTGAGCCAATTCTGTGCCCTCTAATATTAATTACGTCATCACTCCTGCCATTGATTACCAAACAATGATTTTTGTTTAGTTTACCAATATCAAATAAGTTAAAGTAACCATTTTTATCCCAATATTTCTCCCATATTTTTTTTCCATTAATTACATTAATCATACACCCAGGCCAAATAGTTTTTATTTTTAATTCTATTAATTTTTGTTTAATCTTAACATTAAGTTTAAGGTAACCACTTATAGATTTACCTACAGTACCGTAAGTTTTATTTTTAAGTTTATCATTAAATTCTGGAGAAAAAATAATACCACCAGTTTCAGTTTGAAAATAAGTATTAACAATAGGATTATTTTTTTTAACAAAAGAATTAGCATACCATTTTGCAATACTGCTAGCCAATGGTTCACCCATTGATCCAAGAGTTTTAAGGTTTTTTGACCTAAATTTTATATTTGGATCGATTGATTTTAGCATTCTAATTAATGTAACAGGTAAATAAAGAATAGTTACTTTATATGTTTTCAGCACTTTTAAAAATTTTTTGACGTTTAAAATTGATATTGGTTTTTCTATTATTATAGATGTTGCACCAATAGACAATGGTCCATATAAACTATATGTATGACCATTGATCCAACCAGCGTCTGAAACACAAAAAATAATTGAATTTTTTTTCATCCCAAATTTCTTTTGACATGAAAATTTAGAATATATTAAATATCCAGCGCTCGAATGAATTATACCTTTGGGTTCACCTGTAGAGCCAGAGGTAAATAAATTAAACAAATGATGATTACTCAAGATTTCTTTGCCTGAGGTATGACTACATTTTAATCTAATTATATCATTTATATTTAAGTTAAACGTGTACTTATCTAGTTTGAGTTTTTGAAAATGAATAATCTTATAATTATATTTTTTTGAATTTTTTTTAAAAAAATCCAAAATTTTTTTATTTTTTGTTCTAGTAATTATCATTTGGGGTTTTAATAGTTTAATTCTTTTTAAAATAGCTTCTGACTGCAATTCCTCAAAAATTACAGTATGTGTAATTCCAAGTTTTGCACAAGAAAACATTGAAATTGAGGTCTCAATAGACGCTGAACCATGTATCATAATCTGATTAGAATTTTTTGATTTTTTATTTATTATAAAAGCAAATTTTTGTACGTAATTATCTAAATCTCTATAAGTAATTTTATTTTCACTCCAGTTTTCATCGATAGTAATTAGAGCAATTTTATTACCTAAACCTTTAAGAATATTTTTTTTAATACAATTAAAATATACATTTGTTTTTCCATCAGGAAACCAGTGGTAATAGTTTTGAACTTTTGAAATAATTTTTTTTGGCTTTTTATACCAACTGATTAAATCTTTTTTTTTATACCAAAAATTGAGAGATTTTTTATCTATCATTAAGGAATACTTATAATATAAACAATTATTAATAAAATAGTATAAAATAATAAATGAAAAATAAACTAGAAGAAAAAGTTAAAAAAATAATGTCACAAACATTTAATTGTCAATTATCAGAATTGAATAACAAAACCTCGATACATCAATTGAAAAGATGGGACTCAATTAGTCATTATTTGCTTATAAGTAATTTAGAGAGATCATTTAATATTAAATTTCTATCAGGAGAACCAGAGACAATGGTTTCCTTAAAAATTATTTTAGCAACGATTATAAGTCATGGAAAAAAAAATTAAGAAAATTTTAATTATTGGGGACTCGAATTGCTTACCAAGGTATAATGCTGATACTAAGAATGTTATAACGTTAGAAGATACTTATATATTTAACTTAAAAAACAAACTAAAAAGTTGTCATTTTGAGCAAGTAACCTTAGGTGGGATTTCTACCTCAGAATTGATTAATCATGCAATTCCTTATTATGTTAACTGGAAACCCGATATTTTACTATTACATACAGGAATTAATGATACTAAATCTCAATTTATAAAAGGAAGAATATTAAATTTTTTTTATAAAGTATTCTCATTTTTTAATTTTTCAAAAAAAGATATCAAATCGAAAATACTTTATAATCCTTTTTTTTTGAAATATTACTCTCAAACCAAAACTGATATCAGAGTATTTGAAAATAATGTCAATAAGATCAAACTTTTATTTAATGAATCAAAAATATTTTGGTTAGAAATTTTTAGCGATGAAAGAATAGATGATGAGAGACCAAATACAAAAAAAAATATAGAAAAATTTAATTATTCAATAAAAAAGGTTTTTGGTAAAAATTTTATTGAATTGAAAGAGTTAAATGAGAGAAAGTATTTTACAAACGATGGATATCATCTGAATAAAAATGGTCATACGAAGTTAACAAATATTCTTATTGAATTATTTAATTAGCTATCTGGTAATAAATTTAATTTTTTTAAAATGATCAAAAAAAAGTATGAATGACAATAAAATAAAATATAATGAACATTAACTCATTTACTTCAGAATAAGATGAAAAAATTAATATCTTTAGTTATTAACATTGCAAATGACAATTATTATGAGGATCTTATTTATAGAATACAAAAAACGTTAGATTTAAATTTATTTTTTTTGAATAAGATAAAAGATAAGAAAAAAGTTGAAATCATTTATGTAGATTGGGGAAGTAAAAAAAAAATTTCAGACTTAATTTTTGTAAATAAAAATTTTAAAAATCAAGTTAAGTTTATTCATGTAAATGAAAAGTTAACTAAAAAATACTCAAAAAATTTTCCTAACAATTTCAATCACGAAGTTTCTTATAATGTAGGGATAAGAAGAGCTAAAGGAAAATATATTTTACAAACAGCAAGTGATCAATTTTTTAATTTTAATATGTGGAAAAATTTATTAAGTTTTGTAAGTAGCCCAAAATTAGAAAAAAAAAATATTTATTTAATACCCAGAAAAATAATTGATTACAATTTTTATAAAAGTAATCAAAAAAATAGTAATTATGAGAAATTTTTAGATTACTTAAATTCTACAAATTATAATTTCAAAGCACATACGTTTTATTCTGGAGGTGGATTTTCAACAATGCTTAGCAAATATAATTTTAATGCTTTGAGAGGGTTAAATGAAATTATGAGTCCAGGTACATCAAATGACTCAGAATTAATTTTAAGAACAAACTTACTTGGTCTTAATAAGATTAACACTGACAACATTGGAGTACATATGTTTAAATTTCCCCCTTTGAAAAACTCTCTAAGAAATGAATTAATCCGTTCTAATAGTTTAAGAAAAAAACCGTCTCTTCCAGACAGATACAACCCAAATAACTCTTCATGGGGTATGAAAAATCAAAAATTAAAAATTTCATATGCGAAGAATTTAAGTGCATCTTTTGAAAATTCAACAAATATCCCAAATAAAAATTTTAAAGATTCAGACGAAAATAAATTAAATATATATGACACTTTATTAAATACCGATCAATTGCATATTAGAAATATTTTTCAACTTCATAAAATTTTTACAATTATCAAAATTATTAAAATATTTGAAATAAATAAATTAGTAGAGTTTGGGTATAGTAATTCTTCTACATTAGAGATAATCGGAAATAAGTTTAAATACTTAGATATTTTATTTTATGACTTTAGTAAAAAAAATTTAGGCCACGGTTATTACAAAAGAATAGGTAAAATTATCAAATCTTTTGATACTAAAAGATATGGTTTATTTAATAGCATAATTTCTAAAAATACTCAGTATTTTTATGATTATGTAAATAAAAATTTTTCAAGTGACACAAATAATTTACTTATAATAAATCAAAAAGAAAATAATTTTTCAAAAAATATAAAATTCAAGTTATTTAAGAAGGGATTTCACAAAAAATTTGGTTTTATTTTGATATTTAATTTTAGAATTAACGAAAAATTATCAAGAATTTCAAAAAATAATTTGAAATTTGATTTAATTAACAAAGACACTTTACTGATTTTAAAGAATAAAAAGTTAGATGAAGCTAGGTTTAAAGATTTACATGTTTCAAGGGTGAATATTCTTTCAACTTATCTCATTTTTTTAATTCACCGTATATTTTCAAAATTTTTAAAAAAATTAAGATCTTTAATCTATTCCTTTATAAAATGATTAAATTTTAAAGGGTTTTCTTCTGGCAGTTTTGCCTGAATTAAATTTTGAACCCTTCTTAATGTATCCTAAAACTAAAACTTCTCTACGTGAGTTGCTCTTATTTCCTCCACTACCGTGAATTACTCTATTAGAGATTAGGATAGCATCACCAATGTTGCAATTAATTGATTTTTTTTTATATCTTTTGAATTTAGATAATTTAAAATTTTTGTCATTTAAACTTTTTAAATTTAGTTTTGAATTTATTTTTTCTTTATTAGATTTAGTGAAAAAAAATAAAGAACCATTTTTTTTTCTTACGTTCTGGAATGGAATCCATAAATTTGCAGAATTGTATCGCCCTGATCTAATAAAAAAATCATCTTGATGGGGTGGAAAACCAATTGTTTTTGGAGGATTAAAAAATCTTTCCGACTGCAATCCATATATCGATTTAAAATTTAAAATAAAACTTATCTGATTTTTTAAAACATTATTTTTAAATAACTCTTCAACTCGTCTATTATTTTTATGAATTTGAATCTCTTGGGTTTTATATTTATTTCTTAAATTAGTGGTATGCTTCTTAAGCATTTTTAAATATTTGATATTAAATAATCCTTCTATCTTTACATAGCCATCTCTAAAAAATTTTTTTTTTAAGTTATTTATATTTTCTATGTGATTTATTTTTATCATTAGTTAATCTTCATTCTTTTTCTTTGAGCGTTTTTACCAGGAATAAATTTTTCTCCAATTGGAAGATAGCTCACAGAATATAAGGGTCTAGATATTTTTGAATTATTTGGAAAAGATCCGTGGACACAATTTCCATGTAAAATAAGTAAGTCACCTTTTGAAAAATTTAATGTTTTTACTTTAAATTGTTTTTTAGTTTGAGCAACATTTCCAGGCTTCCCATCTTTTTCGCGATAACTTTTTTTAAATTTTTTTCTCTCATTAATTAGCAGTTTTAAAAGAGAGTTTTTTATTGATACTTTTGGTTTCCAAGATGTATGTTTTCTAAATTTTTTACTTGATGGTATTTGTAAATTGATATCCTTCACTCTAATTAACTTTTTATCCTTTTGTGTATATATTTTTTTATAGGAGAAATTAATTAGATATTCCAAAGCATCTTTGACACTTATAGATTTATTTCCACCAATATTATATATTTCTCCAACTTTACCTCTTTTTGCGGTTAACCAATATGCCTCCATTGCATCATCTATATCTATTATGCTTCTCAGACTTTTTAGGTTTCCGTGCAATAATATTTTTCTTTTATTATTTTCTATCTCTACAATTTGTTTAGCAAAAGATGATTGAAACAAATTGTATCTCCTTCCATTTGTGTAAGAAAACATTCTTGTAATTATAATTTTTAATCCATAAGATTTTTGATAAACTTGACTTAGAAGATCTTGGAAACTTTTTGATACCGCATAAGGACTTAATGGCCTCATTAATTGATTTTCTTTAATAGGCTGATCTTTTTTATTAACATTTCCATAAACTTCTGAGCTACTACACAATATTATCAATGGTTTGATATTTAATTTCCTTACAGCCTCAAGAAGGTTTAAAGTTATTTTATTATTGTTATTAATAACTTTAATTGGGGAAAAAAAAGATTTTCTTACATCAGCGTATGATGCAATATGAAATATTAATTCTGGTTTAGTTTTATTCAAATATTTTTTTGTTAAATTGAAATTCTGTAAATTTAATCTAGAAATACTCGATATTTTTTTTAAAATTTGATTAACATCTGAAACTTTTTTTCTTGTGGTTCCAAGTATTTTTATTTTTTTATTCTTATTATTTATGTGTTCAGCTAAATAGCTCCCTCCAGAGCCAGTTATTCCTGTTATTAAACAATTTTTAAAATTTCTGTTTTTCATGATTTAAATACCATCTTATAGTTTTATGTAATCCATCCTCTAAATTTGTTCTTTTAAAATTTTTGAATAATTTATTAAATTTAAAATTATCTAATACTCTATATTTCGCAGATGATTTTGACTTACTAACAAATTTAATCTCCTTTTTGATTTTCAATACTTTAATTATCTTTTTAGCTAGTTGTTTTATAGTTAATGAATTTCCTGAACTAAAATTAACTATACCTTTAAACTTATGATTACTTAAAATTATACATGCTTTCGCTAAATCTTCAGCATAAACAAAATCTCTTGTGACAGATGGGTCGCCAAGGACTTCCAAGTATTTTTTTTTTGATAGTGCCTTTTTGATTAACGCTGGTACAACATGAGAAGTATTCGTATCAAAATTGTCAAATGGTCCATATATACTCGAGGTTCTAATTATCTTTATATTCATATTTAAGCTTTCTAAATAATACATAAATATATTTTCAAGATATCTATAAGTTGAACCTACACCAGAATAAATTTTATAAGGCTTAATATTTAAGTCGATATCTTTTTCTTTAATTGGTTTATTTAGTGGTTGATAAACAGTTGAGCTACTTACCCAAATAATATTTTTAACTTTATTAATTTTACATGCTTCAAGCAGGTTTATTCGCATCTCAATATTATTTAAATTGTTCTCAAAAAAATTTTTTTTTAAATTAAGAATTCCACTCCCTTTAACAACAACGATGTATACAATATCTTTATTTTTTGTTGCTTTAATACAGTCCTTAATATCTAGAAAATTAAATTTTTTAAAATATTTTTTTTTCTTATTATGAAATTTTGAATTAAAAGAACTTATAACATTTGCTTTTGAGTTAACTAATAATCTTGTAATATTGGATCCTAATAATCCAGAACCACCAGCTACTAAAATCTTTTTTTTTTTCATAATTTAATCAATTTTTTGTCTTGTAATAACTTTAAAGATATTATTATTGATGCTGTTTTAAGAGATTTTATCTCATTAAAATTTTTTACTACTGTTTTCAAGTACTCTCCATTTTTATTATTACCAGTTCTCAAAGATGTAAATCTATTTATTTCAATATTTTTTATATCATAAATAAATGCAAAAAATTTTGCTCTTGCGAAATTATTTCCAGGCATAAGAAATATTTTGCCTTTATTTAATTCAATCAAATCTTTGCTTTTTATATTAATATTCAGTTCTTCCTTCACTTCTCTTATAGCAGCTGCTTTAAATCTATTATTATTTACTCCACCAGATACAAACTCCAAATTAAATTTTCCTATTGGCACCCTAAATTGTTTAACCATTATGGTTTTGACTTGTTTATTTGATTTAATAATAGGAACCACCACAACACTATCACCCTCTAAATGAACAGCTCTTGTGATGGTTTTTTTTTTAAAAGTAATTTTGGTGTCTATGAGTGAAGTTGCAAACTCATTTTTATCCCTATTAATCTCACCAATTTTTTTTATATGGTGAAATTTCAATTTATTTTTTTTGATTAATTTGTGCCATTCCTTAAAATTTACTCTATTAATTTTACTTATGAATTTATTCCTCACTTATTTAGCAAAGTAATTATATCTTGATTCTAGTTTACTTTTATTTTTTATATACCAATTAATTGTGTAAAATATACCTTTTGATAAATTAATTTTATTTTTAATATTATATTTCTTTGCAAGTTTTACATTTAAAACTCTTTTTTTATCACCAACTTTTTTTGTATTTTTATTTGATTTTTCAAAGATAATTTTTGGCTTTAATCTAATTTTGCTACAATTTATAATCTCATTAACAAGTTTTTTAATTGTAACACCCTTGCCGCTACCAATATTTATAGGAACTTGAATATTTTTATTTATAACTTTGATAATCGCATTAGCAACATCATCAGCATAAATAAAATCTCTTATTGCTTTTCCATCTCCCCAAACTTTTAGAGGATTTTCACCATCAAGAACTCTCTTTATGATTGAAGCAACCACCATCGAATTTTTAGGATTAAAATTCGCAAAAGGACCATAAATATTTGCAGGTCTTATCACATGTAAACCTTCAAATTTAAATTCTTTTTTGTATGCTTCAATTTGTAATTCCCCCATTCTTTTGGCCCATCCGGCATATTTGTCATTTGGAGATGGAAAGTGACTCCACATATCTTTTTCTTTCATGTTAGATTTTTCTCCGTAAACTCCATAGGTGCTAGTATATAAATATCTTTTTACTTTATTTTTCTCAGATGCGTAAAGTAAATTTACTGCAGAATATAAGTTCGACATCATAAAACTACCTGGATTAGAAAAGTTTATTTTTGGAGAGCCAGTAATTCCTAATAGATTAATCACACAATCCATATTTTTTGTAACTTTAAGACAATTATTTATATTTATTAAATCTGTTTTAAAAAACTTTTTTATTCCTTTTGGCGATAAATTCTTATTATCCATTGAAGCAACATAAATTTTCGCACCATGTTTTTTAAGTTTAGGAATCAATGCTTGACCAACCATTCCAGTTCCGCCAGCAACTAAAACATTTTTATTTTTAAAGTTATTTTTTGGCATTATTTAAGATTCCTAAAATCTTATTTGAAATTTGGTCAGCGTTTGGAGGCAGATTATCAACTTTCTTATGAAAACCTGCACTTTTATCAGATAGACCCATAGTGAATATTTTTTTATTTGTGAGATGATTAACTTTATTAGCTAAACTGTTTGAAATGCCATCTACATAATCATCATCAATTATAATCCCTCCAAATCTAGAGTTAGAAACACATTTAAGTGCTTTTTTAGATATCTTAAAAGGTTTAATCCACAAAATATGAATAATACCGATTTTGTACCCTTTTTTTTCAAGTTTTTTTTTTGCTTCAATAGCTTGAAACCTTGTGATTGAGATCGCAATAATAACAAAATCTTTTGTTCCGGTAATATCATCAATTAATTCTTTTTTATTGTTGAAACTTCCTCGATGTTCAGAAACATAATAAACTTCTTCCTCACTCATAAAACTTTTATAAATTTTTTTATATTCACCTGGAGTCATTGGTGAAACAATTTTGACACCAGGCATTCTGAAATAGAGTGAATGATGTGATGAACCTGCGACAGGTCCTATTGCTCCCTCCATACCAATACCGCGAACAAATACTGGACAAGGGGTATTCCATATTTCTTTACTTTTAGCAGCATAATTTACAATCATTGGGGCATTATACCAATTGAACCCTTGATATCTAATCACATATATGGGTCTATTTTTCATTAAGGCTGATCCAGTAACAATTCCTCCCCCTGCAACATCAGCCATGGACAATTCTATCATACCATCTTTCTCATACAACTCTGGTAGAGTTCCTCCAACCCAACCTACTGCGGTTAAACATTGACCAAAAACTTTACCTTTTTTCTTTTTTAGATGATTTCTAATGATCTTTTTTATAGTTTCTCTAACTGTTTCCGCCATATTTCATCAACCTTTTGTTTAATTTTTTTATCAATTCTTTCACCTATAGAACCTAAATATTTTTTTTCATTTAAATATCTATCAAAGATTTCGTCACTATCTTTCCCCGCGCCTGCGTGCCAAAATAATCTATTTGTGTTAATATTTAAAAGCATTGGCTCTTTAAAAAAATATTTTTGGTATTTGTATATTTCTTTTGGATTATCATTTAAGTCGTAACCTCTCATTTTAAAAGATCTCGCAACTTCATGCATATGCCAGTTTCTTCTAACTTTTTTTTCGGTGAGTATTGAAAGGTTATTGTCCTCTACAATAAACAAAATAGGTAATTTTTTTACTGATGCCCATCCAAGAGCCCCAAGCACATAGTCCTCTTCTGCTGAGGCATCTCCCATAAAAACAATTGTAGGTTTTCTTGATGTAAAACAAGCACCTATACCTATTGGGACCTGAGTGCCCATATGTCCATCGTGGCCATACATTTTTATCTCTTTTGAATATATGGATGCAGATCCTCCCATACCTCTTGTGTTGCTTAACCTATAGTTTCCCAATAATTCAACAATTAAATTTTCAATTTTTCCTCCGAATGACAAATATGTAGAATGGCACCTATGTTGAGCAAATATCAGTGGTTTTATTTTTTTATTAAATATTAAAGTCGATAAAGTTGCTGGGGTGAATTCTTGTCCAGCAGATAAATAAATCGGTATCTTGATAGTTCTATTTTTAGAATAATTAAAGGCATTAATTTCAAAGTTTCTACAAAGAGATGCTTTTTCAAAAACTTTTATTCTTAATTTTTTATCCACTTTTAGAACAAGTAAGTATTATTATTTTTTTATTTATTTTAAATACCTCAGAAAGTTTTCTAATAGTATTAGTTCGAACTATATCTCCTGCAGACAAAACATAGTTTTTTTTATTATCCACAAGTCCTCCATCTAAAATTCCAAAAATGGTATTTTTATTTCTATTAGAAACTAATTTATTTATATTTTTAATTTTTTCGACAGTAATTTTTAAATTTTTATATTTATATTTATTGCTACCAAATTTTGGGGGAACCTTAAAAATAATCTCATTTTCTAATCTTTTCATTTTTTTTTTTCCCTCATAAGGTTTATTTTCTCTTCCATAATTATCTTTATATCTAACTAAATCATTTTTATTTATTGGAGTTTCAATTTCTAAAACAATACTATTCTTTTTTGATAAAGACTTTGTAGAATGAAATAGCCCTGGTCTTATCATAAGTTTATCAGGCGCTTTAAGTATTTTCTTTTCGTAAAAACCAATCATTACCTCAACCTTTCCATCTAAAAGAATAAAGCCTGTTTTCTTTTTTGGGTGACAATGTAAGGATGTCTTTTTTCTAGAATTTATTTTTAAATGCCATGTAGCAGCATTATTAGTTTTGCAAATTATATATTCCTCTCCCCAAGGTTTTTTTACCATTAAATTTTTCATCTTTTATTTTTCTTTAGAATATAATTCTAATGCAGCTTTCATCCAAGGTCCCAAATCTTTGTAATGTGCTGTTGTGACTATTTTTCCATCAATTACGGCTGGAAGATCAGTGTAGATTGCTCCTGCATTTTCGATATCGTCTTTCATACTATAATACCCAGAAATTTTTTTATTTTTAACAACTTTTGCTGAAATTAGTAATTGAGCACCACTACAAATACATGCAATTACTTTTTTTTCTTCATGAAATTTTGATATAAAATCAATTATATTTCTATTCTGTCTTACTTTTTCTAAAGCTTTTACACCACCTGGTATTACTAAAAAGTCATAGTCAGAAGTTTTAATGGAATTTATATTTTTTACAGGATGATTTTTGTTAGGAGGAATATCAGTTCCCAAAATTCCTTTCACTGGTTTTCCCTCGTTCAAGCAAACATCAACGTCAAAACCTTCTTCAAGAAGTCTGTAAAAAGGATATATAAATTCATGATCCTGAACTAAATTACCAGATAATATTACAGCTTTTTTTTTCATTATTTTTTTATATCTAATAGTTCTTTAAATACCATCTTAAAGTTTTTTTAATACCTTCATCTAAAGTAATTTTTTTTTTCCATTTAATTTCCTTAAGCGCTTTATGACAGTTTAAAAATACACTATTTTTAAGGCTTTTTTTGGTTAAATCATTTACTATTTTAAGCTTTTTGCCAGATAAATTAATTATTTTTTTTACTAAGTTGTTAATGGAAATTAAACTTCCATAACCGACATTATAGACACCAAATTTATTTTTTTGATTTTTAATAGCCAATTCAACAAAATTTATTAAATCATCAATATACAATAAATCTCTGCCCTCATCACCTTTGCCCCAAACAATCACTCTGTTGTCTTTAGCATTTATAACTTTATTTACAGTTGCTCCAAAAACATGTGATTTATCTAAATCAAATTTATCGTATGGGCCGTAAATATTTGAGTGTCTAATCAATGTATATTTATTTCGATTTAATCTTGAATAAAACTCACCAAGTTTTTCAACATATACTTTCATCCATCCCGCACCAAAATAATTAGAGTACATCTCTCTATTCGGGTTAAAATTATTTTCTTTTAAAGCTTTTTTTGAAGATCTGTACATCACTGTACAGCTAAATAAAATAACATGCTTGACGTAATGGTCATAAGCAAGTTTAGTCACAACAGAGTTCATAATTGCATTGTCATTCACATGAATATAAGGTTTTGAAATAATTTCTTTAGCTCCAGAAGTTGTAGCTGCAGCTTGAATAATTATTTCAGTATCTTTTAAAATTTTTTTTACTTGATTAGGTTTGGTCAAGTCACATTTGATTAATTTTACACCTTTAATTGAAGGTTTATTCTTTAAATAAGTTCCAATTATTAGATGATTTTTAAATTTTTTTTTAAATTTAATGGAAATATTTTTTCCTATAAATCCACTAGCTCCAAATATTACTATTTTTTTCTTTTTCAAAATAATATAATCTATATTTGTTTAATTTTAATTATCAAGAAAAACAATCATATGATCATATGTAAAACACCTCTAAGAATCTCTTTATTTGGAGGTGGTACTGATTTCCCTGTTTGGTTTAAAAAAAATAAGGGGATGACAATATCATTTACAATAAATAAATATTGTTACTTAAGTTTAAGAACTTTGCCTAACTTATTTCCGTTTAAATATAGATTACGATATTTTGTTAACGAAACATCTAATAGTTTAAATGGAATTAAACACCCAAGTATTAAAGCAGTTTTAAAAAAATATCATAGATCTCAAGATGGATTAGAAATTGTTCATAGCTCTGATATTCCAGGATTATCAGGACTTGGCTCTAGTTCTGCATTCACAATATCTATGTTGAATTTAATTCACAGATATAATGGAATAGATATAACAAAAAAGGAATTAGTTAAAAAATGTATTAATATTGAGCATAATATTTTAAAAGAATCCTCAGGCTTTCAAGATCAATATGCTTGTGCTTATGGTGGATTAAACTTGATTCATTACGATAAAAAAAAAATAAAAATAAGCAATCTAAAAATTAAAAAAAAAAACTTAAATCATTTAATTTCTAATTCGATTTTAGTTTATTCAGGAATTCAGAGAAAGTCAGAACTTATTGAAAGAGATAAAATCAAAAATATTACGAAAAATAATTATAGACTGGATAAAATTTTAGAAATTACAGGAAAAGCAAAAAAAATTTTAGAATCAAACTCTAATTACAGTATTAGATCAATTGCTTACTTATTAAATGAAAGTTGGAAATTTAAAAGAGAATTATCTAAATTTGTTTCTAATTCAAAAATAGATCAATTATATAATTTTGGATTAAAAAATGGTGCAATTGGTGGAAAATTATTAGGAGCTGGTGGGGGTGGATATGTTTTGTTTTTAACAGAAAATAAACAAAAACAAAAAAAACTCATTACAAGATTGAAAAAAAATGTGTATTTTAAATTTTCGGTCGATCAGGAGGGATCTAAAATTCTTTAAATTCATGTTAGAAAATATTTTTCAAAAATAAAAATTAAAGCATAATGAAAAGATTAAACATTTTAGTTACTGGTGGTGCAGGTTATTTAGGATCTATGATTTCAACTAAATTAATAGAGATTGGACATAATGTAACTGTTATCGATATTTTAGAATTTAATAAAACTTCTTTGTCTCATCTTTTTGTTAAAAAAGGATTTAAATTTATAAAAGCTGACGTTAGAAATAAAAAGTTATTAAAAAATTTAGTAAAAAAAAAAGATATAATAATTCCTTTAGCTGCTTTAGTGGGTGCTCCGTTGTGTGATAAGCATCCAAAAAAAACTAAAGAAATTAATTTTGATACAATAAGATATATCTTATCAATTATTAAACCGAGTCAAAAAATGATATATCCGAACACTAATTCTGGCTATGGAATCGGAAAGAAAAATAATTTTTGTGATGAAAAATCGCCTTTGAATCCAATATCACTTTATGGCAAAACAAAAGTTGATGCTGAAAAGATAATTTTAAAACATAAAAATTCTGTTGTATTTAGATTGGCAACAGTTTTTGGATATTCTTTTAGAATGAGGACCGATTTACTTGTAAATTTTCTTGTAAATAAGGCTGTTGTAGACGGAGAAATTAAACTCTTTGAACCCCATTTTAGAAGAAATTATATTCATGTTTTAGATGTGGCGAATGCTTTTATATTTGCAATAAAAAACTTTAGTAGGATGAAAGGAAACATCTATAATGTTGGTCTTTCTACTGCGAATTTAACTAAATTAGAATTAGCAAAATTGATAAAAAAATATGTGAGTGGAACAAAAATAAGAATTATAAAAAATAGAAAAGATCCCGACAAAAGAGATTATTTTGTTAGTAATAAAAAAATTGAAAAATTAGGATTCAGGCCAAGTGTCTCAATAGAAGATGGAATAAAAGAACTTAATTATATTTATTCAAATTTTAATTTTAAAAAAAACAAAAATAATTATTAAAGATGATTATAAATCAAGCTGTAATCTTATGTGGTGGTTATGGAAAAAGGTTAGGAAAAATAACTTTAAAAACCCCAAAACCTTTGATTAAGGTCAATAATCAAACAGTTCTTGAACATATAATAAAATATTTGACAAGATATGGAATAGATAATGTACTCCTATTATGTCACTATAAATATTTAATATTCAAAAAAAAATTTCATAATAAGGTTTTTTATGGAGCCAAGATAGAATGTTTAGAGGAGAAAAAACCCCTAGGCTCTTCTGGAGCATTATACAATGCAAGAAAGAAATTAAAAAGAAACTTTTTATTTTGTAATGGTGATACTTTTTTTGATATAAATTTATCAGATTTAATCTATGAATTTTTTCGAGGAAGAAAAATTGCTCAATTAGCTCTTAAAAAAAAAGATTACACGAAAAAATACGATACTTTTGGATTGGGAAGAAAAAATTTATTAATTAATGATTTAAGAAGAAAAAAAAAATTTATCAACTCAGGTGTATGTATTTTTTCAAAAAAAATAATACCATATTTAATAAAAAATGGTTCTCTAGAAAAAAGCGTTTATCAAAAACTTATTAGATCTAGGAACATATATGGCAAAGAATATAAAAATGATTTTATAGATATGGGAAGTATTTCAAATTTAAAAAGGTTGCCCAAATTTCTTAAAAAAATATCTTTTAAACCCTGCATTTTTCTTGATAGAGATGGAGTGATTAATAAAGACACTGGCTATGTTTTTAAAAAAGAAAATTTTATTTGGAGAAGAGGAATTTTTAATTTTATAAAGAAATATAATGACAAAAATTACTTTGTAATAGTTGTTACAAATCAATCTGGGATAGGAAGAGGATATTATAAAGAAAAAGATTTATTAAAATTAAATGATTGGATGAATAAAAAGGTTCGGTCTTATGGTGGAAATATTGACAAAATTTATTTTGCACCTTTTTTTAAATTGTCAAAAATAGCTAAATACAGAAAAAATAGAAAAATGAGGAAACCAGGTGTAGGCATGATAACAAAAGCAAAAAAAGAATTTAATATAAATATCAGTAAATCTTTATTGATTGGTGATAGTGAAGTTGATAAACTTACGGCTATAAATTCAAAAATGAAATATAGAATTATTAAATTTAGCTCTTCAATAAATTGATCTAGAAAGAATGTAATGAATAAAATAACTGAAAGTCACATTCGTGATCATTTAGATTTAATTGAAAATAATTTTAAACAAATATCATCTTGCATAGAAAAAATTGCCGCAGATATAAAGAAAACATTAAAAGAGAATAAAACAATTTTTTTTGTGGGAAATGGAGGAAGTGCTGCTGATTGTGAGCATTTAGCTGGTGAGTTAGTAGGAAGATATAAAAAAAATAGACAACCATATAAAGCTATTTCATTAACAACAGACACCTCAGTAATTACTTGTATAGCTAATGACTTTGGATATGAGAAGATCTTTGAAAGACAATTACAGGGGGTTGGTCAAAAGGGTGATCTATTAATTGCTTTTTCTACCTCGGGAAATAGCAAGAACATCATAAATGTATTAAAGATGGCTAAAAAACTTAAAATAAAATCTATTAGTTTGCTTGGTAAAGATGGAGGAAAGTGTAAAAAATTGTCTGATTATAATTATGTTGTTCCATCTAAATCAACTGCAAACATTCAAGAGGTACATCATTTAATAGGCCATATTTTTTGCAGATTAGTGGACTAAATATTTAATAAATCATTTAATCTAATATTTTTCTTAAATTTTTGCCATATTTTGTTATTAACTTGTCGAATGATCAACTTTAACAATCAAAAATATTTTTACGAACCTTATCCTCATGCTTTATATGAGAATGTTTTTGATACACCTTTTTATGAAAAGTTATGTAATGAATTTCCAAGTGATCAAAAATTTGATAATTTTGATTTTGATAAACAAAATCAATTAAAACAGAAAAAATTTTCACTAAACGACAACCACCCGTCGTTTAAAAATATACTAAATAATAAAAAAAATATTAATGATTTATACAATTTTTTAAATAACCAAAAATTTAAAAACTTGATTCTAGATCTTTTAGATAAAAATCATATTTCACTATCAAGACATCAATATGAAAAAAATTTTTTGAGAAAAATTTACGACAAAATAAGAAGAAACAAAAAGTTTGGTTTTGAATTTTCAATGATTTCGACTAATGGAGGTTTTATCAAACCTCATACTGATGGTGCTGATAAGTTAATAAGTTTTGTAATTCCCATAATTAAAAATAATGATTTTGAAAACATACCTAACTCTGGTACTGATATTTTGCGACCAACAGAAGATAAATATAAATATAACTTTTTTAACACTACTGTGCCTTTTGAAGCTACAGAAGTAGTTAGAAAAATTCCTTTTAATAAAAATCAAATTTTTTTGTTTGTAAAAACTCACAACTCATTGCACTCTGTAGGTCCTATGGCTAATCCATCAGAGAAATCTTTAATGAGGAAAAGCATAAACTTTTTTATCTACAAATGAATTAAATGAATCTAAATTTAAAAAATAAAACGGTATTATTAACTGGGGCAGGCAAGGGTATAGGGAAAAAAATTTTAGAACTTCTTATAAAAGAAAAAGTAATTGTATATGCAGTAACAAGAAACAAATCCGATTTCAAAAACTTAAGAAAAAATAAAAATTTATATTTAGTTAGTGGAGATATAACAAAACAAAGTATCATAAATAATATTTTTTCACTGGCAAAAAAAAATAAACATGTTTTTAATTGTTTAATCAATAATGCTGGTATTCGGCAAAGAAAAGAGTTTTCAAAAATTAATAAATTAGATTTGGATCTAATCTTTGAAAATAACTTTTTTTCACTATTCAAAATAACTCAACTATTTAGCTCACAATTTAAATTTAAAAAACAAGCGGGATCAATTGTTAATATAAGCTCTATTGTTGGAAATATTGGTTTTAAAGAACTTTCGGGATATGCGTCCACAAAAGCTGCAGTAGACGGTCTAACTAAATCATTAGCAGCAGAGTTTGCTGAAAAGAAAATTAGAGTAAATTCGATTGCTCCAGGTTTTATAAAATCATCTTATTATAAAAATTTCAAAGAAAATAAATCAAAATTATATAAATGGACTTTAAGTAGAATACCGCTTGATAAGTGGGGTGAAAATTTAGATGTCGCTTATTTAACCTTATTTTTGTTGTCTGAAAATTCTAAGTATATAAATGGTCAAGTAATCAAAATTGATGGAGGTTGGACATCAACATAATGAAAGTTTTAGGATTAATACCTACTAGACTAGGTTCAACAAGGTTACCATCGAAACCTCTTTTAGAGATTAATGGAATTCCCCTTATTATTCATACATACAAGAGAGCAATGTTATCAAAAAAATTTGACGATATAATTATTTGCTGCGATGATAAAAAAATATTAGATGTTGCTAAAAAATTCAAAGCAAAATGTGTTCTAACGTCAAAACATCATAATAATGGCACAGAAAGAATTACCGAAGTATTACTTAAACAAAAAAATTCATATGATCTAATTGTAGATATCCAGGGTGATGAGCCATTAATCAGCCCAGATCATATTGATAAAGTAATAGACTTTCATAAGAAAAATCTTTCAGCCGATATCATTCTTCCTACACTCAGAATAAAATTGGCTGATAATCAAAATTTAATTAAGGTTGTTACCGATATAAAGAATAATGTTCTTTATTTATCTAGGGCTAAAATTCCTCTTGAATTTAAAAAAAAAAACTCCTTTTACAAAAAACATTTATCAATAATCTCATTTAAGAAAAATGCGTTAATTAAATATTCATCAGCAAAGAAAAGTAATCTTGAAAAAATTGAGGATATAGAATTATTACGTGCACTTGAAATAGGTCTTAAGATAAAAACTCTAAATTTAGTTGGAGATAGTTTTTCAGTTGATGTTATGGAAGATTTTATAAAAGCAAAAGAAAAATTTAAAACAGATAAAATCTTAAAAAAGTACTCTTAAAAATGAATGATCGAAATAGAATAATTTATAAAATTAACAAAAATATACATGACATAATTTACACAAAAAATATTGTAAAGTCTCTTGAAAAGAAAATCACTGAATTAAAAAGTGATAAAAAAATTATTTTTTTATATGATGAAAATATATCAAATCATATTATTAAAGATATTCTTTTAGGGTTAAAACTAACGGGATGTAAAATTTCATCAAAAAAAATAAAAAGTTTAAAGAAAAATAAGAATATAAAAAGTGTTCTAGATTTAATAGATACATTTACAAAATTATCTCTGACTAAAAAATCAGTTGTTATCACATGTGGAGGTGGTGTAATTGGTGATTTGACTGGCTTAGCATCATGTTTATATAAGCGTGGATTAATTTATATTAATATTCCCTCAACGATGACTGCACTTGTTGACTCATGTATTGGTGGAAAGACAGGAATAAATCACAATAAACAAATAAATTTGATTGGAACTTATTTTCATCCATCAAATGTAATAATTTATGAAAAAATTTTAGACTCAATTCCTGAAAGAGAGTATATCAGCGGACAAGCTGAAATAATTAAATCTTTTATTATATCTAATAAATCAAACTTAAACTTTTTTGATAAGAATATATCAAAAATAATAAATAGGAATAAAGTTATAGCAAAAAAATTGATTTTAGACTCTTTAAAAATAAAAATTGATCACTTCACAAAAGATGTTTATGAGAAGAATAAAAGATTATTATTAAATTTTGGACATACTTTTGGACATGCTTATGAAATGGCAACAGATGATTTGATCAAAAAAGATTTTTTAAGACATGGTGAAGCCGTTTCACTAGGAATGATTTCTGAAATAGCTTTATCTTACTTAGAGAATAATAATAAGTCTCAAAAAAAAAACATTTTTAAAAATTTAATAAAAATTGAAAATACTTTAAAATCTTTGAATTTACCAATCAAATTAAATTTAAATAAGAAAATTGAAACTAGAAATTTGTATAAAAAAATTTTTTTCTATGTTTTTCAAGATAAGAAGAAAATCTCAGATAAACCAATCTATATAAATTTTAAAGATAAAGGGAAACTATACCCCAAAGAAATCAATAATTTTGATAATATTAATAAAATTATCTATTACCTTTTGAATAATACAGATTTAAGAAAAATTTAGCTTGCTGTAATGTTCAATAATACCCTCAAAAAATATAACTTTTTTCGTAATAAATTTTTTTCAGAGCAGATTTATAATATTAGTTCATTTGAGTTATTTGAAATTCTCTTAACTAAAAAAATTAATAAGCCGAAATTTAATATATTGGAATTTTTAACAAACCTAATAAATTTCTTTTTAAGTATTATTACAATTTATAAATGTAAAATTCTCAAGATAAGTAGAATTAATTACTTTATAGTCTTTAATAATGATTTATCCGATCCAAGATCAAATCATATAAATTCAATAATCGATATAAACAAAAATATTAATATTATTAAAACTTCTAGCTTACGTTTATCCTTACTTTCATTTTTTAAGTTCAAAAATGTTATTTTTCATGAAAGTATCATATATTTTTCCAGATTTTTTTATAAAGAGAAAAAATTTACGATTAAAGAAAAGTTCAAAAGTATCCATAAATGTAAATTAAGACAATATAATATATATTGTAAAATCTTTAAATATTTGAATATCAAAAAATTTATAATGATCGATGATTATAGAGAAATTCAAATTTTTATTAAAATTTGTAAAAAACTTAAAATAGAGTCAATTGGTTACATGCACTCTAGGTTTTCAAAATATAGAGTATCTTTGAAATATGATTGTTTTGATAGATATATAGTCTGGACAAATTATTTTAAAAAAAAATTAATTGAAATAAATCCCAATTATAAAAATAAGGTATTGGTAAGTAATTTCAGAAATTTTAAAAAAACAAGATATAGAAGACCTAACAAAGATCTTAAACTTTTGTTTTTTTCAGATAGCAGAATGGATTACAAATCAGTGATTAGTTACCTAAATCAATTAAAGAAAAAAAAGATTAAAGTATTTGTTAAATTGAAAACAAATCAGATAGAAAACAATGTTTTTTTAAATTACATAAATAATAATGATTTCATAAAGATAGATGAAAAAAATGTTGCGACAGCTGTCCGCAAATATAATCCTCAGTTTTTTGTAGCAACTAATTCAAATGTTTTGTTGGAAGCCAGTTTGTATAATTGTTTTCCTATTTTACTCAAGACAAATAATGATTACTCATTTGATCTAATAAAAGATAAGATATCATTCCCATATTCTGGAAAGAGTGATTTTTATCATTTTTTGAGAAAATTAATGAACAAAAGATACTTGATTGATAAGATTTATAATAAAGTATGGAAATCCAATAATGACTTTAGAAGTATAAAAAATTTTTTAAATTAATATAAATGAATTTTTTAAATTATATAAAAACAAAAATTACAATTACCAGATATAATTATTCTAATATTAAAAGATATGGACAATTATTAGAGCTGATATTAAAATTTAAACCTAAGTCGGTTTTAGAGATTGGAGTTTATAAAGGGTTAAGATCTGCTCAAATGCTAAGTGCTGCAAAAGTATTTAGTAATGAAGTAAATTACTACGGTTTTGACCTTTTCGAAAATTTTTATTCTGAAGAAAAAATTTTAGATAAAGAATTAAGTAAAAAACCAAATAGTTTAGATAATATTCAAAATTTTTTAAAAAATAGAGGAAAAATAAATCTTTATAAAGGTTTCACAAATGAGACACTGCCTAAATTTTTGAATAAGAAGATAAAAATAGATTTTATTTTTATCGATGGAGGTCACTCAATAGAAACAATAAAGAATGATTGGTTTTATGTCTCAAAAATGATGCATGAAAAAACGATAGTCATATTTGATGATTTTTATCATGATGATCAGGATTTGATTAAGAGGTTTGGATGTAACAATATAGTTTCTAATTTAGAAAACAAATATAAAGTTAAATATTTACCAAACATAGATAATATTGTTAAAAAAAAATTAAAGATTCAATTAGTTCAGGTAACACTTTAAATGATTTTAGTAATAGGAGATTTGATTTTAGATAATTTTTCTATCAACAAAATTCAGAGAAAATCTCCAGAAGCCAATGTCCCAATAATAAAAAATTATGAATTAATTAATAGAATTGGTGGCGCTGGTAATGTTGCCAATAATATTAATAAGATAGATAAATCATGTATTCTGATTAGTAGAATAGGAAAGAACATAAATGACAAAATTCTAGTTAAACTAATTAATGAAAATAAAATCAAAAATAAACTATTTTATGAAAAAAATTTTTCTGTTGGAAAAAAAATTAGGTTTTTTATAAATAATAATCAAAAATTTAGGTTAGATGAAGAAATAATATCCAAAATTAAAAAAAAAACTGAAAAAAGAATTGTTAATTACATAAAGAAAAATTTAAAAAGATTCTCTCTTTTGATTGTTTCTGATTACAAAAAAGGATTAATATCAAAAAACTTATTTAAAGAGATATCAAAACTTTTTCTTAAGGAAAAAAAAATTATTATTACAAATCCAAAACAACAAGACATGAGATACTATTCTAATTCAACAATTATTGTCCCAAATGAAAAAGAATTTGATAGTTTTTTTAAAAGAAATTTAAAATTTTCCTCAAAAATTGAAATTTTTTTTAAGAGATCAAAAATAGAAAATTTGATTATCACACGAGGTAAAAAAAAACTTTTATTTTTTAATAAAGAAAAAAAAAAAATTTCATTTAATGTTAAAAAAATAAAATCTTTTGATGTCACTGGGGCTAGCGACACTTTTATGGCTTTTTTAGGAATTTTTTTGAAAAGAGATATAGATTTGATAACATCAATTAAAATTGCAATATTAGCAGCGACTAAGGTTGTAACAAAAAATTATACTGAAATAATAACTAGATTTGAGCTTAAAGGTATATTAAAAGACATAAAATTCTAATTTATGAATTATTTGATCACAGGTATAACCGGTTTTGCAGGCCCTCATTTAGCCAATTTACTTATTCAAAAAAAACACAACGTTTACGGTTTAATAAATTGTAGTAATGGCAGAGAGAATGATATTAGAGACGTAGTTAGAGATGACATTTTTAATTCAATAAGATGGGTTTATTCAGATCTTAAAAATTTGAGAAGCTTGCAAATTATCTTTAAAGAAAATCAATTTGATGGTGTTTTTCATCTAGCTGCTCAATCTCATCCTCCAACAAGTTTTACTGATCCTCTTGGCACGATGGAAACAAATGTAATGGGATCAGCAAATTTGATACAATGTGTTTCAGATTTACAACCAAATTGTAAATTGATGTTTTGCTCAACCTCAGAAGTTTATGGAAATATTGGAATGGATGGGAAAAAAATAAAAACAAATGATACTATTTTACCATCAAATCCCTATGGTAGCTCAAAAGCAGCTACCGATCTATACATGCAAGAGAGAATTGTAAATAAAAAAATCAATGGTTTTATCACTAGAGCTTTCTCTCACACCGGACCTAGAAGGGGAAAAAATTTTTCAATATCTTCGGATGCATATCAAGTTGCAAGAATGATGAAAAATCTTCAAGATAAAACTTTATTAATTGGAAACCTAGAGACTACTAGGGTTGTAATTGATGTAAGAGACACAGTTAATGCTTATTATTTGGCAATGATCAATGACAAATGTAACGGAAAGATTTTTAATGTTTGTGGGGATAAACCCAGAAAAATGCAATTTTTTACAGACAAATTGATTGAAATTAGTGGATTAAAAAATGTGGAGCAAAAAATTTATGATAAATTTTATAGGCCTATAGATATATATTATCAACACGGAGATTCATCTGAGCTTGTAGATTTAACAAATTGGAAACCTGAAATTTCAATTGAGCAGACACTTGAGGATTTACTAAAATATTGGTTAAATAAAATAAATTGATGAACAACAAAAAAGTTTTTGTAAGTGGTTGTTTTGATATATTACATGCAGGCCACATAAAACTTCTTCATAGGGCAAAAACCTTAGGTAATGATTTATATGTAGGTATTGACAGTGACAAAAGAGTAAAAAAAAGTAAAGGCCCTAACAGACCTGTTAATAACGAAAAAAACAGATTAGATATGTTACGAAGTCTAAGAATTATTAAATCAGTTAGAATTTTTGGATCTGATAAAAGTCTATTAAATATGATTAGACGTATTAAGCCTGATATTCTCCTGTTAGGAGACGATTGGAAAAATAAAAAAATTATAGGAAAAAATTTAGTCAAAAAGATTGTTTTTTTCAAAAGAATTAAAAAATATTCTACCACTAAAATAATTGATAAAATTGAAAACAATTAAAAAAATATTAAAAATTTTGATTAAATTTTTTTTTTACAAAAAGCTTAATCTTTTTCTAGAGAAACAAAATTATTTAATAATTTTTAGATATGGAAATGCAATAGGAGATCATATTTGTTTAACTGGAGTAATTTCAAAAATATATAACAAAAATTTAAAAATTATTATATTTTCAAATTATATTGAATTTTTTTTACATAATCCAAAAGTACACAAAACTTTTAATTTGAAAAAAAAAATAAATAGAATTATTTTTCTTAAATTATTAGGAATATTTGAAGGCGAAAGAATTAAATCCTATAGATCTAAAATTAATGACACAACTGATGAATTTTTTATGAAATTTTTCCCAAAAGATATTCATTTTGGTTTATCACATGCGAATCATTTCAACATCACAATGAATAAGAGTATTTTCAAAAATGAAATTTTTTTTTCAAAAAAAGAGATTGAGTATTATGATAAAAAATTTAATTTACCAAATAAATTTGCTGTTATTCATTCAGAGGCAAAGCAAAGTTTAACCTCAAATAAAAATTGGGGACCAAAAAGAATTCAAAATATTGTTGACAATTTGAGAAATATTAAGTGGATTCAGGTAGGTAAAAAGGGAGAGTATGAGCTTAAGAATACTTTTAAAAACTACGATAATATTTCTCTCAGAGAATTAGGATATATTCTCTCAAAAAGTGAATTTTTAGTTTCTATGGAAGGTATGTTCAACCACTATGCTTCTGCTTTTGATAAAAAAAATTTTCTTATACATCTGGGATTTATGACAATGGAATCGATTTATTATCCTAACAATTTAGTAATTCATAAAAATTTTGATTTAAAATGCTACCCTTGTTTTTCGTTCAAATGCAAAAATCACCTAGAATTATGTGAAAATGAATTAACAAGTGAATATGCTGTCAAATTTATAAAAAATGAATTAAGGATTAATTAATATGAAAAAGATTTTTCCTGCTGTTATTGGATTAGGCTACGTTGGTTTACCAATATTTCTAAGGTTAAATAAAAAATTTAAAACAATTGGTTATGATATTAATAAATATAGAATAGATAATCTCCAAAAAAAAAAAGATTTAAATAAAGAATTTGATCCAAAAAACTTAAGTTTAAAAAATAAATCTTTTTTTTCAAATAAGTCTTCAGATCTTGAGAAATCAAATTTTTTTATAATAACAGTACCTACTCCAATTTATTCAAATAATACCCCAGATTTAAGAAATCTTATAAATGTATCACATGCTTTGAAAACAATTTTAAAAAAAGGAGATGTAATATTTTTTGAATCAACTGTATATCCAGGGGTTACAGAAAATATATGTGCTAAAATATTGGAAAAAGGATCTAAATTAAAATGTAATAAAGATTTTTTCGTAGGATATTCACCAGAGAGAATTAATCCTGGTGATAATGATCATACTATTGAAAAAATAGATAAAGTTATCGCGATTAAAAAGGCAAAACAACTCAATGCAAAACATGTTTATAAACATTTAGCAAAAAGATTAATTTTTACAGAAAGTATTAAAGAGGCGGAAGCATCTAAAGTAATTGAAAATATCCAAAGAGATTTAAATATTGGTTTAATGAATGAAATTTATCAAGTTTGTAATAAATCAAATATTAATTTTAACAAAGTAATAGAATTAGCAAAATCCAAGTGGAATTTTATTAATTACCAACCTGGTTTAGTTGGTGGGCATTGTTTGCCAGTAGATCCATATTATTTTTCATGGTTTGCGAAAAAAAAAGGCTTAGATACAAAGATTATTTTAGCTGGGAGAAAAACTAATAACCGCATGGTTAAATTTGCAGTAAAAGAAATTATAAAAAAGATTAAGAATAAAAAAAAACAATTTAATAAAATAAAAGTCTTAATAATGGGCCTCACTTATAAAAAAAATGTTGCGGACCTAAGAAACTCTTTATCCGTAAAAGTTTATGACAATATAAAAAAAAAATTTAAAAAAGTGTGTTGTTATGATCCAATGATAAGCAATAACTATGAAAAGAAATTTTCATTAATTGACAAAACAGATTTAAAAAGTTTTGATGTTTACATTGTTTTAACAAAACATGATTCATTCAAGAAAATACTCACTTCTCTTAAAGGTAAATTTATCATTGACATCTTTTCTTAGAATGAAATTATTATATATAGCTGATTTCAAACTACCGACAAATAGGGCTTATGCAATTCATGTATTTAAGATGTTGGATGCATTTTGTGATCATAACATTAGCTCCAAATTATTAATACCATACTTTGATAAAAAAAAATTAAATCAGTCTATTAAGTTTTTTGATTTGAAAAACTATGAATTAATTTCAATTAATAGAGTCTTTAAAAAAACTATTACTATGAATTTTTTAAATAGAATTCTCTTTGGTTTAAAAGTTATTAAAATAATTAAAAGTTATGATGCTGAAAGGTTAATAATAACCCGAAGTTTAATTTCAAGTGTATTTTTAAGTTTGTTTAGAATTAAGCATTTTTTAGAAATTCATCAAGAATTGAGAGGTTTAACTAAATTTCTTCTTATAAAACTAAATTTTATAAATTCAAAATATATAATTAAAAATATTTTTATTTCTAAATCACTTGCTAATTTTTACAAAAATAAAACCAAGAACTTTAAAGTGCTTCATGATGCAGTGAATCTTAAAAAGTTTAAGAAAAAAAAGATAAGAAAAATTAAGAAAATTTCCTATGTTGGTAGCTTCTATAAGGGAAGAGGCATAGAACTTATTTTTGATATTGCGAGAGAGCTTAAAAATTTCAAATTTTATTTGTATGGAAAAAGAGATGAAAAATTCAATAAATTACCAAAAAATGTTTATTTAAAACCATTTGTTGAGCAATCTAAAATTCCGCTGATATTGGGTCAATCTGATCTTTTATTATTACCTTATTTGAAAAAAGTTTATCTATCTTTTGATTCAAAAAGTTCTGATAATTCCAAATTTATGTCTCCGCTAAAATTATTTGAATCTTTAGCTAGCGGAACCCCAATATTTTGCTCCAATATTAAAGTTTTAAGGGAAGTTTTGAAAAATGATTATAATTCAATTTTAATAAATGATTTTGAAAAAAAAAATGAATGGATCGAAAAAATTATAAAGATTTCAACAAATCAAAATAAATTAAAGTTTATTTCAAAAAATGCAATTCTTACATCAAAAAAATATACTTGGCTTAAAAGAACTAAAGCTTTTATAGATCTATATAATAATTAAAAGTCTTTAATTAAAAGTCTTGTTCCATAATCTATTCGATGTAAAAAATGAAAATTTTTTTTTAAATCAAAATATTCGTCAACTGCTTTTTGAGAACCCTTCCAATGACCATAATCATCAATAATAAGAACACCACCTTTTGAAAGCCTTGGGTATAAAACTTCTAATTCAATTTTTGTTGACTCATAAAAGTCTGTATCAAGTCTTAATAACGAAATTTTTTCTGGAATATTTTCACTTTTTTTTAGGGTATCTTCGACCTTACCCTTAATAAAGAAAAAATTACTTTTGTAACCTTTATCAAATAAATTTATGTTTCTTTTAACTTCCTCTAAACTCCCGTAGCACCATTTTTCGTTACGTATGTTATATTTTTTAAAAGTTTTATCTGCTGGTATATCTTTTAAATCTTTATCATAAATTGTTGGTTCTGACATTCCATCATAGGTATCAAATGCAAAAATTTTTTTTTTTAAGTTTAATTTCTGCATTATGTGATTCATCAGAATCAAATTGCCTCCTTTAAATACTCCACATTCAACTAAATCACCCGCAATGTTTTTTTTTGAGATGTGTTTTATTGATTGAATAATTGACCAGTGGGCGGCTGGCGGACACATAGAATACTTTTCTAAATTTTTAATAAAATTTAATTCATCTTCAACTATTTCTGGTATTAAATTGACTTGTCGCTCGTACCAATCATTTTTATGAACTATTCTAAAATTTGTATAGTTGACTAATTTTTTTATTAATTTTTTTAACATGATTGGATCTTTATTTTATTAAAAATATAATTTCAATTAATAAATATCTGAAAAACCCATATTAATATCAAAATTTAGTTTATTTAATTTCAATTTTCCAAAATAAACAATTTTTTTATTTTCTGGAAAATTTTTAGTAAAGTTCATTTTTTTCATAAGATTGTAATTTGACGACCATATACTTATTTTGAAAATTTTTTTTTTAAAAAAGAAATTGTTTGCGAAAAATATAATATCTTTTTCAAATCCGGGTATCGAAATTATTTGACATATGTGACCTATATTTTCTTTATCTGATAAATACTCTTTTAAAACGGTATATCCGATTAACTTCTTATTATAAAAAAACTCATAGTTATAATAATTAGACCTTGGGTTCTTGACATATCTCCAATTTAGATATTTAGATGTCCAAAAAATATTAATCTTTTTACCCAAATTATTTAAAAAAAATTTTTCATGTTTAACATTAAATTTATTAATTTTTTTAAATTTTAAATTGAAAAATTTTTCTTTTGTTATTTTTTTTTCAAAAATAGGAAAATTTGATAAATCTTTCCAAAAATTTCTTTTCCAGTAGGGAAATGCAAGATGATTAGCAAAACCTAAATTAATCTCAGATTTTTTTTTGAGATGATTATTTAATTTTATTATTAAATTTTCAAATATTCCTTTTTTATTTTTTAACACAAAATTTTTATTATTTCTAATCAAGATTCTAATCATTTTAGTATCAGTAATCACATCTTGAATACGATATCCGATAAATTTTTTGTCTCGATTGATATAAATTTGTTTAAAACATACAATCATTCCAATAACCAAATTATTAAATTTTGCTATAAAGAATTTAGATTTACCAAACGGATTTGAATAATAATCCCAATTAATATTTTTGATTTTAAAATTTTTGTTTTTTTTGAATTTTACGACTAAATTTTTAAATTCTTTTACTTCTAAATTAGGTCTAATAGAAAATTTTAACCTATCCATCTATAATTAAAATTTAAATTTCAATTTTTTTTGCAACAACAAAAGCCTCAGCATAATCTACGCCGATTACCTCACCTCTAAATTTTGCTCTTCCCACTATTGACTCAAAATATTTGCTGTAGTTATTTTTTTTATTTTCAAAAACTGACTTATAACATTTTATTGCTTCTATCTTTTTTTCAATGTATTTTGAAATATTAACAAAATATTGTGGATTGAAGGCATAAGTATTTATCCCTCCAGGCAGCATTACCTCATACATATTAAATGAGATATTATTTTTTCTAGTCACAGAGAATAAAATTTGCGCTAAATTTTTATGGTCTTGATGTGTATCATGCTCCCAGCACGAAAATATAATATCAGGCTTATAAAAATTTATTTTTTCGTCAAAAATTTTAATAAATTTCCTATTATAACCAAACTCATAAGGATCTAAGTTCATCACATCTAAATTTGCACCTAAAACAGCTGCAGCATTTTTTTGTTCATTTAATCGATTGTCAGTCATAAATTTATCAACCTTACCCTTAGAGTCCTCTTGAGGAATAATTGCTGTAACAATCGTAACATCATGACCTTCATCTACATATCTTGCAATTGTCCCACCCATTGCAATTTCAACATCATCTGCATGAGGTGCAATCGCTAGAATATTTTTCTTTTTCATAATGTTTATATTTTATTAAAGACTTTCATGTATTTATTGTAATTATTTTCTACTGTATATTTATTTATGTACTTTCTAGCAAATTTTAATTTTTTTTTTAAATTTGTTTGATTATCCATAAATCTTTGGATTTTTAATGCTAATAATTTGTGATTATTTACAGGAAATAGATCACCACCTTTACCATTAATAAGAATTTCTTGAGTGCCACCTTTACAATTTGAAGCAATTACAGGTAAATTAAAATTTAAAGCTTCAACAATTGAGTTTGGAAAACCCTCTTGATGAGAAGCGTGAATGAAAAGGTCTGACTTTTCATATAATTTTTCTACATTCTTGCACCATCCGAGAATACGAACTTTATTTATAAGTTTTAATTCTTTGATTAATTTTTTTAAACTTTCTTTCTCCTCACCATCTCCTGCTACTGTAAATATAAAGTTTTTGTTTTTTAATAGACCTAAAGACTTAATCATTGTGTCAACACCTTTACCTTTGACTAAGCTACCAACGGTCAAAATATTAATTTGTTTATTATTTTTTTTCTTGGTTTTAATCTTTCTAAACTTAATTAAAGATGGGGGACTTATATTAATGACTTTAGACTTTGTAATTCTTTCTATATCTTTTTTTGCGCTCTTAGAATTTGATATTATACTGTTTGCGTATTTATATAAATACTTCACTAAAATAAATACAATTTTGTTTTTTACAAAATTGGTTAAATTATAGAATTTGTTAAGTTCAGAGATATCTATTCTATCAACAACGACTAATTTCAAATTTTTTATTTTTTTTAGAGCTAATATAGAAACTACATTTGCGTAGTGTTGGTTAGAAATGAAAATATTATTATAGCTATTTTTTGAGATTTCTTTTACTTTTTTTCTTAAAATAAAAAATGAAGCAACAGTATTATCTTTATTTATTTCAATTATTTTAATTTTTTTTGAATAATTTTTGAATTTACTTTTATATTCATTTTCACCTACTGATATAATAAATATATTATTTTTTTTTAGATCAATTTTAGTACATAATCTGAAAATTGAATTTCCTGCTCCACCCAATTTAAAAACTGGTAAAAAAAATATAATATTTTTAATCATAAATAAATTTACTCAATATAGATAAATATTTTTTACAATTATTTTCTTCATCAAATCTTGAAAGAGAGCGATATGCTAATTGTAATTTCTTTTGACTTTCTTTTTTATTATTTATTGCCTTAAGTAGTGTACAAGCTAATTCTTTATAATTATTATTTTTATATAAATAACCAGCTTTACCATTTAATAAAATCTCTCGTGGACCTGTTGGACAATTACTTGATAAAGAAATTTTTTTGTAAGAAATTGCCTCGATTAATGCATTAGGCAAACCTTCATACAAAGATGAAAGAATAAAATAATCTGATTTTAAATAAAAATTAGTTGGGTCGGTTATATTTCTAATAATTTTTATATTTGAGGTTAAATCATTTTTTTTTATTTTTTCACTTAGAAATTCGTATAAATTTCCGTTTCCAATAATATTTAACTTGAATTTTATCTTCGACTTGTATTTTAGATATTTAATTGCTTTGATTAAAAGAATTTGATTTTTTTGATGCACTAGTCTTCCAACATTTAATAAATTCACATAATTACTTTTTTTTGTAAGTTTTGATTTTAAAATCAATTTACTTTTATTACTATTGAAGGAAGGGTTGTAAATAACTTTTGAATTAACATTTATATATTTTTTTACTTTTTTCTTTAAGTCATTACTATTTACAATTACTAAATTTGAAAGTTTATATATTTTATTGAAGAAAAATCTCTTTAAAGCGTTTTTTAAATAAACATCTGGAGAAGCATTGATTCTTGATATTATTTTGAGCTTGAATAGATTTGCAAATAAGATCAAAAAAATATTTGATTGAAAAGAAAATAGAATTGTTTTTTTTTTTACTAAATCAGTTTTTAAAAAACAAATTAAACAAATAATGATTTTTGTTAATTGATAACTTTCTTTAAATCGATTATTAGATGGTCCTATTATTTTTATCTTTTTATCAAATTTTTTTTTTTTATCCAAACTACACGTTAGCAAATTTACTTTAATTTTTTTTTTGACAAGATAATTTAAGATTAGATATAAATTTTTTTCTACTCCACCCACTCCAATTGTAGGACAAAATACAGTTATCTCTCTCATTATTATTTATTGTCTAAAATTTTCCTTAATTCTTTATAGTGATTAAAAATTGTAAATTTTTTAACATTCTTTTTTGCTAATAAAATTTTATTATACTTAATATTTTTTTCATCTTTATCAAATTTTATTAAATTTTGGACTAAATCATTCACTGAATTATTATTAAATAAATAACCCGCATCTCCATTATTTAAAAATTCTCTTGGACCATTTGGACAATCACTTGAAATGATTAAAGTGTTACAGGAAGCTGCCTCAATAATTACAAAGCCCATTTCTTCCCAAAGAGATGAAAGAATAAAAGCTTTTGAATTTTTTAAATATTTATAAACATTTCGTTTGAAGCCTAATAAAATAATTTTGTGTTCTAATTTTAATTGATTTATTCTGCTAATAATTTTTTTTTTTTCTTCACCTTCACCAATTATATAAAGTTTATAATTATCATTTATTTTATTGAATTGATAAAAAGCATCTATAAGAAGATAAAAATTCTTTTGCTTTGTTAATCTACCAATAGCTAATAAATAATTACTTTTTGTTACATCATCTGATAAAAAATTTTTTTTTTGGTCATTTATTTCTTTGATATTTATAACTGAATCATAAAGTACAACAATTTTTTTATTTTCAAAAATATTCAACTTCCTTAGCTGATTTTTCAATTCTATGCTTGGACATGTAATTAAATGAATATTTTTTGAACATAATTTCCAAAAGAATTTTCGTATCAAATTTAATTTTGGGTAACCAGAGATTCTTAATATAAGTTTAGTTTCAAATTTAAAAATTCTAAATAAAAATATTGGTAGCGAAGTAATTAAGTGAGCTATTATATAATCAGGTTTATCTTTTTTAAGAAACTTATATAATGGTAAAATAGAAAGCAAAAAGATTATTAGATAAGAAATTCTACTTTTTATAAAACCTCCTTGGGGCAGTCTTTTATATAAATTTTTGAAAAAGCTGAGAGTTTTTATTTCATCAACATCATTCCATTCACCTAACGCATTTATTAATATTACGTCAAATTTATCTTTACCGTAAAAAGATAATCCCTTAGCTGAGTTAAGTGTAGATTTTTTTGTTCCGACATGACCCAAATATGGAGACCAGTAGATAATTTTTTTCACAAATTTTTAGAATATATTTTTGAAATTATTATAATACTCTTTATAAAAGTAAAATGATTTTATTAACTGGATCGACAGGATACATAGGCTCTCATATATCCCACATTTTCGAAAAAAACAAAATCAAATACATCGGTATTGATAATTTATCAAAAAGTTCAATTGATAATGTAGTCAATAAAAAACGTTTTTTAAAATTAGATTATGGAAATGAAAAAAAAATAATAAAGTTTTTAGAAAATAATCCAATTTCATTAGTTATTCACTGTGCTGCTTATGCATATGTTTTAGAAGGTGAAAGAAAGAAAAAAATATATTTTGATAACAATGTTAGCAAGAGCAAAAAATTTATTAATGAGTGTATAAGAAAAAAAGTTCAGAATTTTATTTTCTTATCAAGTTCCAATGTCTACAAAGACACAAATAAAAAAAAAAAAGAAAACTTAAAAATTAAAACATCACAGATTAAGAATAATTATGGAAAAACTAAATTTTTAATAGAGAAATTTTTAATATCAAAGAAGAAAAATTTTAAAAATTTAATTATTTTAAGGCTATTTAATATTGCTGGATATGCTGAAAATTTGAAATACTTAGAAAAAATAAATGATAAAAATTTAAGAATTTTTCCACTTATTTTTAAAAAAATAAAAAAAAAAAAAACTATTTCTATTTATGTAAAGAATAAAAATAATCATTTTATTTATCCAAAAAGAGATTATCTCCATATAAATGATTTATTAAATCTTATAGTTAAGATAATAAAAAAAATAAACAAATCTCGTAAAAAAGAAATTTATAATGTTGGTATGGGAATGAATTTTTCATTAGATGAAATATTATCACTAATTTCTAATAGAATACCTATTTACATGAAAAAAAAATTAAAGTTCAAATATAAAAAAATAGACTCTAAAGAACTTTTTTCCACTTTGTCAGATATAAAAAAAACATCCAAAACATTTAGTTGGAAACCAAAAAATTCACTTGATAAAATAATTTTATCTTGCATAAAAAATCTTTGAAATTTTGAAATGAACTTAGTTACAATAATAATACCATTTTATCAAAAACGTAAATTTTTCTTAAAGACCATTAATTCCATTTTAAATCAAAGTTACCAAAAATTTGAAATAATTATCATTTATGATGATGAGAATAAAAAAGATTTAAATTTTGTGAGAAGTTTCAAAAGTAAAAAAATTAAAATTATTATTAATAAGAAAAATTTAGGAGTTGGAAAATCAAGAAACAGAGGAATAAAAATTACTAAAACAAAATACATAGCCTTTTGTGACGCTGATGATGTTTGGCACAAACAAAAATTAAAAAAACAAATTCTTTATATGGAAAGAATGAATGCTGAATTTTCCCACACTGATTATAAGATTATAAATGAAGAGGATAAAATTATTGGTAAAATGAAAATTAAAAAAAATATATCATATTCTGAATTACTCAAATCCTGCGACATAGGATTATCATCAGTGATGATTCAAACAAAAATTTTAAAAAAAAATTTATTTCATCCATTAAAAACAAAAGAGGATTATGCTCTATGGTTAAAATTATTAAAAAGTGGAGTAAAAATATCAGGTATTAATGAGTATTTAGTTAGCTGGAGAAAAAATTCATTTTCCCTTTCATCAAATATTAAGCAAAAAATATTTGATGCCTTTAAATTGTATTACTTTTATGAAAAATTTAATTTATTTATGTCAATATATTTGACTTTTAGATTGTCAATATTTTATTTGATAAAAAGATTTGTACAAAAAAAAGATTTATGAGTTTGATAGGTTTTAAAATATTATTTGGCATTTTTTTCCATTTTCTTTTAAATTTTTTTTTTAAAAAGTTAATGTCTTTTAATGATAATTTATCTTTCTCAAAGCATAAAAAATTAACAGTTGATAGTAAAAGCACGTTACTAACTGGTGGTTTATCATTTTTAATACTATTATTTATATTTTTTGAAGGAAATTATTATTTGAAACTTTTTTGTGGTTTAATTTTTATTATTGGAATCATTTCAGACCTTAATTTAATTAATAGTCCTTCAAAAAGATTATTTTTTCAAGCAATAATAATAAGTTTTTTTATCTATTATTTTGAAAACAATATAAATTTTACAGATATTTATTTTTTAGATTTAATTTTAGAATATAAAATAATGTCCTACTTTTTCACAATATATTGTTTTTTAGTAATAATAAATGGGACTAATTTTATTGATGGTTTAAATGGTTTGGTAATTGGATATTACATTTTAAGTCTTGGCGGTTTATTAATATTTATACTCAATAAAAATATTTCTTATGATTATTCATTATTAATAATTTTACTGATTATTTTATTAATCAATTTTCCATTTAATTTATTTGGTAAAAATTTTTTAGGAGATTCAGGTTCATATTTAGTTGCATTTCTAGCAGGATATGTGCTTGTTGATTTTTATAGATCTTACTCTGAAATATCAGCATTATTTATTGTCATATTTCTTTGGTATCCAGCATTTGAGAATCTATTTTCAATAATCAGAAAAAAAATAGACAAAGCTGATCCATCAAAACCTGATACCAATCATCTTCATCAACTTATTTTCAAATTTCTTTTACTTAAATTAAATGAAAAGAAAAAAACTAACATTATTTCCAGTTTGATTATTAATTTTTATAATTTGATAATTTTTTTCATAGCATATTATTTATTTGATAGTTCAATTGGACTTACAGTTCTTTTATTTATTAATGTAATTTTATATACATGCAGTTATTTACTTTTATTAAAAAAAATAAATCACTAAAGTTTAAGTTATTTAATCTAAATTTTTAAGAAATTTGATTATATAGTTGAGTCCACTATTAGAATAAACACCATTTAATATTAATTGAGAATTATAAACCATTTCCTCTCTTCTACTTTTGTTATCTAACAGAAAATCAATTGACTCTTGAAGATTAGAAAAATCCAATTCATAACTCTTATAAGTTTTACCCTCTATAAATATATCTGGCCATGTTTCTATATAATGTAAATTTGGATAAACAAAAGCGGTTCCCATTTTTGTAGCCTCAAACTCTCTATAGCAAATTTCTCCCCAACCAAAACATCCAACCGAAATTTTTGAATTCATAAGATTTGTTAAGTAGTCTTTATGACTCATTTTATTCTTAAAAATACTTAAATCATATTTTTTATTCAAAAGACTCTCCACTTGTTGTCTTTGATAATGAATAGATTTTTTTTCGTCTCTTTTTCTGTTACTAAGTTTAAAAAAAAGATCTAATCTTTTATTACCTATTTTCTTGTTACCCAAAGAATAATTGAATAACTTTTTTTTATTCTTTAAAAAAATAAATTTTGATAAACAAATTAATTTATCGTAATTTCCATAATTTATAATATCGAAAAAATTTCCAACACCTAGGTTCCAACCTAAATTAACTTTTTTCTGATAATTGGCGTCGAGTTTACAAAAATTAAATTTTATATCTTTTTCAATTTTAAATTTTTTTTGGTAGTAATCCGAAAAATAACGATTTCTAAATAAGTTTTCTCTATATAAATCTTTATCCTTATATAGTTGTCCTTTTACATATCTTTTGACAAATGGAAGTACTTCAAATTGTGTTGTGCCAGCACTGTCTGTTAAATCAAACCATATTAAATTTTTGTTTTTTTTTGAGAGATTTTCAGCAATTTTTTTGAACTCGATCTTATTAGATATAAATTTTTTCAAAAAATTAGACTTATCCAATAACCTAAATTTATAATTATCTGTAAAAAATTTATTATTTACAAAAGTATAATCACAATCAAAAAAATCAGGCTTCAGTTTGTTATAAAAGTTGAAAGTATAACCAAGTTCAAATAATTCATCTTTAAAAAAATTTAAGAGTGACCAATATCCAAAATTATAACCCCATTTTAATTTATTTCCTCTTGATAAAATATTAATTTTTTTCATAGCTTTCTGAAATTAAATTATCCCTATAAATTGTATAAAAAGTATAATTTATCCAGAATAAAGATGATACGTAGCTTGAAAAAAAACTGCCACTTGGAATTAATGGTACAAAGGCTAATATTAAATAAATTCTAAAAATGTTTAATTTCTTTTTATTTTTTTTACTTAAATTATTTAAACTGTTAAAGAAAAACAAATATGTTAAACAAGATAAAAATATCAAACTACCAATTAATCCATGCTCAGAAATTAATTCATAATAAGTTTGATGTGCATGAGTGTAACAATGATTTTTTTCATAACCATCTACATACTTTCTACATGCTTCAAAATAATTCTTATTTCCAACACCAAAAAAAATATTTTTTTTGAAAATTTCATAGCTAAACACACCTTGATTTAAATATCTGGATGCCATCAAATTTTGCTTGAAAGATTTAGATTGATCTATGGAAATAATATTAAATGTTGTCGAAAAATATTTATGAATTACATCATTTTTGACAAAGTTACTTTCATTAATTTTTGGATTTAATGAGATTAAAACTGCGAGAAGAATTGAAACAAAGACAACATACTTTTTTAAAAAATTTTTATAATCCCAAAAAATAAAAATTAAAATTAATGATATGAATATTTTTAATGAACTTGCTCTCTCACCTGATAAAAAAATAGCAATAGCTGTAAGTAAAATGAAGAAAATACTCAACTTATATTTTTTATAATTATAAAGGTAAGAAAAAATAATTACTGCAAAAGACAATATAAAAGAACCAACTATTAGTTCATCTTTAAAAAAACTGGCAATTCTTCCTGAATAACCCGTCTCATTTGAAAAACCTAAAAAATTAAAACCAAATCTATATTCAAAAAAAATGTCAAAAGACACAATACAAATAATTATGAACCAACTAAAAATAACTCTTTTTAAAATATCTTCATTTCTTAAAAAATATCTTAAAGATAAAACGATTAAAAAAAACTCAAAATATAATAAATTTCTTCTAACTGATAAAGTCCAATTTTCAGAAATGAGGGTGTTTAAAACTAAATAGATCAATATTGTAAAAAAAATTTTAATTTCATTTTTGTCATAAAAAATTTTAATTTGATTTTTAAACCTGATTGATTGCGATAAAAATAAAATAATTATAATTATTAAGTTTAACTGAAATATGAGGTTTCCAAGAATAAGCGAAATTGGTAAAATCGAAATTATTAATATTAGAAATAGATTTTCAGGGTACTTTCTGATTTCATGTTTCATTATTTAATAAAATCTATTTTTTTTGTGAGATTAATATATTAAGTATTAATTTAATAAAATAAACTATTTTAAACTTAATGGTCAAAAAAATTTGTATTTTGGTTGCAACACGAAAGAGAAAATCCAGCCTTATTAAATTTCTAAATAGTGTTGTTAATTTGCAAATTCCTAACAATACAAATATTCAAACAGTGATATCTATAAATGACAATCAAAATTATTCCGAAATTAAAAAATTATATAACAAAAAGCTAAGAATAAGATTCGTAACAGAACGTAAAAAAGGGATATCTAATGCGAGAAATAAATATTTAAATTCAATAAAAATTAAAAGTTTTGATTATTTTGCTTTTTTTGATGATGATGTTCAAATTGACAACAGATGGTTAATTGAAATGTTAAGGTTTTTTAAGAAAAGTAAGCCAGATATAATAGGAGGACCACAATTCCCTAAATTAAACTCTTTGACAAGTAAATTGCTTGTGAGAAAGGAAAAACATGGATCGAATGTAAGATGGGTTTCTACAAATAATTGTATTGTAAAAAGTAAAGTATTAGAAACTAAAATCAATTTTGATAAAAAAATGAATTATATAGGTGGTGAAGACCAATTATTTTTTCTTCAATTAAATAAAATAGGTTTTAAAATGATGTGGAATTCAAAAGCAATAGTGATCGAAGAGAATAATAATAAAAGAGAAAATTTTTTTTGGTTTTTGAAAAGAAATTTTAGATATGGCGCTTCATCAAATATAATTTATAAAAAAGCATATGGATTAATAATTGGTTTAAGTTTTTTAGTAGCAAAACTTATCTTAGATTCTATTATGCTTATATTTAGTTTTTTAGGATTAATTACTTTTACAAGAAAAAGTTTTTATAAGTTTTCAATGTATTTTTGTAGAATTTTAGGATTAATTTTTGGATTATTAGGATTTCAATATTATGAATACTCATAAAATTCCACAAATTCGATTTAAAGGAAAAAAGATAATTAAAAAAAAGAACTGTGTATTATGTTTTTCAGAAAATTTAAAAAAAGTATTAGATTTCAAAAAAACACCTTTAGCAAATTCTTATAAAAAAAATTTAAATATAAAAGAGCAATATTTTTCTTTATCCTGTGTTTTATGTAAAAAATGTGGACACCTTCAATTGAGCCATTTAGTAAATCCAAAAATGATGTTTGAAAATTATTTGTATGTATCAGGTACCTCAAAAGTATTAAAAAAACATTTTATTGATTATGCAAAAAAAATGATTTCAATGTTTAATTTTACAAATAAATCAAAAGTACTTGATATTGCTTGCAATGATGGAACATTTTTAGAATATTTCAAAAATAAAAAATTTGAAAATGTTGTTGGTGTAGAACCAGCTCGAAATCTCAGAATTTTAAATCTTAAAAAAAAAATAGATATCAACACTAATTTTTTTAGTAAAAAATTTAGTGATAAAATGAAAAAAAAATATAATTCTTTTGATTTGATAACAGCAAATAATGTTTTTGCACATTCACCACATCTTTATGATTTTTCTCAGGGAGTTAAAAATCTTCTTTCAACCAAAGGTGTATTTGTTTTAGAAGTTTCATATTTGCCTACTGTTTTAATTAAAAAAACGTTTGATACAATATATCACGAACATATGAGTTATCACGCCTTAAAACCTTTAGTTAATTTTTTCAAAATGCAAAATTTAGAAGTATTTGATTTTCAACTAATTGAAGCCCAAGGAGGTTCAATAAGAGTTTTTGTTTCACATAAAAAATCTTATAAAGTTAAGGTAGAAAAGATTAACAATCAAATTAAAAAAGAAGTTTACCAGGGTTTATATCTGACAAATAGATACAAACGTTTTTCTAAAGAAATTAATGAAACAAAAGTTAAATTAAATCGAATAATTCAAAATTTAAAAAAAAAAAATTCGAATATTATTGGCTATGGTGCACCAGCAAAGCTGACTACACTTACTCATGTTTTTGGTTTATCTAGAAAAGATTTTGAGATAGTTATTGATGATAATAATTTAAAAGTTAACAAATTTACGCCAGGAAAAAATTTCCTAATTAAAGATTTTAGTTATTTAAAAATGAATAAACACAAATATAACGTTGTAATTGTATTAGCTTGGAATTTTTATGAGAGTATTAAGAAAAAATGTAAAAAGATTAATTATAAGTTTTCTTTTATTTCACCATTTCCTAGACCAAAATTGGAAAAATAGTATGTTTATATCTTTAAATTATTTGAAATCTCAAAAAGATACTTTGTCGTTGAAAAAATAAGCTCTCTGTCATCAGAAAATTTTTTATTTTTATATTTAATTTTAAAGTTGTTTAAAAGATTTTTTAAAGGATCAATTTCAACTGTTTTAAGATAATTTAACATTCCATTTTTTTTGAAAAAACATTTTTTTTTGTCATATCCTTTGTATAACAAGCTTCCATTTGTTCCAAAAATTTCAAAATTTCTTTTTTTATTTTTTAAATAATTCGAAAAATTAACCTCTGCATTTATCTTTCTTCCTACTAAAAACACCTTTAAATTTTGATATAATTTTTTTTTGTGAATTTTTCTTTTTTCTTTTAATTTAATTTTAAAATTTTGATTTTTAAATAAGTCTAAAATAATTGCTAAAGGATGAGGTAGCCATTCAAAATGTGGGAGTTTATATCTATTTTTAATATCTCCCACAGGATAAAGATCAATTTTACCATAAACAAGTTTTACAGACCTGATTTTTCCAATTTTATCGATTATTTTTTTTAAATTTAAATAAGCATTCATATAAAGATCTGTATGATTAATTAAAATAATTTTTCTGGAGTTTTTAATTAATTTTTTAATTTTTTTAAATTCATCGAATTTATCTACTAAAGGTTTTTCAATTATTACATGTTTCTTTTTAATTAAAGCAGTTCTTAAATACTCATAGTGAGAAGCTGCAGGTGAAGCAATGATATAAAGATCAATATTTTTTAATTTGAAAAAATCTTTTTTATCATTTGTAAATAGATTATTGGTTTTTTTCTTTGATTTTCTGAGAATTTTAATTATTTTAAAATTTTTATCCTTTAATAGATTATTGTAGTATTTTTTTCCGTATTTTCCATATCCTATTAATCCAACATTAATCATCTTTTATAATTCTCTATATTTAAAGATTAAATCTCTTTTGCTAATTTTCTCTAAGAAACCATAATTTTTATTATGTAAATATTTAATTATTTCATCATCGTCCCTTGATTCAACTAAGATAAATTTAAAATTATAAACAGTAAAATCTATTCCATTTAAAACTTCCAACTCTGAACCCTCAACATCTAATGATAAAAAATCAATAAGTTTTGGTGAGTTCACTTCGATAAATATATCATTGAGAGTTTTGGTATTTACCCAGAATTCCTCAATTTTCTCATTTTGAAGAAGGTATTTTCTTCCCTCTAGTGCATGTTCTTTTGAATTTACTTTGGTAATTATATTTTTATCATCAATTGAAGACATTAAATCAGAATAAATCATTTTTATTCGTTCATTTTTGAAATTAAATCCCACACATGCATTGTTATAAAAATAATTTTTTGAAGATCTATGCTTTAGACATTTAAGGTATTTAATTTTAATGGGCTCAACTAGTATCCCTCTCCAATTTAAATTTTTTTCAAAGTAAAAAGTATTAGATTGTTTAATCCCATCATTGGCTCCTAATTCAACAAAAAAACCTTTTTCATAATTTAAATATTTTTTTAATTTTTTGTCTAACTCATGATGACCATAGTAAGTTTTTCTCTTATTTTTAAAATCATAATAGAATTCCAATAAAAAGTTCGGTGTTATTGATTTAATCAAGTTCTTTACAGACATACATACATATATATAAGACCTTTATAATTAAAAAATTATAAATGAAAACAATATTAATTTCAGGTGGGGGCGGATATTTAGGTACTTATCTTACCCAAGTCTTATTAAAAAATTATAAAGTAATTGTTTACGATGAGTTTTATTTTAAGTGGCTTTTTAAAAACAAAAAAAAAATTTTATTTAACAAAAGACTTAAATTTATTAAAAAAGATATCTTAAGTGTATCATTAGATGATTTTGAAGGGGTTGATATTATTTGCGATCTTAATGGAATTCCAAATGATCCAAGTTCTGAATTGAATAAAAGGCATACTTGGAATGTTAATTACAAAGGAAGAAAAAAATTTGCAGAAATTGCAAAATCTTGTGGAATTAAAAGGTATATATTCAATTCAACCTGTGCAGTTTATGGCTACAATAAAAAAGTAGTTAATGAAAAATCGAAAACAAATCCTTTAAGTACGTACGCAAAAGCTAATTTAAAAGCAGAAAAAGAAATTTATAAAATGAGAAACAAAAACTTTAAAGTAAATATTCTTAGAAATTCAACTCTGTTTGGTTTTTCACAAAACTTGAGATTAGATTTAGTAATCAATATATTTGTGAATTCATATGTTCTAAAAAAAAAGATATCTGTAAATGGTGATGGTAATCAATGGAGGCCGTTTATATCTTTAACAGATGTAGGAAAGATTTATAAAACATTAATCAAAAATGATAATTTTCCCTCATTTATCACAAATTTAGTAGCGTTTAATTCAACAATTAGAGATTTAGCTTGTACAGTAATAAAACATTTCGGAGGTTCATTAAATCAAATAGAGTTTATTAAAAATAATAAAGATAATAGAAATTATAGAACAAGGAGCAATAATTTAAAAAAATACTTTAAGAATTTAAAATTTTCTAATTTTAATTATGAATTAAATCAATTAATAAAGGGTATTAAAAAATATAAAATTAAATCTAATATTTCCACAATTAGAATGAAATTTTATAAGAAAAAGTTTTTAAATTAATGGGAGATAAAACAAATGAGCGATGAATATAAAAAAGATTATTTGAACGCTGACATAATCAATTTAAAAGAAAAATTCGGTGATGACAGAGGCTTCATTCAACCTTTGTGTGATCTTAACATGAAAAGTGCATCTCTTATTTACACTAAAGCCAATCAATGGAGAGCTAACCATTATCATAAAAAAGATTGGCATTTTATTTATGTTATCAAGGGAGAGTTTGAATATTATTTTAGAAAAACTAATTCCAACGAAGATACAAAGAAAAAAATAGTAACTGAGGGTCAATTATTATTCACTGGACCAATGATAGACCATGCAATGCTTTATACTAAAGAAACAGAAATATTAGTTGTAAGTAAGAATCCTAGAGATCAAAAAACTTATGAAGAAGATACTGTGAGAATTGACTTCATGAATCATAAAAATAGATTTTAATAACTTCTAATTTTTCAATATTTTTTTAATCTTATCTCTAATTCTAACTGCGATATTTTTTCTGTGATAAAAAGATTTATACAAAAAATCATCATATGTAGAATTAGAAGTAATTGAATTTTCAATTTTAAGCGGAAACTGAAGATTAGAAGACTTTAAATTTCTAAACTTTTGTGCACCTTTTCCAGAGGGATCACTTGTAAAGCCTATATTTTTTATAGAGTTTGTACCCGATATGACAGTTAATTTCTTTTTTAGGATAAGTTTATAAATCCATGGAATATCCCATCCAATATGCTTACCTTTAGAATTATTTTCTACATAAAATTCAAAAAATCTTCTTTCATCTTTATGATTTTGAAAAAGATTTAAAAATTTTTTTTTATTTTTTCTCCAATCAGAAATCTCAGCTTCATAAAACTTATTCCACTTATTTTTCCATGTAGCCCATCCCCAAAATTGAGGATATTTTGAGAATAAAAATGATTTATTATTAATTTTTTTATGCATTGTACCGTCGTATAAATTACAGCCTGATATATGATAAATATTTTTGTTTTTCTCATATTTTTTAAGCATTAAAGAACAAAATTTAAAAAAAGATTTTTCTGGAAAAGTGTCATCTTCTAAAAATATGATTTCTTTTTCTTTTTTAAAAACTATATCTAGAACTTTTTTAGCTAGAAAACGTTGACCTATATTTTCTTTGAATTTAAAATATTTAATACATTTGAATTTTTGATATTTTTGTATTAATCTTGAGGTTTTTTCATATAGTTCAGAGTCTCTTTTCTTAAAATTAGTTTTTGCACCATCTTGAAATATATAAAGGGTTTGAGGTTTAATTGATAAAATTTGTTTTAGGACCTTTTTTGTTTCAAATGGTCTTTTGAATGTTAATAATAAAATTGGACTTTTAAACATTTGATTCCTTGGATTAATAATTTAATATTTAAAAACCATTATGACAAAAAACTCAACAGAAAAAAATTTTTTTGAAAAAAATGGATATATATTATTATCTAGTAAGATTAATAATAAAGATTTTGATAAGTTATGTGAAAAGATAATATTTGAAACAAACAAATATTATTCAGAAAATATCAATAAAATTAAAAGTCTTGGAGGGTATTTGACAGGTAATCTAGAACTATTACCTGATAAAAAATTAAGTGAAGTTTGGAACATACTATGTGATGAGGATTTTGAAAATTCTTTTGAGAAAATAGTCGGAAAAAAGTTATCTAACTTTAATATAAAGTGTTCTGGTAATATTGTTTTACCCAACAAAGGGTATCAACATTTTCATACGGATGGCCCTTTGAAATCTAATAAGATAATTTTAAATCTTGCAATTCATGATATAGATCTTTCAAATGCTCCTACTGAAATCGTACCGGGAACACATAATAGAAATATAAAATATTGGAAATTTTACTTAAATGAAATTTTTAAAAAAAAAATATATGTAAAAATGAAAAAGGGTGATGTAATTATAAGAAATCACTCAATTTGGCATAGGGGAACAAAAAATAAATCAAAAAACTTAAGAATTTTATTATTATTTGCTCTTACTGAAAAATCAGTACATAAAAATTTTTCACAAGAAATTAACGAAAATTTAACCATAGGAGAAAATCAATTTAAATCTTCTTTTGCACAAAAATTTAAAGAAGTTTTTAGTATTTACTTAGCCCCAATCTATATTTTTTACAGAATAATTTCCTCATTAATAAAAAAGTAACAAAATCAGTATTTTTTTTATATAAAAGTTTGTTTACTTATGTAGATATTTGAGTATAAGTTTTTCGCCGGTAATTATTGCGAAAGTGTTATACCCGATTCCATTCCGAACTCGGAAGTCAAGCCTTTCTGCGCCGATGGTACTTTGTCTTAAGGCACGGAAGAGTAGGACATTGCCGGCAATTAATTGTAATTATGAAAATTAAAAGTTCCTTAAAATCTTTAAAAAAAAGAGATCTTAATTCTAAGCTGGTTAGAAGAAGAGGTAGAGTTTACATAATTAACAAAACAAATCCCAAATTCAAAGCACGACAAAAATAATTTTTTATGGATAATGAGAACCATAAAAAAACCTGGAAAAATTTCACGAGATTTGTGTTGTGGGGATCTGTCGTGGTAATAATAGTTTTAGTATTAATGGCAATATTCATGCTATAGGTTTTATCTATGAGAATTGGATCTATTTCAGAAAATAAAACTTTAGAAAAAAGAGTTGCAATAACACCTGAAATTGCAAAAAAATATATTTCTAGTGGTTTTGATGTGACTTTATCAAAAGATTACGGTGAACATCTAGGCTTTAAAGATCAAGAGTATAAGACTTTAGGTGTGAAATTTTTGGCTGATGAAAAAGAGATAATTACAAATTCTGATATAATTCTTCAATTGCGATTACCTTCAGATGATAAACTTTCTTTTTTAAGAGAAGATCAAACTTTAATTGGTGTTTTAGATTCTCACCAAAATAAAAATAAAATTTCAGATTTGATAAAAAAAAAAATTAATAACTTTTCTCTTGAATTACTTCCAAGGATTACAAGAGCTCAATCAATGGATATACTCTCATCACAAGCTAATCTTGCAGGATATAAAGCTGTAATTGACTCATTTTCATATTTTGAGAAAGCAATACCTATGATGATGACTGCAGCTGGGACTGTTCCTGCTGCAAAAGTTTTAATAGTTGGTGCTGGAGTTGCTGGATTACAAGCAATAGCTACCGCAAAAAGAATGGGTGCAATTGTATTTGCTACGGATGTAAGAATGGCTTCAAAAGAACAGGTTGAAAGTTTAGGTGGAAAATTTTTAACAGTCGAAGGGGCAGAGAATCTAGAAACTGAGGGTGGTTACGCAAAAGAAACATCTGATGAATTTAAAAAAAAACAAGAAGATCTACTAAGTGAGACACTAAAAAAAATTGATATTGTAATATGTACAGCTCTAATTCCAGGGAAAAAAGCACCTATTATTATTAAAGAGGCAATGATTGAGAATATGCAGCCTGGTTCAGTTATTTATGATCTAGCAGCTATTCAAGGTGGAAATACATCGTATACTGAAGTAGATAAAGTGATTGAAAAAAATGGTGTAAAGATAATGGGCGAAAAAAATATATTAAATAAATTACCAATTTCTGCGTCAAATCTTTATGCTAAAAATATGTTCAATTTTGTTATTAATCTTTATGATAAAAAAAATAAAAAAATTTATATTAATTTAGAAGACGAAATAATTCAAAAAACACTAATAAAATAATTATGGAAATAGATCCATTTATATTCAGACTAAGTATTTTTATTTTGTCAATATTTGTTGGCTATTACGTTGTATGGAGTGTCACACCCTCTCTTCATACTCCTTTAATGTCTGTAACTAATGCTATTTCATCAGTGATTATTGTTGGAGCAATCATAGCCGCATTAGCAAATTTAGATGATGAGGTATTTACACTCTCAAGTTTATTTGGATATATAGCGATTACTTTAGCAGCAGTAAATATTTTTGGTGGATTTTTGGTAACTCAAAGAATGTTAGCTATGTATAAGAAAAAGAAGAAGAGTAAATAAATGAAGAAGGGTAAATAAATAATGATATCAGCAAATTTATCAGCATTTTTTTATTTAATTTCAGGAGTGTTATTTATTTTAGCGTTAAGAGGTTTGTCTTCACCAGAAACATCAAGAAAGGGAAATTTCTACGGAATAACTGGAATGATAATAGCAATTACAGTTACTTTTTTATCCGTAGGAAATTTTTCTAATGGATTTTTTTATGTAATAATTTTTTTGTTAGTAGGTGGTGCTATAGGTGCATTTATAGCTTTTAAAATTCCAATGACTGCGATGCCAGAATTAGTTGCTGGATTTCACAGTCTTGTCGGCTTAGCTGCAGTTTTTGTAGCGATTTCTGCTTTTATAAATCCTCAGGCTTTCAATTTAGGTTCACCAGGAGACATAAAATTGGCAAGCCTGATTGAGATGTCAATAGGTGCGGCTGTTGGAGCAATAACTTTTTCAGGATCAATAATAGCTTTTCTAAAACTTCAAGGAATTATGTCAGGAGCTCCAATTACTTTTAAAGGCCAACATTTTTTGAACGCATTAATTCTTTTTTCTATTGTGCTTTTAACTTATTTACTTTGTGTTTCTCAGTCCTCTAATTTGTTTTGGATACTTATTGCTATATCTTTTTTAATTGGATTTTTATTGATTATACCAATAGGTGGTGCAGATATGCCAGTTGTTATTTCAATGCTGAATTCATATTCTGGATGGGCTGCAGCAGGAATAGGTTTTACGTTAGAAAATACTGCATTAATAATTACGGGAGCTTTAGTTGGTTCATCAGGTGCAATTTTATCTTATATAATGTGTAAGGGGATGAATAGATCCTTTTTTAGTGTAATTTTGGGAGGATTTGGAGCAACAGAGCAATCTTCAAAAAATACTAATAAGGAACAAAGACCTGTCAAAAGTGGGAATGCAGATGACGCAGCCTTTTTAATGAAAAATGCATCATCGGTTATAATCGTGCCTGGATACGGAATGGCCGTTGCACAAGCACAACACGCACTGAGAGAGATGGTAGATACATTAAAGAAAAATGATATCAAGGTTTCTTATGCTATCCATCCCGTAGCAGGTCGTATGCCTGGACATATGAATGTTTTATTAGCGGAAGCTAATGTGCCTTATGATGAAGTTTTTGAATTAGAAGAAATAAATAATGATTTTGCTAATGCAGATGTTGCATTTGTGATTGGAGCTAATGATGTAACAAATCCAGTAGCTAAAACTGACCCTCAAAGTCCAATTTATGGTATGCCGGTACTGGATGTCGAAAAATGCAAATCAGTTTTATTTGTTAAAAGGAGTTTATCTCCAGGATATGCAGGTATAGACAATGACCTATTCTATAAAGAAAACACATTGATGCTATTTGCTGATGCCAAAAAAATGACAGAAGATATAACAAAAAATTTATAGGGGTCAATTGAATACAAAAATTTTTTGTGACATTGCTGATTTAAAATCGATAAAAAAATTTAACAAGAAAAAAATAGTTAAAGGGTTTACTACAAACCCAAGCTTAATGAGAAAAGCTGGATCAAAAGATTATAAGAAATATTCAAAAAAAATTCTAAAAATTTGCAAAAAAAAACCAGTTTCATTAGAAGTTTTTGCAGATAATTATGAGGAAATAAAACAACAATCACTTGAAATTAATAAGTGGGGAAAAAATGTTTATGTGAAAGTTCCAGTAGTAAATTCCAAAGGTTTGTTTATGGGAAAAATTATAGGAGAGTTAAATCAAAAAAGAATTAAGTTAAATATAACTGCTGTGTATAGCGCTCAACAAGTAAATATGATCTTAAAAAAGATTAAAACTAAAACAAAAATTATTATATCTATTTTTGTTGGTCGATTATCTGACTCAGGTAAAGATCCAATCAACATGCTTAAAAAGTCAATTAGTTTGGCTAAAAATTTTAATAATGTTGAGATTTTGTGGGCGAGTACAAGAGAACCTTATAATTATATACAAGCAAAAAAATTAGGTTGTAAAATAATTACTGCACCACCATCAATAATTGAAAAAATTGAAAACTTCAAAAATATATCAGACAAAAATTTATCTATTTCTACTGTTAAGGGATTTTTAAAAGATAGTAAATTGTCTAAATTTAAAATTTAAAACTTTTTAAACAAATCTTCAAATTCTATTATATTCATTAATTTCTTATAATTATGAAAAAAAAAATTAAATTTCAATTTTTTGAAATTTTTTTCATCAATATTTAATATATTTGAGTTTTGTCTCTTAAAGATTACACCAATCCCCCAATCCGCATAACATGTATAGCAATCAAGATTAGGTTTAGTTCTACATTCTACAAAGGCTTTCCATACATCTCCATTCCAATTTAAAGTCATACGAGGCACCTGTTGCTCCATTAAATTATTTGGAAGACAATCATGAATTAAAACTACGCCATTATCATTTAATATTTTAATTGAATTATTAATATCCTTTATTACTTGAGAGTAGTGATGAAGACCATCAATAAAAATACAATCGAATTTTTCTTGATTGATTTTAAAAAATTCATCGCTTGTCATTCTGTGAGTACCTCCTGAGAAAGGATCTACTCCAATTTTTTTTTCACATATAATTTTTGAGAACAATTCATCCTTGAAAGTACCTATTTCTAAATATTTAGAATATTTTTGTGAAAAGATTATCTTATTCAGAATTTTAATTCTGGAAGGTTTTTGGCTAAAATCAAATCCAATATCTCCCAAATTTTTTTCTCCAAAGAAACGTAAATAAATTTTTATTAGTTTTAAATAAATTTTATTTACTTTTAAGACTGATAATCTTTTATTAAAGTATTCTATCATTTATTTTATGTAAATTAGTATTAACATATATTTCATATTAATTTATAATTAAATTTACTAATAACCAATCCATATATGAAAAATTTAGTTGAAAAAGTTACAGTTCAAATTGTTCTATACGAAGAAAATTATGAGTTGATAAAAGAATGTTTGATTAATCTCAAGGGTTTGAAAGTAATTATCATTGATAATAAAAATAATTTTTTTTTAAAAGAAAAGTTGGTAAACGAATTTTCTATTGAAAAATATATATTGAATAAAAAAAATATTGGTTACAGTCGAGCTCATAATCAAGCTTCAAAATATGTCGATACAGAATATTTGTTAATCCTCAATGCAGACTGTTTAATAGATAAAGTATCTATCCAAACTTTAATTAGCACTATTGAAAATAATATAGATTGTGGTTTAGTTTCGCCTACAACATATGACGAAAAAGGTAATTTAACTTATAACTCTGGTTATTTTCCTGAAAAAGGAATGAAAAATGAACCTGTATTAATCGAAGGAGATATTTGTGTTAATACAGTTCTTGGGTCATCAATGCTTATTTCAAAAAAATTATTTCAAGAATTAGATGGTTTTGATGAATTTTTTTTTTTATATTTTTCTGATGATGAGTTGTGCAAAAGAATAAATAAAAAAAAATTCTCAGTAATTCAATCTTTTAATTCAAAAGCTATTCATACTCATGGAATTTCAAAAGTTGGAGACATTATTAAAAGGATATTTTTAAGAGAGTTCCATTACACATTTGATGAGATGTATTATTATTATAAGCTAAAAATAGAAAATAATATTATTAATAAGAATAAAAAAAAGATGTTTAATTATTTGATAAAATTTTTAATTGGTATTATTTTTTTCAGAATTAAAAAATCAACTTTTTATCTTGCTAGGTTTTTAGCAATATTTAAGTTTTATAGGTTAATTAAATAAATTTTTGGTTGCGGGGGACGGATTTGAACCGCCGACCTTCAGGTTATGAGCCTGACGAGCTACCAGACTGCTCCACCCCGCGATAACTTTAAATTCTATTTTTAAGTTTGTTCAGCTTCTTAACTCTCTTAATGTTTTCCTGAAGAATTCTTTTCTTTTTTTCAGAGGGTTTTTCATAAGTATTTTTGAGTTTAATTATCTTAAAAAAACCATCTCTCTGTAGTTTTCTTTTCAAAACTCTCAGAGCTTGTTCAACATTATTATCTTTTACATCAATCTTAATAAATACCTCCAAAAAGCAATGTAAGTATCACTTTTATATTTTTATGTCTAATTATATTAATCATATTTTAGTTTTTATTATCTATATTTTGTTTCTCTTTTTCTCTTTTTTCTCTTTTTATTCTTCTTTCAGCTTTCTCTATTGCCTCAACTAATTCTTTTTGATTAATTAAATTCAATGCCACAGGATCTTTTGGGCTTAAATTATTATAATTCCAGTAACTTTTATTTCTTATTGATGTTACTGAATTTTTTGTAATTCCAACAAGTCTCGCAATTTGTGAGTCTTTTAATAGGTTGTGTTGTTTTATTAACCATAAAGCTGAATCAGGTTTGTCCTGTCTTTTGGAAAGTGGAACATATTTTTTTATTTTTTTATCTTGATTAGATATTTCAATATCAAAATTATTAATTTTTAATGGCCTGTTCTCATCTTTTGATGACAACTCTATTTCCTCTCTAGATAGTTGACCAGAAATAATTGGATTGTAAGCTTTAATTCCTTTTGCAACTTCACCATCAGCTATTCCTTGAATTTCTACTTCATGTAATTGACAAAAATTTGCAATTTGCCTGAAAGTTAAAGTGGTATTTTCAACCAACCAAACAGCTGTTGCCATTGGCATTAATGGAGCATTTGTCATTAATTTTTCTTTTCAGATTTAAAATTTTGAAATCTTTTATTAAACTTACTAATTCGACCTTTATCCATAAGCTTCTGTTTTCCACCTGTCCAAGCCGAGTGGGATTTTGGATCAATTTCAAGTTTCAAAGTTTCACCTTCTTTTCCCCAGGTAGATTTTGTTTCGAATACTGAGCCATCAGTCATTTCAACTTTTATCGAATGATAGTTTGGATGAATTTTTTTTTTCATGACGAGACTTATAGCAAAAGATTTTTTTAAAACAATTAAAAGTTTTTCAATTTTTTAATTAATCTATTATTTATGCTGTTATTTGATGCTATAATTTTCACGTTATTAATACTTGATAAATTGATTTCATTTAAAATTCCACCTGCCTCTTCTACTATAATAATTCCAGCAGCTATATCCCAGAGATTTAAATTTTTTTGAAAATATCCATCGTATCTGCCTGAAGCTACATAAGCCATATCTAATGCTGCACAACCAGAATTTCTTACAAGTAATTCATCACCATAATCGATTTTACCTCCTGCTACAAACAAACAATCTTCAATTTTATTTTTTTTTGAAACTTTTATTCTTTGATTATTAAAATATGCTCCATTATTTTTTTCAGCATAAAACATTTCATCTTTAATAGGATCATAAATTAATCCGGCTATAATTTGGTCATACGATTTTAATGCAATTGAAATAGCAAAATGTGGCACACCATGTAAATAATTTATTGTTCCATCTATTGGATCTATTATCCAGGTATTATTTTTGTCTTTATTATTTTCAATACCTTTCTCTTCACTTAATATTGAATAATTTGGTTTAGCTTTTTTAAGTTCATCAATGATTATTTTTTCAGTTTTTATATCTGAGTTTGTAACAAAGTCACTTGGCCCTTTTTTTGATACTTGTAATTTTTCTATCTCACCAAAATCTTTTATCAAAATTTTTGAAGCTTTTTCACTTGCTTTGATCATAATATTTAAGTTTGCTGAAATCGAATTCATGATCTTAAATTTTTTTTATATACTCCAGGTTTCTAGTGTCTAAAACAATTTCATCTCCAGCTTCAATAAACGGAGGAACTTGAACACTGAGACCATTTACCAAGATAGCTGGTTTATATGATGAAGATACGGTTTGACCTTTTAAAGCGACGTCAGTACTTTCTATTTTGCAATTTACTTGATTTGGTAATTCAACTGAAATTGGGGAGTCATTAAAAAAACTTATTAAGACTTCTAAATTTTCAGAGAGAAGTTTTCCCTTTTCACCTATGATTATTTTTTTAATTTCTAATTGTTCAAATGTTTTTGGCTCAATAAAGAAATAATTATTATCATCCTCATATAAATAATTATAAGAATTTTCTTCAACAGATGCTTTTTCCACTGTTTCATTTGATCTGAATCTTTCATTCAACTTAGTATTTTTATTTACACTTTTCATTTCTACTTGGGCAAATGCACCACCTTTTCCAGGTTTAACATGCTGAGTTTTTAGCACTTGCCATAGATCATTTTTATATTCTAACAACATACCAACTCTTATCTCGCCTGCATTTATTTTCATTTTAATTTTTTTATTGCCTCTAATGGTTTTAGATTTTTATTATTCCAAATGTAGCCTGAGATAGCTAAAAAGTTTGCATTATTCAATAAGAGATTTTTATAATTATTTGAATTTATACCTCCAATAGCAACCACAGGAGTTTTTGTGAATTTTTTGACTTTTCTGAGTAAATTAATTGAGGCTCTGTATTTTATTTTTTTGGTTTTTGAATTATTAAAAGCCCCAAGGGCTATGTAATCAGCTTTATTTTTTACCGCAATTTTTGATAATTTTACAGAGTTGTGACAGGTAACACCTATTATCTTGTTACCAATTAATTTCCTTGCCTTAATAATATTCATATCTTTTTGACCCAAATGACAACCATCAGCATTTAATTTCTTAGCAATAAAAACATCATCATTAATCAGAAATTTAACATTAAATCTTTTACAAATTTTCTTAATTTTTTCACCGATGATTATTTTTTTTTTTAAAGTTTCTTTTTTAAGTCTTAGTTGAAAAAAACTAACTTTTTTTTGTTGAAGAACTTCAGTTAAATCTTGGTAGAATGTTCTATTAATTATGGTTGGTGAAATGAGATAAATGAATTTTTTTCTATTAATTCTCAAGTTCTTTAGACCATTTTCCTTTAGCGGCCAGTGTATTCATTTTAGCCCTATGGTTAAAAACTTTTTGAGTGCCTTCAATGTTTTTAATATTTTTCGACCAAAATTTTAAGGCACTTTGTTGAAGAGCTCGTCCAAAAGAATAACTCATTATAAAATTAGTATCATTGTATTTATTAATCAAATTTAAATTTTCTGTTGCTTCAATTTCTGACTGACCACCAGATAAAAATGCTATTCCTGGTACCTCCGTTGGAACAGAGTCTTTTAAACATTTAAGAGTTAACTTCGCCACCTCTTCGTTTGATATTTTGTTTTTACATTTATTACCAGCTAAAATCATATTTGGCTTTAATATAACTCCTTTCAAATCAACTTTATGCAAGATTAATTCTTCAAAACATTTTTTTATTATTTCAGAAGTTTTTTCGTAACATTCTTTTGCTGAATGCTCGCCATCCATTAAGACTTCAGGTTCAACAATTGGAACCATATTACATTCTTGAACTAATGCAGAGTATCTAGCTAAGGCATGTGCATTAGATTGTATTGAGAGTTTACTTGGATGCTCTTTTGATATGTTATAAACACCTCTCCATTTTGTAAACTTAGCTCCTAATTTATAATAATCCTTTAATCTTTCTCTTAATCCATCCAAACCCTCAGTAATTTTTTCATTTGGTGAACTAGCTAAAACTTTTGCTCCAGTATCAACTTTAATACCCGGTACACTGCCCATAGTAGAAATTAATTCTGGGATTTTATTTTTTTTTGAGGTTATTTGTTTTATTGTTTCATCGTATAAAATTACACCTCCGATACATTCAGTCATACCAGACGCACTAAACAACGTTTCTCTAAATAATAAACGGTTTTCAGCTGTTGATTGAACTTTAACCGTCTCTAATCTTTTTGTCATTGTTGCAGTACTCTCGTCAGCTGCAAGAATACCTTTTCCAATGTTAAGTATTTTTAGCACGATGTTATTTAATTCAGACATATAAGTTTAAGGCTTTTATACCAGGTAATTCTTTTCCTTCAAGATATTCTAAAAATGCTCCACCGGCAGTTGAAACAAAATTAAAATCATCCATTAATTTAATTTTATTGATAAGAGCTATCGTATCCCCACCTCCTACAACTGAGTAAATTGAGTTATTTTTATTTTTTTTTGTTATAGCTTTTGCAATATTGTAACTACCATTAGCAAAGTTTGGATTTTCAAAATAACCTGCTGGTCCATTCCAAAGAACTGTTTCACTATTTTTAATTATACCTTTTATCTTATCTAATGTCTTTGGACCAATATCCAAAATGATATCATCATCTTTGATATTATCTAGTTCTTTAATTTGAGCTTCATCTTTTAAATTTTTTCCAATCAAAACGTCTTCTGGGAAAACAATTTTACAAGAATGACTTTTTAAAGTTTCAAAAATCTCTTTGATCATTAGATCACAATTTTCCTCTTTGATTGATTTACCTATTTGATTTCCTTTGTATTTAATAATGTTATTAGCCATTCCACCAACAATGATAATATTATCAAATTTAGATATTAAATTTTTGATTATTCCAATTTTTGTTGAAATTTTTGATCCCCCAATTATACAAGTGATCGGTTTTTTGATTTCTGTTGTAACTTTTCTTAAGGCACTAATTTCTATTTCTAATTGTAATCCAGCAAAAGAGGGAAGAAATTCAGTAATTTTACTCACAGAAGCGTGTGCTCTATGAGAACAAGAAAAAGCATCGTTTACATATAAATCAGCGAATTTAGCTAAATGTTGCGCAAACTTAGTGTCATTTTTTTCTTCCTCTTTGTAAAATCTAATATTCTCTAAAAAAACTATTTGATCGTTTGGATCTTTAAATAAATCTTCTTTTTTTAATTTAAAAATATCTTCTGTTACTAATCTAATTTTTCTATTGATTTTTTTTTCGATATTTTCACAAATTGGTTTTAATGAGAGATCTGTAATTACCTTACCTTTTGGCCGTCCTACGTGAGAAATTATTATGATCTTTGATTGTTCTTTTATTAAAAAATCTATGATTGGAATAATCTTATTTATTCTTGTTTCGTCGGTAATTGACCCATTTTTTAATGGAACATTTAAATCCAATCTTAACAAAACTTTTTTTTTATTAAGATTTTTCTGATCTTTTATACTATTCATTAAGAAATCTTAGGTAGGTATTCAGCTATATCACACATCCTATTTGAAAAACCCCATTCATTATCATACCACGCTGAGATTTTTCCCATATTTTTGCCAACCACATTTGTTAAACTTGCATCAATAATCGAAGAGGCAGGATTATGATTAAAATCAATCGAAACAAGTTTTTCTTTTGTGATTTCAATAACTTTATTTTTTTTGCTAAAATCCTCAAATACTGAATTTATTTTTTCAATGCTCAAATCTTTTTTTGTACAAAAGACCAGTTCAATTAATGAAACATTTGGGGTGGGCACTCTCATTGCTACACCTTCTAACTTTCCTTTAAGGGAGGGAATTATTTCACCTATAGCTTTTGATGCACCAGTAGAAGTTGGTACGATTGATTGACTAGCTGATCTAGCTCTTCTAGGGTCTTTATGTGAATTATCTAAAATTCTTTGATCACTCGTAAATGCGTGAATAGTTGTCATAAAACCTTTTTCAATTCCAAAATTTTCATTTAAAACATGAGCAACTGGTGCTAGACAATTTGTTGTGCAAGATGCAGCCGAAACAATTTTATCCTCTTTTTTTAATTCAGATTCATTTACTCCAAAGACAATAGTTTTATCTGCATTTTTACATGGAGCTGAGACAATAACTTTTTTCGCTCCATTATTAAGATGCGGTTGCAATTTATCTTTAGAATTGAATTTTCCAGTACACTCAAACACGTAATCAACACCATATTTTTTCCAATTAATTTTATTTAAATCTGTTTCTTGACCAAAAGAAATTTTGTTTTTATTTACAATAAGATTATTTTCATCATAGCTTATATCAGATTTAAATTTTCCATGAATCGAGTCATGTTTTAAAAGAGTCGAGCAAGTTTCAGAATTTGTTCTATTATTAATATGCATAATTTCTATTTTTTTATTTCCCTCGTAAATAGAGCGAAGAATCATTCTTCCAATTCTCCCCATTCCATTTATACCAATTTTTATTTTCATAATTTTTCTTTGATTTTTTTTATAATACTCTCAGAATTTAATTTAAAATGGTTATAAATTTTTTTATATGGTGCACTTTTTCCAAAGTCGTTAATTCCAAAATTTAATCCATTTATACCAGTATATTTTTTCCAATAATTCGTTTCAGAGGCTTCTATAGATACTACTAGTTTTGTCTCACCTAATATTTTTTTTTTGTATTCTTCACTTTGATGATCAAATATTTTTTGACAAGGCATTGATATGATTTTGGAATAAATACCATCTGTGGCTAATTTATGACCCACATCATTTGCTAAACTTGTTTCAGACCCAGTCGCTAAAATTGTTACACTTATATTATTTCCAGTCCTCAAAACTTCATAAGCACCCAAAGAAGATTTATTTTTGAGAGAATTTTCAAGTCTAATAGGATTGACATTTTGTCTGGTTAGTGAAATTACACTTGGGGTATTTTTACTTTCGAGAGCTAATTGCCAGCACTCAAAAGTTTCAATAGTATCTGAAGGTCTAAAAACGTTTAAATTCGGAATAGATCTTAAACTTGTTAATTGTTCAATTGGCTGATGAGTTGGACCATCCTCACCTAAGCCAATAGAGTCATGTGTAAATACATATATAACTCTTTGTTTCATCATTGCAGCTAATCTAATAGATGGTTTACAGTAGTCACTAAATATTAAAAATGTTCCACCATAAGGGATTAGGCTACTGTGAAGAGCTATTCCATTCATTATTCCACACATCGCGTGCTCTCTAACTCCGTAATGAATATAATTTCCAGAAAAATTACCTGGTTCAATTATTTTATGATCTTTAGTTTTAGTGTTATTTGATCCAGCTAAATCAGCTGAGCCTCCAATCAAATAAGGAAATTTTGTTATAATGTTTAAAAATATCTCAGACGATTTTCTTGTAGCAATCGGTTTTGTATTTTTTAAATGTTCAACTTTTGCTTTTTCAATTAATTTTTTTAATGAGTTAGTATTTGAAATATTTACTTTATTTTTCTTAGCCCTTTGTGACGCTGTTTTACCAATTTTTCTCCACTCATTTAATAATTCAGCAGGGATTTTGAAAGGTTCATATTTCCATTTTAATTTCTTTCTTACAAGTTTTATTTCCTCATCGCCTAATGGACTACCATGTGATGAAGCTTTACCCCCTTTGTTTGGAGAACCATAACCAATTGTAGTTTTACATGAAATCGCGATAGGTTTTTTTGATTTTTGTGCTTTTTTTAAAGCTTTAGATATTTCTTTAAAATTATGACCATTAATTTTTAAGTAGTCCCAACCATAGCTTACAAATCTTTTTTCATGATCGTCCGAGACAGCTAAGCTTGTGGGACCATCGATTGAGATAGAATTATTATCAAATAATAAAATAAGATTTTTCAACTTCAAATGTCCAGCTAAGCTCAATGCCTCGTGACTAATACCTTCCATTAAGCATCCATCGCCAGCTAGAACATAAGTTTTATGATTAATTTTTTTTTTTCCTAATTTTTTTTTTAAAATTTCCTCTGATATCGCAAATCCAACTGCATTTGAGATTCCCTGTCCTAATGGACCTGTCGTAGTTTCGATGCCAGTATTCGGATGATATTCAGGATGTCCCGCACATATGGACTCTAATTGTCTAAAGCTTTTAATATCATTTAAAGAAACACTTTTGTAACCAGTCAAATAAAGAAGAGAGTAAAGTAACATTGATCCATGTCCAGCAGAAAGAACAAATCTATCTCTATTAACCCAGCTAGGATCTTTTGGATTAAATTTTAAAAAATCTTTAAAAAGTACTGTAGCAACATCAGCCATTCCCATGGGCATTCCAGGATGTCCTGAGTTTGCTTTTTGAACAGCATCAATTGAGAGAAATCTTATACAATTAGCTAATTCTTTATAAAGTTTATCCAAAATTATCCTGTCTAGACTTAGAAGATTCTATTTAATAATATAAACATATATATATGAATTCTATTCTTGAAAAAGAAAAAAAGCTAAATTTAGCTTTAACTAAACTAAAAAGTTTGAATTTAGAAAATCCAGATATAAAAAAAAATATTGAAATTCTTGGTGAACAAAAAAATCAATTAGAAATTGAAAAATCTGAAATGGAGAAAAAATATAAAACTTTGTTGGATGAACATGAAAATTTAACAGGGAAATTGGAGGAGTTGGAAAACAAAGAAAAAATTGAGGAAAAAAAAAGATTAGAATTTTCTGAAAAAATAGATGAATTGAACCAAGAAACTAATACTCTAATGGACGAAATCGATAAATGGCAAACGTAACTATAAAATTTAATGGCAAAGAATTTTTGTTATCATGTGATGATGGGCAAGAAGAACATCTTGAGGAGTTATTAATTCAAATCAATCAAAAATTTAATGACTTAAAAAATGATTTAGGAAATATTGGTGAAAATAAACTTTTATTGATCACCGCAGTAAAAGTAATGGATGAATACTACGAAACCAAAAAAAAAGTTGAACAGAAAAAAATTGAATTAAAAGAGCTTTCGAATAAATTTAGAGAGTTAAAATCACTAGTTTATGAATACAAAGACAGAAAAGAAGAAGAAATTAAAAATTTAAATAAAAATCATGAAGAATTAAAAGATGAAATTGAACTAAATCAAAAACATTATGAAAATTTAATTGATGCTGCTGCTGATGAGATTTCAAATTTTGTTGATAAAGCAAATATAGATAAAACATCTTAATAGAATTTTGTGAATAAATCCCAAATTAGAAAAAAAATACTAAAGATAAGAAGACAAAAAAAGATCAAAAAATTTATTTTTAATTTTGATTTTATTTTGGATATTTTAAAAAAAAAGAAAGTTTCAGGCAGAATACTTGGTGGTTATTACCCTTATAACTATGAAATAGATATTTTACAAATCTTAGAAAAGTTTGAGAAAAAAAAATTCATTATAACATTACCAAAAATAATGAAAAACTCACAGATGGACTTCTTTCAATGGTCAAAAAATGATCCTTTATCAATTAATAAATTTGGTATACCAGAACCAATTTCTAAAGTGGTAAAATACCCAGATGTTTTATTAGTACCCCTTTTAGCTTTTGACAAAAAATTCAATAGGATTGGTTACGGTGGAGGGTTCTACGATCGGTATATCAAGAAAATTAGAAAACGAAAAAAGGTTTTAACGATTGGATTTGCTTACTCTTTTCAAAAATTAAAAAAAATACCAACTAATAATTATGATATTAAGTTAGATTTTATTATAACAAATAAATAATTTTTTATGAAAATTTTATTTTTAGGCGATGTTGTTGGATCATCTGGATGTAGAAAGATAACTAATGATTTATCAAGTCAGATTAAAAAAAATAATATCGATTTCGTAATCATAAATGCTGAGAACGCTGATGATACTGGTGTTGGTTTGACCAAAGAAATTTGTAAAGATTTTTTTGATAATGGAGTTAATGTTATTACAACTGGAAACCATGTTTGGGATCAAAAAGACATAATGAATTTTATTGGTAAGGAAAACAGATTATTAAGACCAAAAAATTTATTTGAACCTTCTCCTGGTAAGGGATTTGAGATTTATAAAACAAAAAAAAATTACAAGGTAGGAGTTTTAAATTTGATGGGAAATGTTTTTATGAGGAAGTGTGATGATGTTTTTAAAATATCAAAAGAATTTTTAGAAAAATATGATTTGAAAAAAGATTATGACTTTCTAATTGTTGATTTTCATGGAGAAATAACAAGTGAAAAAAATGCTATTGGTCATTATTTTGATGGAAAAGCAACACTCGTTATTGGAACTCACACTCATATACCTACTAATGATGCAAGAGTTTTAAAAAATGGCACTGCTTATCAGACAGACGCAGGTATGTGTGGAGATTATGACTCAGTCATAGGTATGAATAAAGATAATTCTCTTAATAGATTTATGAAAAAAGACTCTATTAAACATTTTCCAGCTGTTGGAGAAGCTTCTTTGAGTGGAGTTATAGTAAATTGTAATTTAGAAACAGGCTTAGCAGATAGTGTAGAAAGTTACATATTTGGAGGTCTTTTAAAAAATACTTGATTTTTTTATGGCAGGACATTCTCATTGGGCAGGTATAAAACACAAAAAAGGTAAAGCTGATAAAGAAAGATCAAAAATTTTTTCCAAACTATCTAAAGAGATTACAGTTGCGGCTAAGTTAGGAGACAAAGATCCAGCTATGAACCCAAGATTACGTTCCGCTATTCAAGCTGCAAGATCAGCAAATATGCCAAAAGATAATATAACTAGAGCTATCGATAAGTCCACAATAAGTAATCAGTCAAATTTTGAAAATTTGAGATATGAAGGCTTTGGACCTGAAAAAATTGCTGTTATAGTTGAAACTTTAACTGATAACAAAAATAGAACTGCCTCTAATATAAGAACAATTTTTCAAAAATCAGGCGGAAGTCTCGGTACCCAGGGTTCAGCATCACATAATTTTAGTCAATTAGGTATAATTAAAGTCGATAAAAATGAAATTTCAGAAGAGGATATATTAGAACTTGCAATTGATGCTGGTGCAAATGAGTGTAAGTCGTATAAAGAATTTCATGAGATACAATGTTCAATAAATGATATTTATAATGTTAAAAAAGAGTTAGAAAAAAAAATAAGTAACTTTATTTCGACAGGTATAGAGTGGGTGCCTTTAAATGCTGTAGAAATTTCAGAAGAGAAAAAAAAGGAATTGATTAGTTTTTTTGAGACATTAGAAAATGATGACGATGTACAAAATATTTATTCAAATTTTAAATTTTCAAACTAGATACAAGATATGCTAATAATTGGTATAGATCCAGGTATTTCGGGCTCAATTTGTTTTTTTGAAGATGGAAAAATTATAGAAGTAATTGAAATGCCAGTAATGACAGAGGGTAAAAAAAATAAAAAACAAGTTAATGGTGCTCAAATTTATAATGAATTTTTAAAAAGAATTAATAAAAAAAAAGATGATGAAGTAAGAGTGGTGATAGAACAAGTTTCTGCTATGCCGGGGCAAGGCGTAACAAGTATGTTTAATTTTGGTCAATCTTTTGGGATTTTAAAAGGAATATGTTCCGCAATGCAATTACCAATATTTTTTGTTAGACCAGTTAAATGGAAAAAGTATTTTAATTTAATTAATTCTCAAAAAGATGCTAGCAGAACAAGAGCAATCGAAATATTTCCTTATTTTTCAACACAACTTTCAAAGAAAAAAGACTCTAACAAAGCTGATGCTATTTTAATTGCAAGTTTTTACCATGAAACTCACCAAAAAGATGATTAATCCTAGATTTTTAAAGTCAAATTCATGACACATTTAAGTGTGAGAAGACCTTATGGAAGCTGATATTTCATCACAAGCAGTCGGACTTGCATCAAGTGCTGACTTTTCACTTATGAACTTATTTATAAGGGCAGATATAATAGTTAAATCAGTTATAATTATTCTTATTGCATGTTCAGTTTATTCATGGGCGGTAATCATTGAAAAATTTAAATTATTTAAAAAAATAAATCAAAGTTCAGAAGAATTTGAAACTAAGTTTTGGAATTCGAAATCTGCGGAGTCTTTTTACAACAATCTTCCTGGAAATATAAATGATCCAATGGCTCTTATTTTTAAAGATGCTATGCAAAATCTTCTTAAAAGAAGATCAAAAACAGATATAAATATTAGAATGACTTCAATGTTAGAGACCGGGATAGAGAAACAAATGTCTAAAATTACAAAAGGATTTACTTTTTTAGCAACTGTTGGATCAACGGCACCTTTCATAGGATTATTTGGAACTGTTTGGGGTATAATGAATTCATTTCAGTCTATTGCAATTTCAAGAAATACTAGTTTAGCAATCGTAGCTCCAGGAATTGCAGAAGCTCTTTTCGCTACAGCATTAGGTTTATTGGCAGCTATTCCTGCGGTAATTGCTTATAATAAATTTAACAATGATTCTTTAAAATATTCACAAAAGTTAGAAAATTTTTCTAAAAGATTTTTAACAATTATTTAGAATGGCATTCAAGTTTAATCGTTCATCTAAGGAACCAATGAGTGAGATAAATGTGACACCATTTGTAGATGTGATGTTAGTCTTATTGATTATCTTTATGGTGACAGCACCTTTGTTAACTGTAGGAGTTCAGGTAGACTTACCGGAAAGTTCAGCTGATTCACTCCCAGAGGAGCAAGAACCTCTAACATTAACTATAAACTCAAAAGGTGAAATTTTTATACAAGAATCAAAAGTTGAGTATGAAAAAATCATTGCAAAAGTTTTAGCAGTCTCAAAAAATCGGACTGATACAAGAATTTATGTAAGAGGGGATAAAACTATAAATTACGGTAGAGTTCTTGAAATTATGGGTTTACTTTCAGGTTCAGGATTTACGAAAGTAGCTTTAATTTCAGAACCGTACAAAGAGAGGTAATTTTTTTTGTGAATAGGAGTATTGTAATTTCCTCTGTTTTACACCTATTTGTTATTCTTTTAACAGCAATGAGCCTTCCTTTTTTAGCAAAAAAACCAATTGATCTTCCGCCGATTGTTTCGGTAGAATTAATTCAAATAACTGAAAAAACAAATATCCCATTTGCACCCAAGGCAAAAAAAATAATTGAAAAAGTTAAAGAAAAAGAAAAAAAATTAGTATCAGAGCAAGCTCCACCTAAAAAAGTTAAGAAAATTAAGCCTGATGCTGTTCCGATGCCAGAGGATAATGTAAAGAAAGTTGAAAAAATAAAAGAGGATAAACAAAACCCTGAAAAAATTGACAATGAGGTAAAACAAGTATCTGAATTTGAAAAAGAGGAATTATTTGATCCAAATAATATTGCAGCTTTAATTGATAAATCTAAAGAGAGCAAAGCGGAAACTTTAAAGAAAAATCCTGATTTAAGCCAAGATCAAAATAAAAATTTTGAGAATACAGGGTTATCCTTAAGTGAGGAGGATGCACTTAAAGCACAAATTTTTGGTTGTTGGAGTATCCCACTAGGATTACCATATAATGAAAATTTACTTGTTAGAATAAAACTTGAATTGGAGCCTGATGGATCAGTAATTAAGTCAGAAATTTTAGATCATGCAAGAATGAATAAACCAGGACAAGGCTTCTACAAAGTATTAGCAGAAAGTGCTTTAAGAGCTATTAAATTATGTCAGCCTTTAAGAGTTCCTAGCACTGGTTATGAAAGATGGAAGGAATTACAGTTAAATTTTGATGCAAGAGAAATGTTAGAAGGTTAATATAGCTTTTAAAAAAATGAAAAATTTTTTAATAACTTTAATAATAATCTTAATACCAGTTAAATCCTTCGGTTTAATAGAGGTAGATATAACTAGGGGTAATCTAAACCCATTGCCTGTTGCAGTCTCTCCATTATCTATTGATGAAGAATCAAGAAAAAATTTTGAGAAAATTCTAAAAAAGAAAAATATCGGTTCAGAAATATCTGCAATTGTAGAAAATAATTTAAAGATTTCAGGTTTATTTAATCCATTGAATAAAGATGCGTTTTTACAAGAACCAGATATTGCAAATTTAAAGCCTAGATTTGAAGATTGGAACTTAATTAAAGCTCAGGCTTTAATCACTGGAAAAGTTAGTTATGTGGAAGAAAAACTAAGAGTAGAGTTTAGATTGTGGGATGTGCTTGCAGGAAAAGAAATGATGGCACTTGCTTTTACAACTGTTTCAAGTAACTGGAGACGTGTTGGTCATATTATTACAGATAAAGTCTATGAAAGATTGACTGGTGAAAGAGGTTATTTTGATACTAGAATAATTTATGTTGCAGAGGAGGGACCTAAAACTCAAAGAGTAAAAAAATTAGCTATAATGGATCAAGATGGTGCTAACAATAAATTTCTGACATTAGGAAACGAACTTGTTTTAACTCCAAGATTTAATCCAACAAGTCAAATGGTAACTTATCTCTCATATTTTAGAAATTTACCGAGAGTTTATTTGTTAGATATCGAAACAGGTACTCAAGAAGTTGTGGGAGATTTTCCTGGCATGACATTTGCACCAAGATTTTCTCCAGATGGAAAAAAAATAATTATGAGTTTTGCAAAAGATGGTAATTCTGAAATTTACACAATGGATTTAGAAAATAGAATAGTGGAGAAAATCACAAACCATCCATCAATAGACACATCACCTTCTTATTCCCCAGATGGAAAATTTATTTCTTTTAACTCTGACAGAAGTGGTTATCAACAAATATATGTGATGAAGAGTGATGGGAGTAATGTTAAAAGAATATCTTTTGGCAAAGGAATTTACGGTACTCCAGTTTGGTCTCCTAGAGGAGATCTAATAGCATTTACAAAATTACATAAAGGAAAATTTTATATTGGTGTAATGAGAACTGATGGAAGTGGGGAAAGATTATTAACTGAAAATTTTTATCAAGAGGCTCCATCGTGGTCTCCCAATGGTAGAGTATTGATTTTTTATAGGGAGACTAAAACGGATTCTAAAGGAAAGGGTTTTTCTGCAAAATTATGGTCTATAGATTTAACAGGCTATAATGAGAGACAAGTTCCTACTCCAACTGATGGATCAGACCCATCATGGTCATCTTTATTAAGTAATTAATAATTAATTAGCTTGATTTTTAGCCTTGAAAGATCTAATTAGTTGTGAAAAACTAAGTCTAAAGAAATATTGATCAAGGAGTAATAATGAAATTAAACAAAATTCTAAAAAATGGATTTTTAATAGTAGTTGCTTGTTTAGCACTTTCTGCATGTGCTACATCTAAAAAGTCTACAGGGCAGATGCAAGGTGATGTTTATACAGGAACAGATACAGTTGAATATTTAGCTTCAGGTGTTCCTGATAGAGTATTTTTTGCAACTAACGAGTCAGTTTTAACTACAGCTTCTAGAGAAACTCTTAGAAAACAAGCTGCATGGTTAAGAAAAAATTCTAAAATTACAATTGTTTTAGAAGGACATGCTGATGAAAGAGGAACAAGAGAATATAACTTAGCATTAGGTGAGAGAAGAGCTAATGCAGCTAAAGATTATTTAATGACTTACGGAATATCTTCAGACAGAATTTCAGTTTTAAGTTATGGTAAAGAAAGACCTGTCGACTCTGGGTCAAACCCATTAGCTTGGTCAAAAAATAGAAGATCTGTAACAGTTAAAGCCAATTAAAATATTAAATTAATATTTAAGACCTCTTAAATTATAATGATTTAAGAGGTCTTTTTTTTGCCATTATTTTAGACATAACCTAATCCGATGAAATACTTTAAAGTATTATTTAAATATAAAATTTTTTTGTTTTTAAATTTTTTAGTTTGTTTTTCCTCTCTCGCTGATAATCATAACATTTACGATACACTAGAACTAATTAAAAAGGATTTAAAAACTTTAGAAAAAGCTGTTTACTCAAATTCAAGTGAATTCAATAATACAGATTCAGCATCATCAAACTTTGATAGTAACTCTGAGGATGTTCTTACAAGACACTTGTTGAAGCTATCTGAAATTGAAAATCAATTTCAGGAACTTACTAATAAATTTGAAGAAATAAATTTTAAACTAGACAAGTTATCAAATAGACTTTCAAAAGTTCAATCTGATAATCAATTAAGATTTCAAGATTTAGAGACTGCTTTATCAAATGGTGAAAGTATAAATTTGACTTCAAAAAAAACTTCAGAATCTGATACAGAAATTTTACCAGGTTCATCTCAACCACAAGACTTAGGGTCAATATCTTATAAAGATAATTCTACAAGCGATACAACTCAAAAAATACAATCAGTCGAAACAACCGCAACAATTGTTACTGAGACATTTCAAGCAGAAGAAAAAATTTTACCAGATGTTTCAGCTTCTAAGCAATATGAGTTTGCAACGAGTTTTTTAAAAGTTGGAGATTACCCTACTGCTGAAAGAGCATTTAGAGAATTTGTAATTTCAAACCCTGATCATAAATTGGCTGGTAACGCACAATATTGGTACGCTGAAACTTTTAGAATAAGACAATTATACACTGATGCTGCTTCAGCTTATTTAGAGGGTTATCAAAAATATCCAAAAGGAGAAAAAGCACCTATTAATTTGTTAAAGCTAGGTGTATCAATGATACAGATTGGAGAAAAAGATCAAGGCTGTAAAATGATAAGTGGTGTTGAACAACAATATCCAAACGCAAAACAGTCTGTTATTCAAAAAGCAAAGTATGAGTCTCAAAAATTTGAGTGTAAGAAACAAAATTCCTAACATTTATAAATCAAGACTTTTAAATCAAAGAGTAAATAAAATTTTTAAAAAATTTGAAAAGTCATTCAAAATAAATACTAATTTTATTGTTGGAGTTTCAGGGGGACCAGATAGTTTGGCTTTGGCTTTTTTGACAAAAGTATATGCTTTAAAAAAAAACTTAAATCCAAGGTATTTTATTGTAGATCATAAGCTCAGAAAAGAATCTACTAATGAGGCTGATAAAGTAAAAAGAGTTCTTAAATCTTTAAAAATTAACGCACATGTTCTCACTTGGAAAGGTAAAAAACCAGTTAATAATATTCAATCTTTAGCAAGAAATAAAAGATATGAGCTATTATTTTCCAAATGTAAAAAACTTAAAATTAGCAACTTAGTTTTAGGTCATCATTTAGATGATTTAATTGAAAATTTTTTTCTTAGAATGGCTAGGGGAAGTGGCCTAAAAGGACTTGTATCGCTTGGTATGAATACACAAATCAAAGATATAAATTTAATTAGACCTTTGATAAAATTTGAAAAAAAAGATTTACTATTTATATCTAAATTTATATTCAATTTTCGCGTAGATGATCCCTCTAATCATGATGTTAAATTTAATAGAATTAAAATAAGAAATTTAATTAAGGGATTTAATGATTTTGGCCTTGATAAGAAAAAATTTCAATTAACTATAGAAAATTTAAGAGGGTCGGATCATTCAATAAAATTTTATGTTGAAAAGAATAAGAGGGAGAATTCAACATTTAACAATAGAAAAGTTGAACTAATTTTAAAAGAAAATTTTTTTGATAATTCACATGAGGTCATTTTTAGGTCTTTATCAGATTTAATTCATTTGGTGGGAAAAAAGGCAAATTTTGTGAGGGGCAAGAAAATTGAGAATATTTTGAATAAAATTAAAGAAAGGAAACTTAGAAAAGAAACATTGGGTGGATGCGTCATTAAGATGGTAAATCACACTGTGATTTTGACAAAAGAACTGTAAAAATAGACTTGTTTAATTAATAATAATTCTTATCTTATAGTCATGAATTTCAAAAACTTAGCAATGTGGGCAATAATCGTTTTTTTAACGATTGGTCTATATAATATGTTCAAGAACCCTCAATCAAACATCAGAAGTTCCAATGAAGTAATTTTTTCAGAATTTTTGGAGTCTGTGGAACAAGGTGAGGTATTAAAAGTAGAAATTCAAGGAAATAATATAAATGGTGTATATGCAAACGGAAAAAGTTTTAAAACATATTCACCAAATGATCCTAATTTAATAGAAAAACTTTCAGAAAAGGGTGTAAGTATTTCTGCAGCACCTATAGAAGAAAAGATGCCTTCTTTATTTGGAGTTCTACTTTCATGGTTTCCGATGTTGTTATTAATAGCAGTTTGGATTTTCTTTATGAGACAAATGCAAGGTGGAAAAGGTGGAGCAATGGGCTTTGGAAGATCTAAAGCAAAAATGATGAATGAAATGAAAGGTAAAGTAACCTTTAACGATGTTGCAGGTGTAGAAGAAGCTAAAGAGGAAGTCGAAGAGATTGTTGAGTTCTTAAAAGATCCAAAAAAATTTAGTAGGCTAGGTGGAAAAATACCTAGAGGTGCACTTCTTGTGGGTCCTCCAGGAACAGGAAAAACTTTATTAGCTAGGGCAATTGCTGGTGAAGCAGGTGTTCCTTTCTTCACTATCTCTGGATCAGATTTTGTAGAGATGTTTGTTGGTGTGGGAGCATCAAGAGTGAGAGACATGTTTGAGCAGGGAAAAAAAAATTCGCCCTGTATAATATTTATTGATGAAATTGATGCTGTAGGAAGAAGTCGAGGCGCAGGTTTAGGAGGTGGAAATGACGAAAGGGAACAAACTCTTAATCAGCTTCTTGTTGAGATGGACGGTTTTGATACAAATGAAGGGGTTATTATAATCGCAGCAACAAACAGACCCGATGTTCTTGACCCCGCATTATTAAGACCAGGAAGATTTGATAGACAAGTTGTAGTTTCTAATCCAGATATAATTGGAAGAGAAAAAATTTTAAAAGTTCATGTTAAAAAAATTAAAATGGCTCCCGATGTAAATTTGAGAACTATAGCAAGAGGAACTCCGGGATTCTCAGGCGCTGATTTAGCTAATTTAGTAAATGAGTCTGCATTATTAGCTGCTAGAAAAAATAAAAGAATTGTTACTTTAAATGAATTTGAAGAAGCGAAGGATAAAGTGATGATGGGAGCTGAGAGACGCTCAATGGTTATGACTGAAGATGAAAAGAAATTAACGGCGTACCATGAAGGTGGACATGCTTTAGTTTCTTTTAATATGCCTAGTTACGATCCAATTCATAAAGCAACAATTATACCAAGAGGTAGGGCTTTAGGTATGGTTATGAATTTACCTGAAAGAGACAAACATGGTCATTCAATTAAATATTTAAAAGCAAGATTAGCAGTCTGTTTTGGCGGCAGAGTTGCAGAGGAAGTAATTTTTGGAAAAGATAATATTTCAACAGGAGCAGGTGGGGGAAGTGGCTCAGATATAAATCAAGCAACTCAACTTGCAAGAGCTATGGTAACAAAATATGGAATGAGCGAAGAAATGGGCCCAGTTGAGTATGGCGAAAATCAAGAGGAAGTTTTTTTAGGAAGATCTGTAACTCAAACACAATCAGTATCTGAAGAAGTTGCTCAAAAAATAGACAAAGAAATCAGAAAATTAGTTGATGAAGGGTATAATAAAGCTAGACAAATCCTAACTGAAAAAATTGATGATTTACATAAAATTGCAAAAGCTCTTATGACTTATGAGACTTTAACAGGCGAAGAAATAGAAAATATTATTACAAAAAACATATATCCTGCTGATAAACAAAACTTAAAAGTTGATGATGACAAGAGTTCTGCTTTAGGTGCTATGGGACTAAAACCTAAGATTGTTCATTAATTTTAATGCTTAGATATTACACAAGAGTGTGTAATTTCTATTATGGTAATCATTCAAAAAAACTAGTTAACCTAAAGAAAGCAATATCACTTCATGGGATTAAGGAAATCTCATTTGATCAAATAGAAATAATAACAAGAAATTCAAAAAAAAAAATTTTTATTAATCAGATAAAATATCTACCTAAATTAATAAGGAAAAAAATTAATTTTGATTTAAAAAAAATTAAATCGAAAAAAAAAAATTTCTCAAATTTAGATTTCAAAAAAATACCAAATATTTTAGGAGTATTAAACTTAACACCTGATAGTTTTTCAGATGGTGGAAAATTTAATTCAAAAAAAAAAGGAATTAATCACGCGGTACATTTACTAAACAGTGGTGCAAATTTAATTGATGTTGGTGGTGAGTCGACTCGTCCAGGATCAAAAATGATTAGAGAAAATTTAGAGTGGCAAAGAATTAATAAGATTTTGAAATTATTACTTAAGAAAAAAATACCAATATCTTTAGATACTAGAAAGTCAAAAATTATGAGTAAAGGAATAAATTTAGGGGTAAAATTAATTAATGATGTTTCAGGATTAGACTTTGACTCTGAAACGTTGAATGTACTAAAAAAATACAAAATTCCATTTGTAATTCAGCACTCACAAGGAGTTCCAGAAAATATGCAAAAAAATCCCAAATATAAAAATGAATTATTGGATATATACGATTTTTTTGAAAAAAAAATAAAACTATTAAGATCGAAAGGTATTAAACATGATAAAATTATTCTAGACCCAGGTATAGGTTTTGGAAAAAATTTGAAACATAATATGAGTTTGATACGCAATATTTCCATTTTCCATTCTTTTGGTTTTCCGATACTTGTAGGTAATTCAAGAAAAAGATTTATTAAGGAGTTATCTGGAAAAAATGACAGTAAATTTAGAAATGGTGGAACGATAGCATCATCAATATATCTTATGATGCAAGGCGTTCAAATTTTAAGAATTCATGATGTTAATGAAACAATACAAGGCATTAAGATCTTTAAGAATATAATAAATAATTAATGACAAAAAAATATTTTGGTACTGATGGTATTAGGGGAGCTATTAATAGTGAAAATATTAATGGAGATATGTTTTTTAAATTTGGCTTAGCTAGTGGAACATATTTTAAATCTCAAAAAAAAAGAAAACAAACGGCAATAATTGCAAAAGATACTAGATTATCTGGATACACTTTAGAACCAGCACTCGTATCAGGATTGGCATCAGCAGGTATGCATGTATATACCTTAGGACCTTTACCCACTAATGGTTTAGCGATGCTCACAAAAGCTATGAAGGCAAATATGGGAATTATGATTACAGCTTCTCATAATCCTCACAATGATAATGGATTAAAACTATTTGGACCTGATGGCATGAAATTATCAGACAAAATAGAAAAAAAAATCGAAAATTTAATTGATAAAAAAATCATCAAAAATCTGTCTAAGCCAGAAAAATTAGGTAGAGTAAAAAGATTAGAGACAGGTACAAATGATTATATCAAAATATTAAAAAAAAATTTCAGCAAAGAATTCAATTTAAGAGGTCTTAGAATTGTAATTGATTGTGCAAATGGAGCAGGGTACAAAGCTGGACCAGCATTATTAAAATCTTTGGGAGCTAAAGTGATTGCAATAGGAGTTAATCCTAATGGATTAAATATTAACAAAAACTGTGGTTCTACATTTCCTGAAAAAATAAAATCTGCAGTTAAAAAGTATAAGGCCCATATAGGGATTTCACTAGATGGTGATGCAGATAGGATAATTATGTGTGACGAAAAAGGTAATATCATAGATGGTGACCAAATTATTGCTGCACTAGCAACAAGATGGCAAAATAAAAAAATGTTAAAAGGCGGGGTTGTTGGAACATTAATGTCCAATTATGGCCTTGAAAAATATTTCAAAAAAAAAGGTATTAAATTTATACGTGCTAATGTTGGTGACAGATATGTAAAAGAGGTAATGCAAAAAAATAAGTTTAATTTAGGTGGAGAGCAATCAGGACATATTATTCTAGGTAAATTTGCAACTACAGGAGATGGCTTACTTGTTGCTTTGGAATCTTTATTTTCTCTTAGAAAGGGAAAAAGGGCCAGTGAATTTTTTGAAAAATTTAAAAAAACTCCACAATTACTTAAAAATATTGAAGTAAAAAATAAAAATATAATCAACAAACCTGAAATTAAAAAATCTATTAGACTAGCTTCAAAATTAATAAAAGGTAGCGGCAGAATTCTTGTAAGAAAATCGGGAACAGAGTCAAAAATAAGAATTATGGGAGAAAGTGAAAATAAAAGACTTCTTGTAAAATGTGTTAATATAATTTTGAAAAAAATTAGATAATTTGAAAATAAAATCAAAAATTTTAATAATAGCAGGATCTGACTCATCTGGTGGTGCAGGTATTCAAGCAGACATTAAAACTGCTACTAGTCTAGGTGTGTATTCTATGACAGCAGTAACTGCAGTCACAGTCCAAAATACAAAAGGTGTGAAATCAGTAATACCTGTTCCACCAAACGAAATTTATAATCAAATAATTCATACAATTAAAGATATAAGACCCAATGCTATAAAAATTGGAATGCTTCATTCCACAAGGGTAATAGACAATGTATCAAGATCATTGAATGAAATGAAAGTTAAAAAGATTATCTTAGACCCAGTGATGATTGCCAAAGGTGGCTCTAAGCTTATTACAAACTCAGCTGTAAAATTGATGAAAAAAAAATTATTAAATAAAGTTTCTTTAATTACACCTAATATTCCTGAAGCTGAAATTTTGACTGGTATCAAAATAAAAAACCAAAATGATATGATTCTTGCTGCAAATGAATTTATTAAACTGGGTGTTCCAAATGTATTAATAAAAGGGGGCCATTTAAAATCAAAAAAAGTACATGATATATTTGTTAATAAAAAAGAGATTAAAGTATTTTCAAATAGAAGATTTAATACTAAAAATACTCATGGCACAGGCTGTACACTATCAACTGCAATAACTTCTTTTTTTTCATGTGGAAAAACTCTAAAGAAATCTTGTGAGTTGGGAGTTAAATATGTAAATTCTGCAATATTAACAAACCCTAAAATTGGTATAGGACATGGTCCAATAAATCATTTAAATTCTATTGAGTTAAAAAAAATTTATAAATAATGAAAAATGTTGCAGTAGTTGGTTCGCAGTGGGGAGATGAAGGAAAAGGGAAAATTGTAGATTGGCTATCAGAGCAAGCTGATGTTGTAATTAGATTTCAAGGCGGTCATAATGCTGGACATACCTTAGTTATAGATGGAGTAACTTACAAACTTCGATTACTTCCCTCTGGAATAGTTAGAAAAAATAAAATTTCAATTATTGGAAATGGTGTCGTTGTAGACCCTTGGGCATTATTAGATGAGATTAAAGAAATTGGAGAAAAAGGTATCGATGTAAATTCAGAAAATTTTATGATTTCTGAGGCTGCAAACTTAATTTTACCATTTCACCGAGAAATGGATGAAATAAGAGAAGATGCAGCTGGTAAAAGCAAAATAGGAACTACCAGGAGAGGTATTGGACCTGCTTATGAGGATAAAGTCGGAAGACGTTCAATAAGAGTAATGGATCTTAGATCTGAAAAAAATTTAAATCAAAGATTAGAAACAGTTTTATTACATCATAACGCGATCAGAAAAGGTTTGGGAAAAAAAGTATATGAGAAAAATCAACTTAAAGAAGATCTTTTAAAAATTGCACCTGATATTTTAAAATTTTCAGCACCGGTATGGCTTAAGATTGATCAATTTAAAAAACAAAAGAAAAAGATATTATTTGAGGGTGCCCAAGGAATTCTGTTAGATGTTGATCACGGAACATATCCTTTTGTCACTTCGTCTAATACCGTGGCTTCAAGTGCTGCAACGGGAACTGGATGTGGACCAAATTCAATTAATTATGTATTAGGGATAACCAAAGCTTACACAACCAGAGTGGGCGAAGGACCTTTTCCCACAGAATTAGTTGATGGAATAGGTGAGTTATTAGGAACAAGAGGCAAAGAATTTGGAACTGTAACAAGCCGAAAAAGAAGATGTGGATGGTTTGATGGTGTTTTAGTAAGGCAAACAATAAAAGTTTCTGGAATTGATGGTATTGCTTTAACAAAACTTGATGTTCTAGATGAACTAGATGAAATAAAGATGTGTGTGGAATATGATTTAAATGGAAAAAAAATAGACTATCTTCCTGCAGCAGTTGAAGATCAACTTAAAATCAAACCTATTTACAAAACATTTGACGGATGGAAAACCCCAACTAATGGTATCAAAAATATTGATGACCTCCCTGACAATGCTAAAAAATATGTATTTGCAATCGAGGACTTCATTGGAGCGAAAATATCAAGTATATCGACTAGTCCCGAGAGGGAAGATACAATTTTAGTTGAAAATCCTTTTGAGATTTAATTAACAGGCAAAAGATTTTTTGATTTGGCTAGCAAAAGCATGTGCTTTTGTAATTTTTCAAATGCTTTATTCTCAATTTGTCTTACTCTTTCACGGCTAATCTTATATTTTTTACTTAAATCTTCTAAAGTTGTTGGATCGTCGTTTAATCTTCTTGAATATAGAATTTCCCTTTCTCTATCATTCAAAACTTTAATTGAGTCTTTTAATAAATCTTTTCTTTGTTTCATTTCTTCTTGATGAGCAAATTTAAGATCATGATCTAATTCTTTATCTACTAACCAGTCTTGCCATTCGTCACCATCCTCACCAACCTGAGCATTAAGAGAAAATTCTTTTCCAGAGAGTCTACGATTCATTGAGACAACCTCTTCTTTACTCACATCTAATTTTTCAGCAATTTCGTTTACATGTTCATTTCTTAAATCACCCTCAGATTGTGGTGCAATTTGATTTTTCAATTTTTTAAGATTAAAAAATAATTTTTTTTGCGCAGTTGTTGTACCAATTTTTACTAAGCTCCAAGATTTTAGGATATATTCTTGAATAGAAGCTTTTATCCACCACATCGCATAAGTTGCTAATCTAAAACCTTTTTCTGGCTCAAATTTTTTGACAGCTTGCATAAGTCCAATATTACCTTCAGAGATCATTTCGTTAATTGGTAGTCCATAACCTTTATAACCCATCGCAATTTTTGCAACCAATCTCAAATGACTTGTTACAAGTTTTTCTGCTGACTTAATATTTCCTGTTGTTTTCCAATTTTTAGCGAGCATGTACTCCTCTTCTGCATCAAGCATTGGAAATTTTTTTATTTGCTCGAGATATGCAGACAGACCACCTTCATTACTTAAGATAGGTAAATTGCTATTCATAGTTGTGCTCATAAACAGTTTATCTAATTAATAATAAAAATTTTTCAATGTTTTATTTACCCATATTTCTGAGTGTTTTTAGTATTATTTCAAGTTCATTCGGTAAAATTGAGTTAAAAATCATCTGTTTATTTTTTTTTGGATGAATAAAGCCCAAGGTTTTGGCATGTAAAAATTGCCTATTTAATTTAATTAGAATTTTTTCTAATGATGGTTTTATATCTTTAAACTTTTTAAATCTTTTCTTATATTTATCATCACCAACTATACTGTTTCCCAAATAATTCATATGAACTCTTATTTGGTGAGTTCGACCTGTTTCTAATTTACACTCTAACAAACTAAAAGTTGGTATATTTTTATTTTCAAAAATTTCTAAAGTTTTGTAATTTGTAATTGCTTTTTTTCCTTTGCTGTTACTAACCTCCATCATTTGTCTATTTTTTGAGCTTCTTGTAATAAAAGTTTCTATTTTACCTTTAGATGGTCTAACCTTGCCCCAGATAAGTAATTGGTAAACTCTTTGGATTGTGTGTTTATTAAATTGATTAGAGAGATGTTCATGAGTTTGATTATTTTTTGCAATTACAATCAATCCAGATGTATTTTTATCAATTCTATGTACTATTCCAGGTCTTAGTTCACCCCCAATATTAGAGAAAGAATTTTTACTATAATTCATAAGTGCATTTACGATTGTATTATCAAAATTACCTGCACCAGGATGCATTACTATTCCAGAGGGTTTGTTTAAAACAATTAAATCTTTATCCTCAAATACTATATCTAAATTAAACTTGTAAGGTTTTAAGGAAGCTTTTTTCGGTTCAGGTATGACTAATTTTATTTCATCATTAAAAAAAATTTTTTTCGATGGATCAGTTATTACCTTGTTATTTATTCTTAACTTATTATCTAGAATAAGATTTTTTATTCTTGTTCGACTAATAATATTCTCTCTCTTTTTAATGAAAATATCAACACGGAGTTCATTTTCGGTCTTATCAACTGTCAAATTTATTTTTTTTTCCATAAAATGATATATTAATATGATATGCGCTTGTAGCTCAACTGGATAGAGCGCCTGACTTCGGATCAGGAGGTTCTGGGTTCGACTCCTAGCAGGCGCACCAATTATTCACCCATATTTATTAAAGTCCCTTTTATTCTTGCCCTTAAAAAAGATAGATAAAACAGCCCTATTCCAAAAATTAAATAAACTAAATTTAATAAATAAGCTTGTTTTATATTTTCGTAATCTACAAGACCATTTATTAAAATATTTCTTGTTTCATCAAAAATGTAAACTAGTGGCAGTCCCTTTGCAATTACTTGGAAAAATTCAGGAAGGATTTCTATTGGATAGTAGATACAGCCTAATGGAGCAAGTAAAAATAATGATGACCAAGCTATATTTTCAAAGGATGGTCCGTATCTCATTAAACCTGAGCTCACAAATAAACCTAGTGTAATCCCAAATATGTATAAACTTAAAAATAATATAAAGAGTGGAAAACCTAATTTTAAAATTGAAACTCCAAACAATGGAGAAGTTAAAATAATTGCGGGTACTAGACCGATTAATGTCCTTATCAAAGCAGTAAATATTAAAGATATAATTATTTCTTTTAGCTTCAATGGAGCAATAAATAAATTCGTAAAATTTCTACTCCAGATTTCCTCTAAAAAAAGTATATTAAAACTTATGCTAGATCTAAAAAGAATGTCGTAAAGAATTGCGCATGTAAGAATTATTCCAAGTGTATTATTGTAATAATCACTATAAATTGAAAAAAATTTAGAAATAAATCCCCAAAGAATAATTTGTATCGTTGGCCAATAAATTAAATCCAAAACTCTTGGTAAAGAACTTTTGATGAGATAAAAATGTCTCAAAAAAAGTCCATACATTTTATTTAGATTCATATTAAATCTCTTGTAAGTTTTAAAAAAACTTCCTCCATGTTTCTCCTTCCATGTTTTTTAATTAATTCGTCAGGAGTTCCTTGATCAATAATAGATCCTTTATTCATCATTAGAACTGAAGAACATAATCTCTCAACTTCTGCCATGTTATGCGAAGCAAGCAGAATAGAAGTTTTTTTTTCTTTTTGGTATTCCTCTAAAAAACTTCTAACGAAATCTCCTGTTTCAGGATCTAGAGATGCAGTTGGTTCATCAAGAAGAAGAACTGATGGATCATTAATTATAGATTTAGCTAGACTGACTCTATTTTTTTGACCAGAGGAAAGTTCTCCTGTTATTTTATTAATAAATTCATTAAGTCTTAATTTTTCACAAAGATAATCAATTTTAATTCCAAGTTTTTTTACATCATAAAGTCTTCCATAAACTTCAAGATTTTGCTTTACAGTTAATTTTTTTGGCAACTCAATATATGGTGAAATAAAATTTAATTCGTTTAATAATTCAACTCTTTGTTTTTCAATTTCAATACCATTTATAAGAACTTTCCCTTTAGTAGGCTTTAGTAAACCAAGAATCATACCTATTGTTGTAGTTTTACCACATCCGTTAGGTCCAAGAATTCCAATGATTTCATTTTCATTTACTTTAAAAGAAATATTTCGAACAGCTTCTTTTGAGTCATAAGTTTTTGATAAATCAATTATTTCAAGAGGAATGGTCATTAAAATTTTGAAGCCCTTAATAATCTATCGTTAATAGTTTTGCCGATTCCTATATTTGGGATTTTGTCTACAGCTATAGATTTATAATTATCTTTTTTTATCTTTCTTAAAATAGTGTAGAGGTTTTTTGCAGCTTCTTTTAAATCGCCCTTTTTTGATAAAAAATAATAGTTTGTTTTGTTAATCTTATTTTTCTTAATTAGTAAAAAAGCCTCGTCTTTTTTTATTTTTTTAACATTAAGTCTGATTGGGATTCCAGGTGAATAATGAATTCTTAATTGTCCAGGAGCTGAAATCTTGGAAGGATTTGTGTTTATTAAAATTTTTTTCTTTAATATTTTTTGGAGAGTTTCAACTTCTAAACCACCTAATCTTAAAATTTTTGGTTTTTTTCTTAGATCAATAATTGTAGACTCAACCCCAACCGAAGATCTTCCACCTTCAAGTATATACTTAATTTTTTTTCCAAAATCGTCCTTTACATCTGAAGAAGTTACCGCACTAACTCTTGAAGAAATATTAGCACTAGGTGCTGCGATAGGAAATTTCAAATTTTTTAATAGAATTCTTGCTACTGGATGTTTTGGAAACCTCACAGCAAGAGTACTCTTTTTATTAGTTGCAATTTTCGAAATTTTTGATTTTTTTTTTTGATTTAAGATGAATGTTATTGGCCCAGGACAAAATCTTTTATATAATTTTAAAAAATCAACATTTAGATCGCAATCATCATTTAATTTTTTTAAATCATAATAATGAATAATCAAAGGGTTATTCATTGGTCTTTTTTTTAATCTAAATATTTTTTTACACGCTGTATCAGAATATGCATTCCCAGCTATTCCATAAACAGTTTCGGTTGGTATAGCAACACACTCTCTTTTATTTAAGAGATTCCTCGCTTTTTTAATATTTGCAAGATTAATTTTCATGTATTATTTGAGAGTATTATATGAAAGATAAAAATTTACCAAATGATTATAATTCATTATCTCTTGAAGAATTAACCACTGAGGCAAATAAGATGATTGAAGAATTGGAAAATCAAAAGGATTTAGGGAACTCTTTAGACAAGTATCAAGATTTAATTAAACTCAATAATATAATTGAGAAAAAATTTCAAAAGAATATCAAAGAAATAAATGAGAAAACAAAAGAAAAGATATTCAAGATTAATCAAAAAAATAATGCAGAGAAAATTAAATAAAATTGCAAAAGATACAAATTTGTTTTTAAGAAGATTTATTGCCAAACAAAAAAAATCAAATTTATTAGTTGCAATGAAATACGGTCTTTTTTCTGGAGGAAAAAAAATAAGATCGAAAATTTTAATTGATGTTGGGTTTCTATTTAAGTTAGATTATAAAACTCTGATCGTTATTGGTGCTGCGGTTGAATGTATTCATGCGTATTCATTAATACATGATGATTTACCATGTATGGATGATGACTCTATAAGAAGAGGTAAACCATCAGCGCATATTAAATTTGGAGAGGCTACAGCAGTTTTAGCTGGAAATTCACTTTTAACAATGGCTTTTGAAATCTTAAGCCATAAAGACTTAAAAATTAGTGAAAAAATTAAGATTGATTTAATTAATAAAATTTCTGAAAGCTCGGGTCATCTTGGAATAGCAGGAGGACAGTATTTAGATTTGAATTATGAACGTAAGAAAATTTCTCAAAATAAGATTGAAGAAATGGAAATTAAAAAAACTGGAAAACTTTTTAGTTTTTGTTGCGCAGCACCCTTGATAATTAAGAAAAAAAGCAAAAAAGATATTAAGAAATTTGAAAATATTGGTGCTGACATAGGTTTGTTATTTCAAGTTGCTGATGATTTGATTGATTATAAAGGAAGTTTGTTTGTTGCAGGAAAAAAAACTGGTAAAGATAAAAAAAAAGGAAAAGCAACTCTAATTGGTTTACTAGGATACAAAAATACTATTAAATATGCTGATAATTTGATTTTAAAAATTAATGATAAATTAAAAAGATATGGATCTAAATCAAGAAATTTATCTGAAACATTAAATTATATTTTAAAAAGAAAAAAATGAAAAAGAAATATGAACTGTTAGACGAGATTAATTTTCCATCAGATTTAAAAAAAATACCTGAGTCAAAATTACAAAAAGTTGCTGATGAATTAAGAGATGAAATGATTGATGCTGTGTCAGTAACTGGCGGACATCTTGGGGCAAGTCTCGGAGTTGTAGAATTGACCGTTGCTTTACATTATGTCTTTAATACACCAAATGATAAATTAATCTGGGATGTGGGCCATCAGTGTTATCCACATAAAATTTTAACTGGCAGAAAGGATAGAATAAGAACTCTAAGACAAGGAAATGGTCTTTCTGGTTTTACAAAAAGATCTGAAAGTGAATACGATCCATTTGGTGCTGCGCACAGTTCAACATCAATTTCATCAGCACTAGGTATAGCAGAGGCAAATAAACTATCTAATAAATCAGATAATGTAATTGCAGTAATTGGTGACGGCGCTATCAGTGCAGGAATGGCTTATGAGGCTATGAACAATGCTGGTGCTTCAAAAACGAAGATGATCGTAATTTTGAATGATAATGATATGTCAATTGCTCGACCAGTAGGAGCAATGAGTACTTATCTAGCAAAAATTTTTTCAGGAAAAATTTATTTTAGTTTAAGAGAGACTATTAAATTAATAATGTCAGCCTTTTCAAAAAGATTTAGTGCAAAGGCTGGTAAAGCAGAAGATTTACTTAGATCTGCTGTGACGGGTGGAACTTTGTTCAGTTCACTTGGATTTTATTACATTGGTCCAATAGATGGCCATGATTTAAATTCATTAATTCCAATTTTAAAAAATGCTAGAGACTCTAAGCATGAAGGACCAATTTTAATTCACATTAAATCGCAAAAAGGAAAAGGTTATACTTTTGCTGAGGAGGCAAAAGACAATTATCATGGAGTATCAAAATTTAATGTCGAAACTGGTCAACAACTTAAGAGCACAAGTAAATTACCGTCATACACAAAGGTTTTCGCAAATACCCTAATTCAACATGCTAAAAAGGACAGCAAAATTGTAGCTATTACAGCTGCAATGCCTGATGGCACTGGTCTTGATATATTTCGTAAAGAATTTCCAGATAGGACTTTTGACGTTGGAATTGCGGAGCAACATGCAGTTACATTTGCCGCAGGTTTAGCTACCGAAAACTTTAAACCGTATGCAGCTATTTATTCTACTTTCCTTCAAAGAGCTTATGATCAAGTAGTTCATGACGTAGCTATTCAAAGTTTACCAGTTAGATTCGCGATTGATAGAGCGGGACTTGTAGGGGCTGATGGACCAACACATGCTGGAAGCTTTGATACAACATATTTAACCACTTTACCAAATTTTATTGTAATGGCAGCAAGTGATGAAGCTGAGCTTGTAAGAATAATAAACACCTCAACTGAGATTAACGATAGACCTTGTGCATTTAGGTATCCAAGAGGAACAGGATTAGGTTCAGCTCTACCCTCAATAAACGAAAAAATTGAGATAGGGAAATCAAAAATTATTAAAGAGGGAAAAAAATTAGCAATCCTAAATTTTGGAGCAAGATTGAGCGAGACTTTGAAGGCTGCAGAAAATTTATTAAAAAAAGGTGTGCAAATAACAGTTGTTGATGCCAGATTTGCGAAACCATTAGATGAAAATCTCATTTGGCAATTAGCTACAACTCATGAAGCAATCATGACAATTGAAGAGGGTTCAATTGGTGGTTTTGGATCTCATGTGGTGAATTTTTTGACAAAAAAAGGTTTAATGGACTCTAATTTAAAATTTAGATCATTAACATTACCAGATATTTTTATTGATCAAGATACTCCAGACAAAATGTATAAAGTGGCAAATCTTGATTCAGTTTCAATTGAGGAAAAAGTTTTAGATTTACTAAATTCCAATATAGTTTTGAAAAAACAAAATTAACTACACTGAGCTTTGTGTAGAAGATAATGATCTAATAAAACACAAGATATCATTGCTTCACCTACAGGTACAGCTCTTATACCCACACATGGATCATGTCTACCTTTTACCGAAATACTTGTATTCTTTCCAAACTTATTAATTGTTTTTCTACTTTTTAAAATTGATGACGTTGGTTTAACAGCAAAAGAAACAATTATTTCTTGACCTGAAGAAATACCTCCTAGAATACCTCCAGCGTTATTAGATTTAAATTTTGTTTTTTTTCTATTTTGAGAAATTTCATCTGAATTCTCCTCACCCGATAATTGCGCTGAGTTCATACCTGAGCCAATATTAACTCCTTTTACAGCATTTATACTCATCATTGCTGATGCTATGTCAGAATCTAATTTTGAGTATATAGGTGCGCCTAATCCAGCAGGAATACCGTTCGCTCTTACTTCGATTATTGCTCCACATGACGATCCAGCTTTTCTGATACTTAACAAGTATTTTTCCCAAATTTTTAACATTGATTTATCTGGGCAAAAAAATGGATTTTTAGAAATTATTTTATCATCCCATTTATTGGTATCACATCCTAATATTCCAAGTTGGGTTACAGCTCCGGTGATTTTAAATTTTTTTCCTAATTTATTTTCTAAAACTTTTTTTGCCACTGCTCCCGCTGCAACTCTTGCAGCTGTTTCTCTAGCAGATGATCTACCACCACCTCTGTAGTCTCTTATTCCATACTTTTTAAAATATGTGAAATCAGCATGTCCTGGTCTAAATTTATCTTTAATATCATTATAATCCTTTGAACGCATATCTTCGTTGTAAATTATCAATGATATTGGTGTCCCAGTCGTTTTTCCCTCAAAAACTCCCGAAAGAATTTGAACCTTGTCACTTTCCTTCCTTTGAGTAGTAAACTTTGATTGCCCAGGTTTTCGTTTGTTTAATTCTTTTTGAATATCAGCTTCTTTTAATGGTATTAATGGTGGACATCCATCGATAACACACCCTAAAGCTGGACCATGGGATTCTCCCCAAGTTGTAAAACGAAAAGACTTTCCAAAAGTATTAAATGACATTATTTATATTGTATAGATTATTTTGTTAAAATTATGAATCAAAAAAATTCACTTGGGCTTAATAAATGCTTCTTAGATCTAGATAATCCATTTGAATTATTTCAAAGATGGTTTGAGGAGGCTAAAAAAAAAGAAATTAATGATCCTAATGCTTTAGCACTTGGTACCGCAAATAAAGAGGGTATTCCCTCAGTAAGAATGGTTCTACTCAAAGGTCATAGTGAAAAAGGATTTGTTTTTTATACAAATTTAAACAGTCAGAAAGGAAATGAAATTAAAGAAAACCCAAATGCTACAATGTGCTTTCATTGGAAAAGTCTACTAAGACAAATAAGGATAGTTGGAACATTGAAACAAGTAGATGATAAAACTGCTGATGAGTACTATAACTCTAGAGCATATGATAGCAGAATAGGTGCTTGGGCCTCAAAACAAAGCAGTATTCTCCAAACTAGAGATGAACTTTTAGATGCTTTAGAGAATTATAAAAAAAAATATAATGACAAAGAAAATGTACCTAGACCAAGCCATTGGTCTGGATGGAATTTAACACCTTCCACAATTGAATTTTGGTTAGATGGAGATAATAGAATACATGAAAGATTAAAGTATTCTTTAGATAAAAATGGTAGTTGGACAAAAAGTCTTTTAAGTCCCTAAAAATCTCTTGACAAACTAAATGAAGTTAAATTTTTAAGAATATTTCTTTCATTACAGTCTTTAAATATTGACAATGAGTTTGATGCTAAATTTATGTAATGATTTGCTTTTTGATAACATTCTTTAATAATTTCATATTGTCTGATTAAAGATAATGTATAATTAAAATCATTTTCATCTCTTCTATCTTTTAAGAAAATCCCTTTCAGACTTTCCTTTTCTTTAAGATTTGCTTTTTGAAATAACAAGATTATTGGCAGAGTAATTTTACCTTCATAAAAATCCTTGCCGATTTTTTTTCCAAATAATTTTGACTCGGAATTGTAATCTAAAGTATCATCAGCTATTTGAAAAGTTAATCCTAAATTCCTTCCGTAAAATTCTAAAGCTTCTTTTTCTTTTGATTTCACATCTGACAAAATTGCACCAACTTTGGTAGCTGCTGCAAATAATTCAGCAGTTTTCGCAGAAATTATTCTTAAATAAGTTTCCTCCAACATATCTACCTCACCTCTGTGTTGTAATTGAAGAACTTCTCCTTGAGCAATCTTAGATGAAGTTGAAGATAATAATTTTAAGACCTCAATATTTCCATCATCTACCATCATTTCAAAACACCTGCTAAGTAAATAATCTCCAACTAAAACAGAAGAGTGATTATCCCAAACTTCGTTTAAAGTTTTTCTCCCCCTTCTAATAGATCCATTATCTATTACATCATCATGCATTAAAGTTGCTGAGTGAATAAGTTCTACACAAGCAGCCAAATTAATATCTCTAGTTCCTTTTGCATATTCACATAAATTTGCAGAACCTAGAGTTAGCAAGGCTCTTAATCTTTTTCCACCTGTATCAAGGTGATAGTTAGTCATCTTCTGAACTAAGTCTACGTTGCTCTCTAATTTAGACTTTATTTTTTCTTCAACTAACATCAATCTATCCTCAACTGAATTTTTTAGTTGGAAATATGAATTATTAATTTTGTTTTTTAATTGTATGACACTTCCCATTAATTGAGCAAATTAGTATAATAGGTTGCTTTTTATACTTATCAATTGACGCACCTGAAACTTCAATTATAAGGTGTCTTTATATTCTTAAAAAAATTCTATAAATATTAAAAATGCTCCTTTTTTTTAAAAAGAAAAAAATTATTCCACATATTAAGTTAAGTGGAGTTATTGGGAATGTAGGGAAATTTAAACAAGGTATAGATTTTTCTGGTCAAGAAGACATTATTACAAAAGCATTTTCTCTTAAAAAAGCACCATGTGTCGCTATAACAATAAACTCTCCTGGGGGTTCTCCTGTTCAATCACATTTAATTTACAGCTTAATTAGACAACAGGCAAAAAAAAATAAAAAAAAGGTAATAGTTTTTGCTGAGGATGTAGCAGCCTCAGGTGGATATCTAATAGCTTGTGCTGGAGATGAAATTTATGCGAACTCAAGTTCAATAATAGGCTCAATAGGAGTAATCTACTCTTCTTTTGGTTTTACAGAATTGATAAAAAAAATAGGTGTTGAGAGAAGAGTTCATACTGCAGGGAAAAATAAAAGTACATTAGACCCATTTCAAGATGAAAAAAAGGAAGACATCGAAAGATTAAAAAATATACAATTAGATCTACATAAAGATTTTATAGAGGTGGTCGAAAAAAGCAGGTCATCAAAACTTAAAAAATCTGAAGTAGAATTATTTTCAGGTGAATTTTGGTCAGGTAGAAAAGCCAAAGATCTTGGTTTGATAGATGATATAGGAAATGCAAATCAAATATTAAGAGAAAAATTTGGAGAAGATGTTGTTATTAAAAAATTTGAAAAATCAAAAAGTTGGCTCAGTAAAAAATTATCGTCTTCAAATGATCATGTCGATCAATTAGCAAACATATTAGAGGAAAAATCAGTTTGGCAAAAATATGGCCTCTAAAAAAATTAAAAAAAAAACAAAATTTCAGACTTTCCAAGATACAATTATAAATCTTCAAAAGTTTTGGAGTAAAAATGGATGTGTAATTTTACAACCTTATGATATGGAAGTTGGAGCTGGAACATTTCATCCAGCTACTACTCTAAGATCTCTTGGGCCTAAGGCATGGAAAGCAGCATATGTTCAACCTTCACGAAGACCTACAGATGGAAGATATGGAGATAATCCAAATAGACTTCAGCATTATTATCAATTTCAAGTTATAATAAAACCCTCTCCAATTAATATTAAAAAACTTTATTTAAATAGTTTGTCGGTAATAGGAATTAATCATAAAGAGCACGATATTAGATTTGTTGAAGATGACTGGGAAAGCCCAACTTTAGGAGCTGCAGGCTTAGGGTGGGAAGTATGGTGTGATGGGATGGAAATATCTCAATTTACATATTTTCAACAAATGGCAGGTTTTGAATGTAAACCGGTTTCAGTGGAGATAACCTACGGCCTTGAAAGAATTTGTATGTTTACCCAACAGAAAAAAAATGTTTATGATTTAGTTTGGAATGATGAAGGTATTGAGTATAGAGAAGTTTTTCATCAATCAGAAAAAGAATTCTCAGCTTATAACTTTGAGCATGCCAATACAGAAAATTTATTTAAGATATTTGATATGCATGAAAGTGAGGCAAAATCATTAGTTGAAAAAAGAATATCTTTACCTGCATATGATCAATGTTTGAAAGCAAGTCACATATTTAATGTTTTAGATGCTCGAGGAGCTATTAGTGTTGCCCAAAGAGCAGAATACATTAGTCGAATAAGAGAAATCACAAAACAAGTTGCTACAATTTGGGTAAAGTCGCAAACATAGAATGTCAGAATTTTTTTTAGAGCTATTTAGTGAAGAAATTCCTGCTGGGCTTCAAAAAAATTTAAGAGAAAAAATTTTTGAAGATTTTAAAAATTTATTTGAAGAAAAATCAATAAGATCAAAAAAAAATTTTTCTTTTTCAACTCCAAATAGGTTAGTTCTAGTTTTTGAAGGCCTAGATAAACAAATTAAAATTAAATCTAGAGAGATAAGAGGCCCTAAAACTAGCGCTCCTGAACAAGCGTTGAAGGGTTTTTTGAGATCGAATGAAATTAATAAAAAGGATTTATTTAAAAAAAAAACTGAAAAGGATGAATTTTATTTTTACAAAACTGTGACAACCTCATTAAAAACACATGATTTACTTACTGAATTCATTCCAAAAATTTTGAGTAACTATCAATGGAAAAAATCCATGAAATGGGGTGAATTTGATTTAAATTGGGGAAGACCATTAAAATCAATTTTATCAATATTTGATAAAAAAATTGTAAGTTTTAAATTTCATCATTTAACTTCCTCTAATTTGACTTTTTTAGATAAAGATTTTGAGGAAAAAAAAAGATCTTTTGAAAATTTTAAGAAATATGAAAAATTTTTTGAAGATAATGGAATTATCATTAATCAAAATAAAAGATTAAAAATAATCAATAAATCTTTTTCAAAAATACTAGGAAAAAAAGGTCTAAAAATTAACGAAAATCCTAAATTAATGGATGAGGTGGTTAATTTAGTAGATAGCCCAAATGTTTTATTGTGCAAATTTGATAAAAAATTTTTATCGGTTCCTAAAGAGATTTTGACCCTTACAATGGAGTCTCACCAGAAATATTTTCCAACATTTAATGACAAAAATGAAATTACAAATGAATTTTTAATTGTAACAAATAAAAAAGACAAAAAAGGTCTCATTAAAATAGGTAATGAAAGAGTGGTTGATGCAAGATTAAGTGATGCAGAATTTTTTTGGAATAAAGATAAAACTCAAAATTTAGTTAAGAAGGTATCAGAATTAAAATCAATGAATTTTTTTAAGGGTCTTGGATCTTATTTTGACAAAGTTCAGCGAATGAGAAAAATTGGTGGAATGATTTCAGATGAGTTGTTAATTAGTAAAGAAAAAGTAGAATTGTCTGCATCAATCTGTAAGACCGATCTCACCTCTGATCTTGTTGGTGAATTTCCTGAACTTCAAGGACTTATGGGAGGATATTTTTCTGAACATCAAGGATTTGATAAAGATATTTCTCTAGCTATTTCAGAACAATATTTACCGATTGGTCTCAATTCAGTGGTCCCAAAAAAACCATTCAGTGTTGCATTATCGATTACAGATAAGATTGATACCTTGGTGGGTTTTTTTGGTATAAACGAGAAACCCACAAGTTCAAAAGATCCATTAGCATTAAGAAGAATTGCTTTAGGAATAATAAGGACCACTATAGAAAATAAAAAGAATTTAAAAATAAATGATCTTATGAATTATTCTTCACGCCTTTACGATGACCAAGGATACAATCTTGATAATAAAGATTTACAAAAAGAATTATATGATTTCTTAAAAGATAGATTTAGATACTATCTTAAAGAAAAAGAAATACGTTATGATATAATCAAAGCTACTTTATCATCATTTTCGTTAAATAAATTATTTTCATCTTTTGAAAAAGCAAAATGTCTAAACAAGGTAATTAGGAGTCAAATTGGCATGGATATAAATTCAAGTTACAAAAGAGCATCTAATATTTTAGAACATGAGATGAAAAATAATGAAATCGAAATAAATGATACAACTGATCCTGGTATTTTTAAAAGTGAGTTTGAAAAAAACTTATATAAAAAGATAAATGATATCAAAAAATATTATTCTGCCATAAATAATGATGAAAACTGTGAAAAATCATTATCAATTTTAGCTGAAAGTAAAAAAGAAGTTTTTGAATTTTTTGATAACGTAAAAGTAAATGAGGATAACGAAACTTTAAGAAAAAACCGTTTGGAACTTATTAATATGTTATGTAAAACGTTTCAAAATTATATAAATTTTCAATTTTTAAAAGCTAATAATGAATAAACTGATTTTAAATTTTAAGTCTAAAGATTCAAAAAAAATAAAAAATCCAAAAAATTTATTAGGTGGTAAAGGAGCAAATTTATCTGAAATGGGGAGAATGGGTTTGCCCGTACCTCCTGGTTTTACTATTTCAACGAAGGTTTGTGAAATTTTTTATAAGGACAAAAAAAAATTAAATTCAAAATTAATAAGCCAAATTAAGAAAGAAATTAAAGTAATAGAAAAAGATGTATCAAAAAAATTTGGAGATTTAAAAAATCCTCTTCTTTTATCAGTTCGATCTGGTGCAAGAGTTTCAATGCCAGGTATGATGGACACAATCTTAAATTTAGGACTTAATGACAAAACGGTAGTTGCTTTAGCAAATAAAACTTCTAACGGAAGATTTGCTAAGGATAGTTACAGAAGATTCATTCAGATGTACGGAAATGTAGTCATGGGTGTTGAAAGTTATAATTTTGAGGAGTTAATAGAAAATTATAAGCTAACTAAGGGTGTATTGTTTGATACAGATCTAAATGAAGATGACTGGGACGGTCTAATAAAAGATTTTAAGGATGTAGTAAAAGAAAAGACAAATAAAGATTTTCCTCAAAATGTTTATCATCAATTATTTGGGGCAATTAGTGCAGTATTTTTATCTTGGGAAAGCAAAAGAGCAAAAGTTTATAGAAAGTTAAATCAAATTCCCTCAGATTGGGGAACGGCTGTTAATGTTCAATCTATGGTGTTCGGAAACATGGGTAATGATTGTGCAACAGGAGTTGTCTTCACTAGAAACCCTTCAGATGGAACAAATAATATTTATGGAGAGTATTTGATTAATGCTCAGGGAGAAGACGTCGTAGCTGGAACCAGAACTCCACAATACATTACTAAGAGTGCAAGAAAAGAAGCAAAAGTCGACGATGCATCTATGGAAGAGTCGATGCCAAAAGTATATGACGAATTATATAAAATTTTAAAAAAACTTGAGAAACATTATAAAGATATGCAAGATGTAGAATTCACAGTTGAAAGTAGTAAACTTTGGATATTACAAACTCGTTCTGGTAAACGAACATCAAAATCTGCAGTAAAAATTGCTGTAGACATGGTTAAAGAAAAGTTAATTACTAAAAATGATGCTGTTTTGAGAGTTGATCCCAACTCTTTAGACACGCTTTTGCATCCCACATTAGATGAGAAAAGTTCAATCAAAGTTATAGCAAATGGTCTTCCGGCATCTCCTGGCGCAGTAAGTGGTAAAGTGGTTTTTACTTCAGAAGATGCTGAAAGATTAAATGACATGATGCAAGATACAATTTTAGTCAGAGTTGAAACTTCTCCAGAAGATATCCAGGGCATGCATGCCGCAAAGGGAATTTTAACTTCAAGAGGAGGTATGACTAGTCACGCTGCAGTAGTAGCAAGAGGAATGGGAAGACCTTGTGTTTCTGGTTCAAGTGAAATTGAAATTAATTATGATAAAAAAATTTTTAAAACATCTTCAGCTGAGGTTAAAGAAGGTGAAACGATTACAATTGATGGCTCTACTGGAAGAATAATTCTAGGAACGGTTCCAACTATAAAACCAGAAATATCTGGAGACTTCTCAAAATTAATGGGCTGGGCTGATAAAATAAGAAAAATTAAAGTACGAACTAATTCCGAAACTCCATCAGATACCAAAACAGCCAGAGAATTTGGCGCTGAGGGTATAGGACTTTGTAGGACCGAACATATGTTTTTTGACGAAGAGAGAATTTTATCAGTAAGAGAAATGATTTTATCAAAAACATTAGAAGATAGATCTAATGCCTTAAAAAAAATTTTGCCTCATCAAAAAAAAGATTTTATCGAGATATTCAAGATTATGCATGGACTTCCAGTTACTGTTAGACTATTAGATCCACCATTACATGAATTCTTACCAAGATCTGATAAAGAAATTTCTGAAGTAGCAAATGTTATTGGATCAGACAAAAAAGATATTAAAGCAAGAATAGAGGAACTTCATGAACAGAATCCAATGTTAGGACACAGAGGTTGTAGACTTGGTATCTCATTTCCTGAAATTTATGAAATGCAATGTACAGCTATATTCGAAGCTCTTGCAGAATTAAAAAAAAGTAAACAAAAATTTGCTTTTCCCGAAATAATGATACCTCTAGTTTCAACCGAGGCTGAGATTAAAATAATGAAAGACTTAGTAATTAATACTGCAAGAAAAGTACAAAAAGAAAATAAAACAAAAATCGAATTTCTTGTAGGTACAATGATTGAATTACCAAGAGCAGCAATCAAGGCTGATGATATTGCGAAACATGCTGAATTTTTTAGTTTTGGCACCAATGATCTAACACAAACAACTTTTGGAATAAGTAGAGACGATAGCGGTAAATTTTTAAATGATTATATAGACAACAAGATTTTTACCATTGATCCATTTGTGTCTATTGATGATGGCGTAAAAGATTTAGTCGAAATAGCAGTTTTAAAAGGAAAAAAACAAAATAAAAAAATTAAACTAGGCATATGTGGTGAACATGGTGGCGATCCTAAGAGCATCAAATTTTGTTCAAAAGTTGGTCTTAATTATGTTTCATGTTCACCTTATAGAGTTCCTATAGCTAGATTATCTGCAGCACAAGCCGAGCTTTTAAGAAATAAAAATTAATAAAATTTAGAAATCTAGACTTCAAGTTTGAAATCTATAGCTGGAGCACTATGAGTAATGCTGCCAATTGAAATTCTATCTACCCCAGTTGCAGCAACAGATTTTACAGTTTTAAGATTAATATTTCCTGAAGCTTCAGTTTCATAAAATTTTTTAACAAGTTTTACACCTATTCGAAGATTCTTAATACTCATATTATCAAATAAAACAGTATTAAATTTTAGTCCAATAATTTTTTTAAGTTGTTTTAAGTTATCTACCTCAACTGTAATTTTCTTTCCTCTTTTATTTTTGATTGCTAATGAAACTAATTCTCTTAAATTAGAACTAGCAACATGATTATCTTTAATCAAAAATTCATCACTCAAATTAAATCTATGATTTGTACCGCCTCCTAATTTAACAGCATATTTTTGAATAACTCTATAATTTGGTAAAGTTTTTCTGGTGCAACAAACTTTACACTTTTTCCCAACTAGTTTTACAAATTGATTTGTTTTTGTAGCTATACCAGAAATATGAGATAAAAAATTTAATGCGACCCTTTCTGCAGTCAATATTGAATTAGGGTTACCTCTTATGACTGCTATTACAGAATTTTTTTGTACTAAGTGCCCATCCTTTTTTATTAATCTAATTTTTATTTTTTTGTCTATTTGCTTAAAAGATTGTTTTACAAATAGCAAACCTGCAACAACTGCTTTTTGATTAGAAATTATTTTTGCTTTAATAATTCTTTTATTATTTAAGAGGTTAGATGTAATATCACCATAAGGATATAAATCTTCTGTAAGAGCAAGTTTTACTCTGTCTTTAATAAAAGTTTCACGTAATTTAATTTTTGACACGAAGAGTTATCTACCAATGGCAACCATTTTTTCTACTGACAATCTTGCTTTATCGATTGTTTCTTGATCCATGATAATTTCGCCAGTTTCATTTTGTAAGCAGTCTAAAATTTTTGGTAAAGTGATTTTCTTCATATGAGGACATATATTACATGGTCTTATAAATTCTACGTTTGGATTTTCAACTTGAATGTTATCACTCATAGAACATTCAGTTACCATCATTACTTTTTTAGGTTGATTATTTTTTACATAATTAATCATTCCCGACGTTGATCCTGCAAAATCACTTGCTTTAATTACTTCTGGCGGACATTCAGGATGTGCAATTATTTTAATTCCAGGATTATTTTTCCTTATATTATTTATTTCTTTCTCGTTGAATTGATCATGAACAATACAAATTCCCTTCCATGAGATAATTTCAACGTCAGTTTGTGAAGCAACATATTTAGCTAGATAGTCATCAGGTAAAAAAATAACTTTTTTAACACCTAAGGACTTTACAATTTTAACTGCATTAGCAGAAGTACAACATACATCTGTCTCTGCCTTTACATCAGCAGATGTATTTACATACGAAACTACAGGAATTCCTGGATATTTTTCTTTTAACAATCTGACATCTTTACCCGTAATAGAAGAGGATAATGAACAGCCTGCTTTCATGTCTGGTAATAAAACTTTTTTATTTGGACTCATTAATTTTGCAGTCTCAGCCATAAAGTGAACTCCAGCCATTATAATTATATCTGCTGAGGTTTTTGATGCTTCAACAGCAAGAGCTAAAGAGTCCGCAGAAAAATCTGCAATACCATGATAAATCTCTGGTGTTTGATAGTTATGAGCAAGTATTACCGCATTTTTTTCTTTTTTTAATTTATTAATTTGATGGATATAAGGAGCATGAACTGCCCATTCAATCTCAGGCATAACCTTTGAAATTTTCTTATAAATTCGATCAGTTGCTGATTTTACTTCTTGATTAAATTCCATAAGTAAAATTTATCAATTTGAAACCTACTTGTCATTGATTTAATGTGGGTCATATTTGCGGCCATGCTGAAATTGGTAGACAGGCACGGTTGAGGGCCGTGTGGACTTAGTCCATGAGAGTTCGAGTCTCTCTGGCCGCACCAAAAATTTAAATCTT
>CABYNS010000002.1 GCA_902520335.1 uncultured Pelagibacteraceae bacterium
GTGTTTCCAGATGATTTTGCATATTATTTATTAAAAGACGATAAAACATTAGTATTGATTAGCGCCGTGAAAAGTTTAAATGCTAATTTTAAATATGACATTGCCAGTAAAAAACTAGAGCTTTACCCAAGCACTGGTAAATTCGACTTTATAATCTCCTCATTTTCTAAAGATTGTGGTCATTATAAATTTGATGATAATTATAAATGTAATATCTACAAACCTTTGATTTCTAGTAATTTAATTAATTAATTTGAGTAAAAGCTTCAGCAAATTTTTCTGCTTCAAACAATTGTAAGTCGTCTACTTTTTCACCCAAACCAAGCGCAATAATTGGAATTTCATGTTTTTTTGCTAGCGCTAACAAAATTCCTCCCTTAGCTGTGCCATCTAATTTTGTCATCACGATACCTGTTATCGGGATAATCTTATTAAATTCTTCGACTTGACTTAATACATTTTGACCTGACGTTGCATCTAAAACTAAAATAACATTATGAGGTGCGTTGATATCTATTTTTTTTGTGACATTCGCTATCTTTTTATATTCTTCCATTAAATTTTTTTTATTTTGGAGTCTTCCCGCAGTATCTATCAAAACTTGATCAAAATTATTTTTAATAGCTTCATCCACAGCCTTAAAAGCAACTGAAGCGGGATCAGCTCCTTGAGATGATTTTACTATTTGAGCATCTACTTTATTTGCCCAATTTTCTAGTTGTTCAATTGCAGCGGCACGAAATGTATCTGAAGCTGCAAATATGACTTTACTGCCGTTAGTCCTCAATATTTTTCCTATTTTACCGATAGTTGTTGTTTTCCCAACGCCGTTCACACCAGAAATTAATGTTGCATTAAGCTTTTCTTTTTTCTCAAAAAAAGATTTATTTTCCAAGGGTTTCATCAAAGATATTATATATTCTTTTAAAATAGAGTTTATCTCTTTAGATAGATCTTTATTTGGATCAATTTTTTTTCTAGAGATTATTTCTTTTATTTCAGATGCAGCCTCAACTCCCACATCTGATTGAATTAAAAATTCTTCAATTTTATTTAAATTTTCGTCATTAATTTCCTTTTTAACAATTATTTCCTTAAGGCCAGATGTAAAAGCTGATGCGCTTTTCTTAAATCCGTTTTTAAATTTATCAAAGATTCCCATTACAATTTTATTTTTATTTCTTTAATATCTGAAACAGGTCCTTTCATATGAATAGAATTATTTTTATCTATTGAAATTGATAATTTTCCGGTTGCAAATTCTATATCGGTTTTATTTTCTGTAAGATTATTTAATTTTCCTGCATATGCTGTAGCACACGCTGCAGTTCCACAAGCTTTAGTAAGACCAGCTCCTCTTTCCCAAACTTTTACCTTGATCAAATTTTTATTAAAAATTTGCGCGATTGTGACATTACATTTTTCTGGGAAGATTTCGTGATTTTCTATCTCAGGGCCAATTTTTTCTATATTGAAATCCTCAATCCTTTTAACAAAAAAAACAACGTGTGGATTACCAACATTAATTGCAGTGCCACCTAAGTGCTCATTATTATTTATATCAATAATTTTTATATTTAAGTTTTTTGTATCCATTTCTTTTGATAAAGGTATTTCATCCCATTTTATCTTTGCTTTACCAATTTCTGTAGTAACAATTTTTTTTTCTAAAATTTCAGATTTTAATTTTCCAGATAGTGTATTTAAAATTATTAATTTGTTATTTTTTTCATTTGAAATTAAATTTGCAACACATCTAGTTCCATTTCCACATGCCCCAGACTCTCCTCCATCTGAATTAAAAAATCTTAAACCTGCATCTGCAGAACTATCTGTCTCAATAAATACTAGTTGATCACAGCCAATAAAATTTCTGTCACAAATTTTAACTATCTGATCCTTCGTCAAATTGGTAATTTTTTCTCTATTATCGATTATCACAAAATCATTACCCAATCCGTCCATTTTAAAACCTTTGATGTCCATATATAGTTATTTAACTTATTTATTGACTTTTTGAAGCTCTATTATAGTTTGTGGTAGTTTCCGCAAAAACATTAAATTTGCGGTGTCTTTGGAAACAAAGAGATCGACACTAGTCAGCGAGGGTTCGCCCACTAGTGCGATTACTGCTGTGTGTAATAAATATGTTTGAAAATTTAACAAATAAATTTGAGGAAGTTTTTTCCTCTCTAAAAAAAGTCCCATCACTTGATGAAAATCAGGTTGATGAGGGATTGAGAGGAATAAGACAAGCTTTATTAGAAGCTGATGTGTCTCTTGAGGTTGCTAAAGATTTTATTGAAAAGGTTAAACCAAAAGCATTAGGTCAAGAAATTATTAGATCAACATCACCTGGTGATATGGTGGTAAAGATTGTTTATGATGAATTAGTTAATCTTTTAGGTGAAAAAAATAACGATGTAAATTTAAATGCAGTTCCACCAGTGCCAATGATGCTCGTCGGGCTACAAGGTTCTGGTAAAACAACAACAACTGCTAAACTTGCGAGATATCTAGAGAATACAAAAAAAAAGAAAGTAATGATGGTCAGTTTAGATATTTACAGACCAGCCGCTCAAGAGCAGTTAAAATCTTTAGGTGAACAAAATAATATATTAACTCTTCCAATAATTGAAGGTCAACAACCCAGTGATATTTGTCAAAGAGCAATTAGTGCAGCAAACTTGAATGGCGCAGATATTATCTTATTCGATACTGCTGGTAGAACACAAATAGATTTGCAGATGATGAGTGAAATTAAACAAATTGAAAATGCCATTAAACCTGCGGAGACGTTTTTAGTTGCTGACTCTCTCACTGGACAAGTAGCTGCATCAGTAGCAAAAGAATTTAATAATACAGTAAATTTATCCGGAATTATTTTAACAAGGGCAGATGGTGATGCGAGAGGCGGGGCTGCTGTAAGTATGAAATTTGTTTCACAGGTTCCAATTAAATTTTTAGGTATTGGGGAAAAGATCGAAAATCTTGAAGTTTTTCATCCAGATAGAATTGCAAATAGAATTCTTGGGATGGGAGATATTGTTTCTCTTGTTGAAAAAGCAGCCCAAGATCTTGGGGAAGAAAATATAAAAAAAACAGAGGAAAATTTAAAAAAAGGACAATTCTCAATGCAAGATTATTTAACTCAACTGAGACAAATGAAAAAAATGGGAGGGATTGAAGGCATCATGTCTTTCATGCCAGGAGTTTCAAAGGTTAAATCTCAAATGGATGCTGCGGGTATTGATGAGAGTGTTATTACAAAAAATGAGGCTATAATTTTATCAATGACTAAAAAAGAAAGAGAGAACCCAAAAATAATTGATGGTTCCAGAAAAAAAAGAATTGCTAATGGCTCAGGAACTGATCCAGCCACTATCAATAAATTGTTGAAACAATTTAAAATGATGTCTGAAATGATGAAGAAGATGTCAAAAGGAAATCTGAAAGGTATGTCTGATAAAGGAATACCCCCAGAATTATTTAATCAATTAAAATAAAAAGGAGAGTAAATGTTAAAATTAAGATTATCTAGAGGTGGCACAAAAAAGAGGCCTGTTTATAAGGTTGTTGTAGCTGACAGTCGATTTGCTAGAGATGGTAGATTTATAGAGAAAGTAGGTTTTTTTAATCCATTGTTACCAAAAGAAAAAAAAGAAAGAATTGGATTAGAGGCTGAGAGAATAAAATATTGGTTGGGTCAAGGTGCACAACCTACAACAAGAGTAGCTAGAATTTTAGGTGAGAATGAATTGATGCCTATGCCTGCTAATGGAAATAACCCACAAAAAGCAATTCCAAAAAAAGATAGAAAAAAAGAAGGTTCGGAAGAAACTAAAAAGGAAGAGTCTCCAAAGGCAGATGCTGCTCCAGCTGGAGAAGCTAAAAAAGAGGAAGCGCCAAAAGCAGAAGCTAAAAAAGAGGAAGCGCCAAAAGCAGAAGCTAAAAAAGAAGAGAACAAATAAAGTAAAGGATATTAATGTTGCAAGCTCAAGTATTTACACTTTATCCAGATATTTTTCCTGGGCCTTTAGGAAAAGGTCTTTATGGAAAAGCAATGTCTAAAAAAATGTGGAGTTTGAATGTGATAAATATTAGAGATGCAGCTATAGACAAACATAAAACAGTTGATGATACTCCTTACGGTGGTGGAACAGGTATGTTATTAAAACCTGATGTTTTAGCAAATTCTATCGATCAAAACATAAATAAAGGAGATAGGATTTTGTATCTTTCACCGAAAGGTAAAGTATTTAATCAAAAACTTGCGCAAGATCTATCATTAGAAAAATCTTTCTCATTAATTTGTGGTCATTTCGAAGGTGTTGACGAGAGAGTATTATCCACAAGAAATATTGAAGAGATTAGTATAGGAGATTATGTATTGTCAGGTGGAGAAACTGCTGCGCTAGTTGTACTTGATAGTGTATTGAGACTTTTACCTGGAGTCTTAGGGAATGATAAATCAGCTTCAGAGGAAACTTTTGAAAATGGCCTTTTGGAGTATCCACAATATACCAAACCCCAGATTTGGGAGGAAAAATCAGTTCCAGATGTGTTATTATCTGGTGATCACGCTAAAATTAAAGACTGGCGTTTATCTCAATCTGAGGCTATAACACGCGACCGAAGACCAGATTTGTGGCATAAATATAAGAAGATTTAATTTGTTAAATATAAAAATGAAAACAATAGAAGAAATAAACCAAAATAACGTTAAAAAAATTCTTTCTGAAAAAAAGATCCCTGATTTCTTTCCTGGTGATGTTGTTAAAGTTGGTGTCAGAATTACAGAGGGAAAGAAAGAGAGAATTCAATATTTCGAAGGTGTTTGTATAGCTAAAAAAAGTAGAGACATTAACTCCTCTTTTACTGTTAGAAAAATATCTTTTGGAGAAGGTGTTGAAAGAACTTTCCCGTTGTATGGAACTGTTATTGACTCAATCAAGGTAATTCGTTCAGGAAAAGTAAGAAGAGCTAAACTGTATTATCTAAGAGATAGAACTGGAAAATCTGCGAGGATCGCTGAAAAAATAAGAAAAAAAATTGGTATTGATATTGACGTTAAGCCTGAGACTGTTACTGAAGAAAATCTAGCGCCAGTTGAAAAAGAAAGTGCACCAGAATCTGCAAAAGAGGTTACCCCAACTGTAGAGCCTAAAAAAGAAGAAACCCCAAAAACAGAGATGAAGAAAGAGGTGCCCAAAGCTGAAATTAAAACTGAAAAAAAACTTGAAAATTTACAGGAAAAAAAATAATTTTTTTCTCAATGCCCAATACTCTTTACGATAAAATTTGGAACGAACATTTAGTTCATCAGCAAGAAGATGGAACAGCTTTATTGTTTGTTGACAGACACTTAGTTCATGAAGTCACAAGTCCGCAAGCCTTTGAGGGATTAAGAAATTCTAAACGTAAAGTAAGACACCCAAAATTGACATTAGCTGTTGCAGATCATAATGTTCCGACAACGGATAGGTCAAAAGGTATTTCAGACCATGAATCTAAAATTCAAGTTGAAACTTTAGAGGCTAATTGTAAAGAGTTTGGTATTAAACTTTTTGGAATGAGCGATAAGAGACAAGGAATTGTTCATGTCACAGGGCCTGAACAGGGTTTTACTCAACCTGGTACAGTTATTGTCTGTGGTGATAGTCATACAGCAACACATGGAGCGTTTGGTGCATTAGCTTTTGGTATTGGAACTTCAGAAGTAGAGCATGTTTTAGCAACTCAAACATTAGTTCAAAAAAAAGCAAAGAATTTTAGAATAAATGTCAACGGCACACTTCCATTAGGTGTTACATCAAAAGATGTAATTCTTCAAATAATTGGAAAAATTGGAACTGCGGGAGGAACAGGATGTGTAATAGAATATGCAGGTGATCTAATTAAATCGCTTAGTGTTGAGAATAGAATGACAATTTGTAATATGACAATTGAAGGTGGTGCAAGGGCAGGATTAATTGCTCCTGATGAAAAGATATTTAGATACTTAGAAGGTAGACCAATGTCTCCTAAAGGAGATGATTGGGATAAAGCACTAGATAATTGGAAAAATTTAAATACTGATGAAGGTGCCAAGTTTGATAAAGAGGTAAACCTAACTGCCAATGAAATTTCGCCAATGATAACTTGGGGAACTTCACCTCAGGATGTTATTACGATAGATGAAAGAGTACCAAATCCAAAAAATGAGAAAGATGATGATAGAAAAAATTCTTTGGAACGAGCCTTAAATTATATGGGCTTGAAACCAGATATGGCAGCTAAAGATATTAAAATTGATAAAGTTTTCATTGGGAGCTGTACTAATGGGAGAATTGAAGATTTAAGAGAGGCTGCAAAAATTTTAAAAGATAAAAAAATTGCCTCTCATGTTCATGCGATGGTTGTTCCTGGATCAGGGCTAGTTAAAGAACAAGCAGAACAAGAAGGATTAGATAAGATTTTTGTAAAGTCAGGATTTGAATGGAGAGAGCCAGGTTGTTCAATGTGTTTAGCAATGAATGCAGATAAATTAAAACCAGAAGAAAGATGCGCTTCTACATCAAATAGAAATTTTGAAGGTAGGCAAGGGAGAGGTGGAAGAACCCATTTAGTAAGCCCAGGTATGGCAGCAGCAGCAGCAATATCTGGAAACCTTGATGATGTGAGGAAATATCAAAATTAACATGCAAAAATTTAACACTTTAAAGAGTATACCAGCGTATTTGCCAATAGTTAATATCGATACAGATATGATTATTCCAAAACAATTTTTAAAAACAATTAAAAGAACTGGACTGGGCAAAAATTTATTTTTTGAGATGAGATATGACGATCAAGGTAAAGAAATAAATGATTTTGTTTTAAACACAGATCCTTACAACAACTCAAAAATTTTAATTGCTGGAAAAAATTTTGGTTGTGGTTCTTCAAGAGAACACGCTCCATGGGCATTATTAGATTTCGGTATCACGTGTGTGATAAGTTCTAGTTTTGCAGATATCTTTTATAACAACTGTTTTAAAAATGGAATTTTACCAATAATTTTAGATGATGATAAAATTAAAGAGCTATCAGAGTATGCAAAAAGAAAAGAAGAAATTTTTATAGATCTTAAGGAAGAAAAAGTTGTTTTTGGAAATAATGAATTAAAATTTAAAGTAGACTCGTTTAAAAAAAAGTGTTTGTTAGAAGGATTAGACGATATAGCTCTTTCATTAAAAAAATCTGATAAAATAGAAATTTTTGAAAAAGATTTAAAAGTCAAAAAGCCCTGGGTGTTTAATGATTAAAGTTAAAAAAAGAAGAGTGTTATTGTTACCAGGTGATGGAATAGGTCCTGAAGTGATTGCAGAGGTCAAAAAAGTAATCAATTGGTTTAATGATAAAAAATCTTTAGATTTTGAAATTGATGAGGATTTAGTTGGAGGAATTTCTTTTGATAAGCATGGAACACCTCTTACTGATGAAGTTTTTTATAAAGCATTAGAGAGCGCTGTAATAATGTTAGGTGCAGTTGGTGGACCAAAATGGGATGGTGTAGAATTTTCAAAAAAACCTGAGAGAGCCCTTTTAAAACTTAGAAAAGAACTAAAACTTTTTGCTAATTTAAGGCCAGCAATATGCTTTGAACAATTGGTAAATGCTTCAACTTTAAAACCAGAAATTGTATCGGGTTTAGATATTTTAATAGTTAGAGAATTAACTGGTGGAGTATATTTTGGTGAACCAAGGGGAATTAAACCAATAGAAAATGGAGAAAGAAAAGGAGTAAACACTCATACTTATACTAGTAGTGAAATTATTAGAGTAGCCAGAGTTGCTTTTGACTTAGCTAAAAAAAGATCAAATAGAGTCATATCTTGTGAAAAATCTAATGTAATGGAAGCGGGTCAACTTTGGAAAGAAGAAGTGCAATCATTACATGATAAAGATTATAAGGATGTTGAGTTAAGTCATATGTTGGCTGATAATTGTGCAATGCAATTAGTAAGAAACCCAAAACAATTTGATGTAATCTTAACTGATAATTTATTTGGTGACATGTTATCAGATGAGGCTTCTATGTTAACAGGTTCTCTTGGATTACTACCTTCTGCATCATTAGGTGCAAAAAATAAGGATGGCGAAATGAGAGCTATGTATGAACCTATTCATGGTTCAGCTCCAGACATTGCTGGAAAAGGAGTTGCTAATCCTATCGCCTCAATTTTGAGTTTTGCTATGGCACTAAGATATTCTTTAAATTTAGATAAAGAGGCAGAGGCCCTAGAAAAGGCTGTACAAGAGGCTCTTAATGATGGATTAAGAACAAAAGATATAATGTCTGATAAAATGAAAGAAGTTTCTACTTCTCAAATGGGTGATGCGATCATTTCAAAATTGCAATAATTAATTAATTATCTTAAAGTCATACTATGCCAAGCTATACCGCTCCTGTTGACGATATGATGTTTCTATTCGAGAAACTTAGAAATAATCAAAAATATAATGAGTTAGAAAAATATAAAGAGGTAACAACTGATTTAGTAAAAGATATTTTACAGGAGGCAGCGAAGATTAATCAAAATTTAATTTTACCGTTAGCTAAAGCTGGTGACGAAAATCCTGCAGTTTTAGAAAATGGAGTAGTAAGAACTCCTCCAGGTTATAAAGAAGCTTACAAAAAATATATTGAGGACGGATGGACTTCATTATCTTGTGATCCAAAATATGGGGGTCAAGGTATGCCAAAAACTGTAAGTGCATTTTTTGATGAAATGCTTTCCTCAGCAAGTTTATCTTTTAAATTATACAGCGAACTAAGTATAGGTGCATATAATTGTATTAATCATCATGCTACAGACGATATAAAAAATAAATATTTACCTAAAATAGTTGAGGGAAAATGGAGCGGCACTATGTGTTTAACTGAGCCAGTATGTGGTACCGATTTGGGTTTACTAAGAACAAAAGCTAAGAAACAAACTGACGGAACTTATAAAATAAGTGGTCAAAAAATATTTATTACATCTGGTGATCATGATTTAACTGAGAATATTATTCATCTAGTTTTGGCAAGAGCTGATGACTCTCCAGCAGGCACGAAAGGAATAAGTTTGTTTTTAGTTCCAAAATTTGTGGTTAAAGACGATGGAACAATTGGACCAAGAAATGGGATATCTACAGGATCTATAGAGACTAAGATGGGAATAAAGGGATCAGCAACTTGTGTATTAAATTTTGATGATGCTACTGGATACATGATAGGTGCTAAAGAAAAAGGATTAAGTGCAATGTTCACCATGATGAATCTTGAAAGAATAGTTGTTGGTATACAAGGATTAGGTATTTCAGAAATTGCTTATCAAAATTCACTTACTTATGCAAAAGAGAGAAAACAAGGAAAATCAAATAATTCTAATTCAAAAAATGGTGCAGATTTTATAATTGAACACGCCGACATTAGAAGAACCCTACTTAATATGAAATCAATTATTGAAGGTGAAAGAGCTTTATGTTTTTGGTTGTCGCAGCAAACTGAAGTAAGTTTAAATCATCCAGATGAAAAAACCCGTCAGGAAGCCTCAGATTATGTTTCCCTCATGACTCCTGTGGTAAAATCATTATTCACAGATTTAGCAATGGAAATAACAAGTGATGCTATGCAAATTCATGGTGGATATGGATACACTAAAGATCAAGGAATAGAACAATTATATAGAGATAATAGAATTACACCTATCTATGAAGGTACAAATTCGGTCCAAGCTTCAGATCTAGTTTTCAGAAAATTATCAAATAAAAATGGCAATATAATTAATAAATTTTTAGATCAAGTTAAGTCAGAGTGTAAAACTGACAATGAAAAAATTAAACCATTTTTATCAGAATTTAACAAGAATTTAGACACTCTTAAAAAATTTAGTGATTGGATGACAGATAAAGCAAAGACAGAAAAAGATGATGTTAGCGCAGGGGCTAATGATTACCTTAAAACTTTAGGTTATGTATCTATTGCATATGCATGGATTAAGGTTCTAGAGGTGAGTTTTAAAGATTATGAGGAAAATAAAAATTTTTATAATGATAAAATAGACACTGCTAGATTTTATTTTGACAAAGTATTACCTAGAGCTGAACATCACTATAAGTCTGCAATTTCTGGAAGTTCAAATATTATGAATTTCAAGTTCAATTAAATGAGCCATTACGAAACTAATCTTGATAAAAATGATGCAAATTATGTTCCATTAACACCTTTGACTTTTTTAAAAAGAGCTTATGAAATTTATCCCAATTATGAAGCAGTTATTTATGAAGATAGGAAATATACTTGGAGTCAAGTTTATAAACGAACTGTAAAATTTGCTAGCGCACTTAATAAAATTGGAGTTAGCAAGGGTGATACTGTCTCGTTTTTAGCTTTTAATACCCCTGAAATTTTTGAAGGACATTATTCAGTTCCAATGACAGGTGCAGTTCTTAATACTATTAATATTAGATTAGATGCTAAGACAATTGCGTATATTTTAGAACATAGTGAGGCAAAAGTTTTAGTTGTTGATAGGCAACTTCATATTGAGGTAAAAAAGGCCCTTAATACTTTAAAAAGAAAAATAATAATAATTGATATCAACGATAAATTTGCAGACCAATCCAAGTGTGAGAAAATTGGAGAATTAGAATATGAAAGTTTTTTAAATACTGGTGATGAAAATTATAATTGGGAAATGCCGGAAGATGAATGGCAAGCATTATCACTTAGTTATACTTCAGGAACTACTGGAAACCCTAAGGGAGTGGTTTATCATCATAGAGGATCATATTTGATGTCAACTGGAAGTGCAGTTGCATGGAATATGCCAAACAGATTAAATTTTTTGACTATTGTGCCCATGTTTCATTGCAATGGTTGGGGTTATCCGTGGACTGTTCCCATGTTAAATGGAAGAACTATTTGCTTAAGAAATATTGATGTTAAGAAAATTTTTGAATTAATTGATAAATATGATGTCACTCATTTTGGAGGGGCGCCAATAGTGCTCAATATGATTACAGGAGCTCCTGCGTCCGACAGAAAAAAGCTAAAAGAAAAAGTTTATGTATTGACCGCTGGAGCACCGCCACCAAGCATCATATTTAAAAAAATGAAAGAACTTGGATTCGAAGTAATGCATGTCTATGGATTAACAGAAACATATGGTCATGTTACTCAATGTGCTTGGAACGACTCTTGGGATGAATTTGATGAAGAAAAGCAGAATGAGATAAAGGCAAGGCAAGGAGTAAGATACCCTAATACAGAGGGAATTACAGTTATGGACCCTGAGTCAATGAAAGAGGTACCAAAAGACGGAAAAACGATTGGTGAAATTATGATTAAAGGAAATGTCGTTATGAAGGGATATTTCAAAGATAAAGATGCTACAGATAAAGCTATGGGTGGTGGATGGTTTCATTCCGGAGATTTGGCGGTCATGCATCCAGATGGATATGTTAAAATTCAAGACAGATCCAAGGATATCATTATTTCTGGAGGTGAAAATATTTCTTCAATCGAAATAGAAAACACTTTAGCAAAGCATCCATCAGTTTCTATTGCAGCAGTAGTAGCAAAACCAGATGAAAAATGGGGCGAAGTTCCATGTGCATTTATTGAGATGGTCCAAGATAAACCAGTTACAGAAAAAGAATTAATAAGTTTTTGTAAAGAAACCCTTGCTGGTTTTAAAGTGCCGAAACAAGTTGTTTTTTGTGAATTACCAAAGACTTCAACAGGTAAAATTCAAAAATTTGAATTAAGAAAAAAATTTTAGGAAAATAATTGATATTCCAACTAGAAAACAAAAACATTCATGTATCCGACTCTGGTCAGGGTATAGATATGAATAAAGATACGATAGTATTTTTACATGGAAGTGGTCTCTCACACATTGTTTGGTCGCTAGCTGAACAATTTTTTTCATCAAAAAATTATAATGTATTATCTATAGATTTACCTGGACATGGAAATTCAGATGGTCCTTGTTTAGATAGTATTGAAAAAATTGCTGATTGGATGGAAAAAGTATTTGATAAATTAAAATTAAAAAACTTAATTTTAGTTGGTCATTCTCAAGGATGTTTAGAAATACTCGAATATTCTTCAAGATATAAAGAGAGACTCAAAAAATTAGTTTTTGTTGGAGGTTCAAATAAAATGCCGGTACATCCGGATCTAATTGAATTAGCTGAAAGCGGACACTCAGACGCTGTTAAATTAATGATGAAATGGGGATATGAGGGTTCAAAAAAGTTTATTGGTGGTAACCCTGTAGAAAAAATCATCCAATCGCCGAGAGATATAAGTGAAATTTTGGCTGTTGATTTAAATGCATGCAACAATTATTCAAATGGCTCTGAGGCTGCAAAAGTAATTGATCTACCATCGATGCTTATATTTGGAGAATTAGATAAAATGGTTAATTTAGAAGCAGGAAAAAAATTCTCTAATTTGATTAAAAATTCAACTACTCACGTGATCAAAGGATGTGGCCATATGATAATGATTGAAAAAGCATTCGAAATGAGAGAAAAGATTTTAGAATTCTTAAATAAATGAAAAGTTATCCAATAGCTAAATCAAGAAGAGTGAGAAGTACTCCGTATACTTCAAGAATTGAAAATCAAGGTGTGACTGCCTATACAGTTTATAATCATATGCTGTTACCGGCAGCATTTGGATCTTTAGAGGAATCCTGTGATCATTTAAAAAAAAATGTTCAAGTATGGGATGTATCAGCAGAAAGACAGGTTGAAATTTCAGGCAATGATGCAGCGAAACTTGTTCAACTTATGACCTGTAGAGATTTATCCAATTCCAAAATTGGCAGATGTTATTATTGCCCAATAATTGATGAAAGCGGAAATTTAGTAAATGACCCAGTTATTTTAAAGCTAGCTGAAGATAGATGGTGGATCTCAATTGCTGACTCCGATGTTATTTTTTTTGCAAAAGGATTAGCATCAGGCAATAAATTCAATGTAAAAATTTTTGAGCCTAATGTTGATATCTTAGCAATTCAAGGACCCAAATCTTTTGATTTGATGGAAAAAATTTTTGGTAAGGAGATAAAAGAGTTAAAATTTTTTGGATTTGATTATTATGATTTTGAGGGTGTAAAACATTTAATTGCTAGATCTGGTTGGTCAAAACAAGGAGGTTTTGAGATCTATGTTGAAAATACTAAATCTGGATTAGATTTATATGATCAACTCTTTGTATTAGGAAAAGAATTTAACGTAAAAGCTGGATGTCCAAATTTAATTGAAAGAATAGAAAGTGGTTTACTTTCTTATGGAAATGATTTTGACAATAATGATAATCCATTTGAATGTGGTTTTGAAAAGTATGTTAATTTAGATACAGATATAGATTTTTTAGGTAAAGAAAAATTGAAAAAGATTCAAAAAGACGGGATCAAAAGAAAATTAATGGGTGTTCAGATTGATATTAGCAAAATTAATTTAACTAAATCTCTTAATATCAAAGATGAAAAAGGAAATTTAATTGGGGATTTAAGATCTGCCTGTTATTCACCTCATTTTAAAAAGTCTATAGGTATTGCAATGATAAATGAGCCGCATTGTAAAGCATCTGCTACAGGATTATTGGAAATTGATGGAAATTTAATAGCTGTAAAAGTTTGCGATTTACCTTTCATCTAGTATAAACCCTACATCATGAATATAGCAATAGTAGGAGCAACAGGTAATGTTGGAAGAAAAACTCTGGAAGTTCTCGAAAAAAAAGGACTTACTTTAGGAAATCTTTACTTGGTTGCTTCGTCTAAAAGCGCTGGAAAAAAAATTTATTTTCAAGGTAAAGATGTTGTGGTGAGTGAATTAGAAAATTTTGATTTTTCTAAAGTTAAAATCGCTTTTTTTGCAGCAGGTGGTAAAATTTCTGAAAAATTTGCTGAAAAAGCAGCCAAGCATTGTTTAGTAATTGATAATTCTAGTTTTTTCAGAATGGATCCGGATGTTCCTTTAATAGTCCCGCAGGTAAATTCAGATGATTTAAACAATGTTAAAAAAAATATTATTGCAAATCCTAATTGTTCAACAGCACAATTAGTAATCGCATTAAAGCCGTTACATGATTTATTTATAATTAAAAGAATAGTTGTTTCAACATACCAATCTGTTTCTGGTGCTGGTAAAGCATCAATGGATGAATTGATTAAACAAACTAAATTAGCTTTAGATGGAAAAGATATTAAATCTGAAAATTTTACAAAACCAATCGCTTTTAATGCTATTCCACATATCGATGTTTTTTCAGAAGATGGCTACACGAAAGAAGAGTTAAAAATGAGAAACGAGACTAAAAAAATCTTAGATGACAAAATCGATATAACAGCAACATGTGTTAGATTACCAATATTTATTTCTCACTCAGAGTCGGTAAATATTCAATTTGAGAAAAGTTTTTCGTTAGAACAAATAAAAAAAGCATTGAATAGTTTTGACGGTTGCAAAGTAATTGATGAAAGAATTGATGGAGGTTACTCGACACCATTAGAAGCAGAAGGAAAAGATGAAACTTTTATTTCAAGGATTAGAGAAGATAAAACAATAAAAAATGGATTAAATTTGTGGATTGTATCTGATAATCTTTTAAGAGGTGCTGCATTGAATGCAGTTGAAATAGCTGAAACATTAATTAAAAATAATTTTTATGGAAAATAAAACTCCTTTATCGCCACATATTCAAATTTATAGATGGCATATTTCTTCTTTGGTTTCTATTACTCACAGAATTACAGGAATAATAAATATTATTGGAATTACTTTTATTTGTATTTGGTCTTGTTTACTTCTTCTTGGCGAAAATAATTATGAAGCAATTAATTTATTTTTAAAATCATTATTTGGAAAATTTATAATTTTGGGAATCACATGGTCTTTTTCATTTCAAATATTAAGTGAAATCCGACACTTGATAATGGATCTAGGTTATGGTTTTGAACTGAAGATAACTAGAATTACGGGTTTAATAGTAATATTTGGATCAATAATTTTGACGATTATTTTTTTTACATTAGGAAAAAATTTTATTTAGTATGATTAGTGCGACTAAAAAATGGATTTTTTTAAAGATAAGTGGAATTTTGCTAGTGCCATTGATGACATGGTTTATTTTAAATTTCACACTGATTTATGATAAAGAATACTTAAATTTAATAGAATTTTTTGCAAAGCCTTTATCTAAATTTTTGTTTAGCATTTTTATAATAAATGCTTATTTTTTTTCAGCTTTAAGTATAAGTGAGGTTTTTGAGGATTATATTAAAAATGATAAAATCAAAAGTGTCGCAAATAAGCTTTTATATGCATCAGCAGTAGTAATTCCTCTAATTACAATTATATTAATTTCTAGATTATGAGTTCATATAAAATAGTAGATCATGAATATGACGTTGTAGTCCTAGGTGCTGGTGGTTCCGGCTTAAGAGCAGCTGTTGGTTTAAGTGAAGCAGGATTAAAAACTGCATGTATTTCAAAAGTATTTCCAACAAGAAGTCATACTTCTGCTGCACAAGGTGGAATTTCAGCTGCCCTTGGAAACATGGGCGAAGACGATTGGCGTTGGCATATGTATGACACTGTAAAAGGAGCAGATTGGTTAGGAGACCAAGATAGCATTGAGTACCTTTGCAAAGAAGCCCCTAAGGCAGTTATAGAATTGGAAAAATATGGCGTCCCATTTAGCAGAACAGAGGATGGCAAAATTTATCAAAGACCTTTTGGTGGTATGACCAAAAATTATGGAAATGGAATAGTCCAAAGAACATGTGCTGCAGCTGATCGAACAGGACACGCAATTTTGCACACTCTATATGGTCAAGCTTTAAAACATAAGACAGAGTTTTTTATTGAGTATTTTGCTCTCGATCTTTTAATGAAAGATGGGGAATGTAAAGGATTGATAGCATGGAATTTAAATGATGGAACTATTCATCGATTTAGATCTCATATTGTTATTATAGCTACAGGTGGCTACGGAAAAGTTTACTATTCTGCAACATCTGCTCATACATGTACTGGTGATGGAAATGCAATGGTGCTAAGAGCAGGTCTACCGTTACAAGACATGGAGTTTGTACAATTTCATCCAACCGGAATTTATGGACACGGCACCTTAATAACAGAGGGTGCGAGAGGTGAAGGAGGTTATCTTACAAATTCTAAAGGTGAAAGATTTATGGAAAGATACGCGCCTAAAGCTAAGGACTTAGCATCACGTGATGTTGTAAGTAGGTCAATGTCAATTGAAATTAATGAAGGAAGAGGAGTTGGAAAAGATCAGGATCATGTTCATTTGAACTTAAGTCATCTAGATAAAGAAATTATAGAAAGTAGATTGCCAGGTATAACAGATGCAGCAAGATTATTTGCCAATGTAGATGTTACTAAGGAACCAATTCCGGTTGTACCTACAGTTCATTACAACATGGGTGGTATACCAACTAATTATAAAGCAGAAGTTTTGACTGTAAATGGTTCTGAAAAAACTGTTCCAGGACTTATGGCTATAGGAGAAGCAGCTTGTGTTTCAGTTCATGGAGCAAATAGATTGGGGTCTAACTCTTTAATTGATCTTGTTGTTTTTGGAAGAGCAGCTGCAAAAAGAGCTGCCGAACTAGTTAAACCTGGTACACCACATGAGGAGATCAATGAGTCAGAAACTCAAAAATGTTTAGATCGTTTTGATAAGATTAGAAACTCCGATGGAGATATTGGTACTGCTGAACTAAGACTGTCCATGCAAAAAACAATGCAATCAAAATGTGCGGTTTTTAGAACAGAGAAAACACTTAAAGAGGGTGTTGATGAAATACAACAAACATTTGATGGATTAGATTCTTTATCAGTTAAAGATAAATCATTAATATTTAATACTGACCTAGTAGAAACTTTAGAATTTGATAATTTAATTAGACAAGCTGTTGTGACAGTTGACTCCGCTTATAATAGAAAAGAAAGTAGAGGAGCTCATGCAAGAGAAGATTATCCAAAAAGAGATGATGAGAAGTTTATGCAACATACATTAGCTTGGTGTGATGGAAAAAAATCAAAAATAAGTTATAGAGATGTTCATAAGTCTACATTAACCAATGAAGTACAGTATTTTCCACCTCAGGAGAGAGTATATTAATGGTGCAAATCAGTTTACCTGAGAATTCCAAAACAAAAAAAGGTAAATATTTTAAGGACAAAACCGGCTCAAAAAATTTAAGAAAAGTTAATGTATATAGATGGGATCCATCATCAGGAGAAGGTCCGAGAATAGACACATATGAGGTCGATATGGATAACTGCCCATCTAAAGTATTAGATATTTTAAATAAAATTAAAAATGAAATAGACCCCACTCTTGCTTACAGACGATCATGTGCTCACGGTGTATGTGGATCCTGTGCAATGAACATGGGTGGCAAAAACGGTCTTGCTTGCACAACACCTCATGAAAATATTGATGGAGATATTGATATTTATCCGTTGCCACACTTAATAGTTAAAAAAGACCTAATCGGAGATTTAGATGGTTTATACAAGCAATATAAATCTATTGAGCCATGGTTAAAATCGAGTTCAAAATCTGAGTCAGCTGAATTAATTCAGTCAAAAGAAGATAGAGCTAAGCTTGATGGTGCTTATGAATGTATTATGTGTGCTTGTTGTTCTACTTCTTGCCCAAGTTATTGGTGGAATGGAGATAAGTATTTAGGACCAGCAGTTTTATTACAAGCTTATAGATGGATTATCGATAGTAGAGATGAGGAAAGACAAGCTAGATTAAAAAAAGTAGCTGATGAACTTAAATTGTATCGTTGTCATACTATTTTGAACTGTACTAGTGCATGCCCTAAAGGTTTAAACCCTGCAAAGGCAATTGCTGAAATAAAGAAAATGTTAGCAACAGCTAATATTTAAACAATAGACTAATAGGAATTTTTACTCTAAAAGATCCTATTCATGAAATTAATTGAACATTTTGTAGGTGGAAAGATAATTCCCGGAAGTTCAGATAAAAAAGGAAAAGTTTTTAACCCCGCTACTGGTGAACAGGAAAAGCAAGTAAGACTTGCCTCCTCAAGTGATTTAGATCAAGCAGTAGAGATTGCAAAAAAAGCTTTTGAGACATGGTCATTAAAACCTTCACTTCAAAGAGCAAGGATAATGTTTAAATTTAAAGAGTTAATTGAAAAAAATTCTGATGAATTGACACAATTAATTGTTTCTGAACATGGAAAAGTTTATGAGGATGCAAAAGGCTCATTAACACGAGGATTAGAAGTTGTAGAATTTGCTTGTGGAATTCCTCATTTACTTAAAGGAGAATTTTCAGAAAATGTAGGGACAGATGTTGACAGCTGGTCAATGCGTCAACCACTAGGTGTTGTTGCTGGAATAACACCATTTAATTTTCCAGCTATGGTCCCGATGTGGATGTTTCCAATTGCTATTGCATGTGGAAATACATTTATATTAAAGCCATCAGAAAAAGACCCCTCTTGTGCAATAAGATTAGCAGAATTATTGAAAGAAGCTGGTCTTCCAGACGGTGTATTTAATGTGATAAATGGAGACAGAGAAGCAGTAGATGCAATTTTAAATAACAAAGATATTAAAGCAGTTAGTTTTGTTGGTTCAACTCCTATTGCTAAATATATTTATGAAAATTCAGCAAAAAATGAAAAAAGAGTTCAGGCATTAGGAGGAGCTAAAAATCATTTAGTAGTAATGCCAGACTGTGATTTAGATGGTGCTGTGAATGGGTTAATGGGTGCAGCTTATGGCTCCGCTGGAGAAAGATGTATGGCTCAGTCAGTAGCTGTAGCAGTTGGTGATATTGGAGATGAACTAGTTTCTAGATTATCAAAAAAAGCAGAGGCTTTAAAAGTTGGACCAGGAATGGACAAAAACTCAGAAATGGGCCCTTTAGTCACTAAAGAACATTTAGAAAAAGTAAAAACTTATGTTGATTTGGGTGTAAAAGAGGGTGCGAAATTGGTTGTCGATGGAAGAAATTTAAAGTTACAAGGATATGAAAATGGCTTTTACATTGGCGGCTGTTTATTTGATAACGTGAAAAAAGATATGAGGATTTATAAAGAGGAAATATTTGGCCCAGTTCTATCTGTAGTTAGAGTTAAAACTTTTGAGGAAGCTTCAAAATTAATAAATGATCATGAATACGGAAATGGCGTAAGTATTTATACAAGAGATGGAGACGCTGGAAGAACATTTGCAAGCAAGATTCAAGTTGGAATGGTTGGTATAAATGTACCAATACCTGTTCCGATGGCTTTTCATAGTTTTGGTGGCTGGAAGAGGTCTTTGTTTGGAGATAGTGCGATGCATGGGATGGAAGGAATAAAATTTTATACTAAATTAAAAACGATAACTTCAAGATGGCCCTCAGGAATTAGATCTAATGCTGAATTTGTGATGCCAACAATGAAATAATAAACAATGAGCAAAATATCTTTAATTGGAGCAGGTCAAATAGGTGGGACTTTAGCTCACTTAATTGGACTAAAAGAATTAGTAAATGAGGTAGTTTTATTTGATGTTGCGAGCGGTGTTGCAAAAGGAAAAGCGTTAGATATTGCGCAATCATCATCTGTAGATGGTTTTGATGTAAAATTTTCAGGGACTGATGATTATAAGGACATAAAGGGCTCAGATGTTATTATAATTACAGCTGGTGTGCCGAGAAAACCTGGCATGAGCAGAGATGATTTACTTGGTATAAATTTAAAGATTATAAAGCAAGTTGCAGAAGGAATTAAAAAAAATTCGCCTGATGCATTTGTAATTTGTATAACAAATCCATTAGATGTAATGGTAATGGCTTTTCAAAAATTCTCAGGCCTTTCACCAAATAAAGTAGTTGGCATGGCGGGTATATTAGATAGCTCCAGATTTAAGTTATTTTTATCTGAAGAATTTAGCGTCCCGGTCAAAGAAATAGAGGCAATGGTGATGGGTGGTCATGGTGATACAATGGTACCTCTTCCAAGATTTACTAAAGTTTCGGGAGAAACTTTATTAGATTTAGTTAAAGAAGGAAAAATTTCTCAAAAAAGATTAGAGGAAATAAATCAGAGAACTAGAGATGGTGGAGCTGAAATTGTAAAGTTTCTTGAAAAGGGTTCAGCTTTCTATGCCCCAGCAGCTTCAGGAGTTGAGATGGCTAAAGCCTATCTTAGAGATGAAAAAAAAATGCTTCCATGCGCTGCATATTTGAACGGTGAATATGGTATCAAAGATATATATGCTGGAGTTCCAATTATAGTTGGAAAGAATGGTGTCGAAAAAATAGAGGAAATAAACTTAGATGAGAAAGAAAAATTTGAATTTCTTCATTCAATTGATGCAGTAAAAAAACTCTGGGAAGCAGCGTCTAAAATGGATCCAGATTTAAATAAATAATGAATATACACGAGCATCAGGCAAAACAAATTTTAAAAAAATTTGGAGCGATTGTACCAGAAGGTGTATTTGGTTTAACAGTTGAGGAACTTTTAAAGAAATGTAAGTCATTAAAAACAGAAAAATATGTTTTAAAAGCTCAAATTCATGCAGGTGGAAGAGGGAAAGCGGGAGGTGTTAAAATTCTGAATAATCTCGAAGAACTTGAGAAATCAGCCAAAGAGCTTTTAGGAAAAAAATTAATAACTCATCAGACAGGACCTGAAGGAAGAGAAGTTAAAAGATTATATGTTGAAGTTTCATCACATATCGAGAAAGAATTTTATTTATCATGTTTGGTAGATAGAGCTACCTCAAAAATTGCTTTTATCTCTAGTGATCAAGGTGGAATGGACATAGAGGATGTAGCAAGCAAATCACCTGACAAAATTTTGACAACTAAAGTAGAATTAAAAGAAGAAATTTCAAATGAGGAGTGTGAAAAGATTATTCAAATATTTAAATTAGAGAACAATCCAAAAAACGAGGCAATATCTTTAATTAAATCAATCTATAAGATGTTTGTTGAAACTGACGCAAATATGGTCGAAATAAACCCTTTAATACTCACAAAAGAAAAAAAAATTATTTGTTTAGATGCAAAGGTAAATTTTGATAGTAACGCTTTGTTTAGACATCCTGAAATTTTAGAACTTAGAGATTTGAATGAGGAAGATCCTACTGAAATTGAAGCTAGTAAATATGACCTAGCTTATATCAAATTAGATGGCAACATTGGATGCATGGTTAATGGAGCTGGTTTAGCAATGGCCACTATGGATATAATAAAATTATATGGAGAGGAGCCAGCAAATTTTTTAGATGTTGGCGGGGGAGCATCAAAAGAAAAAGTCTCAGCAGCTTTTAAAATAATTTTGTCAGATAAAAATGTTAAAGGTATATTAATCAATATTTTTGGTGGCATAATGCGATGTGATGTTCTGGCTCAAGGTGTTGTAGATGCTGCAAAAGAAATGAAAATCAATGTCCCTTTAGTAGTAAGACTAGCTGGTACAAATTTTAAAGAGGGCAAACAAATTTTAGATACCTCAGGTTTAAAATTAATATCTGCTGAAAACTTGGATGATGCAGCAAAAAAAATTGTTGAGGCAATTAAGTAAATGTCAGTTTTAGTAAATAAAAATACTAGATTAATCTGTCAAGGATTTACAGGATCCCATGGAACATTTCACTCTGAGCAAGCAATTAAGTATGGAACAAATTTAGTTGGAGGAGTAACACCAAAAAAAGGTGGTCAAAAACATTTAGGCCTTCCAGTTTTTAATACAGTGAAAGAGGCAAAAGACTCTGAAGGAGCTAATGCAACAATGATATACGTCCCAGCCAAATTTGCAGCCTCAGCAATTATCGAAGCAATAGATGCATCTATAGAACTGATCGTATGTATAACTGAAGGTATCCCTGTTCAGGACATGTTAAAAGTTAAACAGAAATTAAATAATTCAAAAAGTAGACTGATTGGCCCCAACTGCCCAGGAGTCATAACTCCTGATGAGTGTAAAATCGGCATTATGCCTGGCAGCATTCATAAAAAAGGAACAGTTGGAATAGTTTCAAGATCAGGAACTTTAACCTATGAAGCAGTAGCGCAAACAACAGAAAATGGGCTAGGACAGTCAACTTGCATTGGAATTGGAGGCGATCCCATAAATGGTACAAATTTTATAGATTGTCTAGATCTATTTTTAAAAGACGAAGATACTCAATCGATTTTAATGATTGGTGAAATCGGTGGGACAGCCGAGGAAGAGGCTGCAGATTTTATTAATAATCATAAAATAAAAAAACCAATTGTTGGATTTATAGCTGGCGTTACTGCTCCGCCAGGACGAAGAATGGGTCATGCAGGAGCCATAATATCAGGTGGAAAAGGTGGTGCGAAGGAAAAGATAAAAAAAATGGAGGATTGTGGAATAACTATGGCAAACTCCCCATCAAAGATTGGAAAAACATTATTAAGTAAATTGTCTAATTGAAAAATTTCTTTCTAGGTCTATATTAATGAGTATCAATGTCATCCTCTAAAAATCTCGAATTTGAAAAAACTGCTTTCTTAAGTAAATCCAATAGTGCTTTTATTGAAGATATGTATCTTAAGTTTGTTAATAACGATCCATCTTTGCCTGACAGTTGGAAAATTTATTTTAATCAGATTGGCGATGAAGCAGACATAATTGTAAATGAAATAAATGGCCCTTCTTGGAATCCATCAAAAAAAGTGTCTATAAAAAAATCAGAAAATTTAAATAACAGTAACGAAAATCAAGATGAAGTAGTTTCAAGAGTTTCTAATGCAAATTCTATAAAGGCAGTTGCTATGATCAGGTCATACAGACAAAGAGGTCATTTGATCGCCAAATTAGATCCTTTAGGACTTTTAAAAGCAGATTATTTAGACGAACTTCACCCCGAGTCATATGGGTTTAGGAAAGAGGAGTATAATGATAAAATTTTTTTAGATGGGGTCATTAATAGGCAACATTCTAGTATTTCTGAAATTTTAAAATTTTTAAGGGACAAATATTGCGGGTCTTTAGGCTATGAATATATGCATATTTCAAATCCAACAGAAAGAAAATGGTTTAGAGATAGAGTTGAAAAATCTGATGACTTTAAATTTACTCAGAACGGAAAAGAGGCTATCCTTAAAAAACTAATTCAAGCTGAAGGCTTTGAAAAATTTTTACATACAAAATATGTTGGTACAAAAAGATTTGGTTTAGATGGAGGTGAAAGCTTAATCCCTGCTCTTGAACAGATAATTAAAATTGGCGGTCAATCAAAAATAAAAGAAGTTAAAATAGGAATGTCTCATCGAGGAAGACTTAATGTATTAGCCAATGTTCTACAAAAATCCTATAAAAGAATTTTTAATGAATTTGCTGGAGAGATAAGTTCAAAATCTGAAGATGACACAGGAGATGTAAAGTATCATTTAGGCGCGTCATCAAATAGAGAATTTGATGGAAACTCGGTTCATGTAAGTTTAACAGATAATCCATCACACCTTGAAGCAGTAAACCCGGTAGTTTTAGGACAAACAAGAGCAAAACAATATTTTCATAAAGATAAAGAGAGAAATAAAGTTATACCAATTTTAATTCATGGTGACGCTGCTTTTGCAGGCCAAGGGGTTGTAGCTGAATGTTTTGCTATGTCTGGTCTCCCAGGACATAATACAGGTGGAACTATTCACATTATAGTTAATAACCAAATAGGATTTACAACAAGTCCAAGATTTGCAAGATCATCTCCTTATCCTTCTGATATTGCTAAAATGGTTGAAGCACCAATCATTCATGTTAATGGCGATGATCCTGAGGCGGTTGTTTATGCTGCAAGAATAGCAACTGACTTTAGATTAAAATTTAACAGAGATGTTGTAATTGACTTAATTTGTTATCGAAGATTTGGTCATAATGAGGGGGATGAACCATCTTTTACTCAACCACTTATGTATAAAAAAATCCGTTCACATCCCTCACCTATCCAAGTTTATAGTGAAAAATTAGTGAAGGAAGGGTCAATTACAGATGATTATTTAAAAAAATCAATAAAAGAATTCAAGGACTTACTTGATGATCAGTATAAAAATGCAAAAAATTATAAGCCTAAAATTGAATGGTTTGAAGGCACATGGTCAAGATATAAACCTGAGAGAGGAAAAGATAAAAGGGGTGTTACAGGTTATGATATTAAAAAACTTAAAGGTATTTCCGAAAAGATAAATACAATTCCAAAAGAAATTAATATCCACAAAACTATTGCAAAAGTCTTAGAAAATAGAAGATTAAGCGTAAATAATGAGGAAAAAATTGATTGGTCTACTGCTGAAGCCTTAGCATTTGGATCTTTGTTAGAGGAAGGGTATCCAGTTAGATTGGTTGGTCAAGACTCGGGGAGAGGTACATTTAGTCAAAGACATTCAGTATTAAGAAATCAAATAGATAACTCTCGATATGTACCACTAAACAAAATATCTCAAAAACAAAAAAATTTTGAAATTGTAGATAGTTTCTTATCTGAATTAGCTGTCCTAGGTTTTGAATATGGCTATAGCTTAGTTGAACCAAATACACTAACAATTTGGGAGGCTCAATTCGGTGATTTTGCTAATGGTGCACAAGTAGTTATAGATCAATTTATCGCTTCAGGAGAAAGAAAATGGTCAAGAGCATCTGGATTAGTTATGTTGTTACCACATGGCTATGAAGGCCAAGGTCCTGAACATTCTTCTGCTCGATTAGAAAGATTTTTACAGTTATGTTCAAATGACAACATGCAGGTGATGAATTGCACAACACCAGCAAATTATTTTCATGCATTAAGAAGACAAATGCATCGAGATTTCAGAAAACCTTTAATTATAATGACTCCAAAATCTTTACTTAGACACAAACATTGTGTTTCAAACTTAATTGATTTTAGCAAACAAAATACTTTTCATAGAGTTTTGTGGGACCATGCAACAGATCCAAAGGTAAAAGGTTTTATTAAATTGAAAAAAAAGGAAAAAATTAAAAAAGTAATTTTATGTTCAGGAAAAATCTATTTTGATTTGCTTGAAGCTAGAGAAAAATTTAAAAGAAATGATCTTATATTTTATAGAATTGAGCAACTTTATCCTTTTCCAGTTAAGGCACTTGCAAAAGAGCTTAAACCTTATGCTAAAAAAGGTAAATTTTATTGGTGTCAGGAAGAGCCAAAAAATATGGGTGCTTGGTTTTCAGTACGAGATTATATCCAATGGACATTAGATAATATAAAGGCTAATAATAAACAGATTTCTTATATTGGAAGAAGTCCAGATGCATCACCAGCTACTGGTTATGCAAAAAGACATGTTTCACAACAACAAGAAATTATTAAGAAGGTTTTTGAATAATTTGAAATGAGTGAAAAAATTTTAGTCCCAGTTTTAGGTGAGAGTATTACAGAAGCTACAGTATCTAAATGGTTAAAGAATAAAGGAGAAACGGTTGATGCAGATGAGCCTATTGTCGAACTAGAAACTGACAAAGTCAATCTAGAGGTGCCGTCACCTGTTACAGGAAAATTAAATGAAATTAACTTCCAAGATGGATCGACTGTAAAAGTTGGAGAAATTTTAGGTTCAGTTACTGAAGTTGAAGGTGAAATTAAAAAATCGAATGAAATAAAGAAAATCCAGCCTTCAAATTTACAGAAAAATGAGGAACTTAAAGAAAAAGATAATGTAATAAAGTTAGATCCAATTAAAGAACAGACAGAATTAGATTTATTTGAGGAAAAGAATAATAAAAACGAAGTAAATGAAGAGCCACTTGTTTTAACAGAGGAAGTAAAAAATACTAAAATAGAGGAAAATTCTAAAGAGGAAAACCAAAAATTATCCCCAGCTGTAAGAAAAATGGTCAACGAAAATAATATTGATATTAAGTCAGTAAAAGGATCTGGAAAAGATGGAAGAATTCTTAAAGGTGACTTAATAAGTTTGATGGGAGTTAATCCTCCACCTTCAGAAAGAAAAATTAAATATGGTCAAGAAGAGCGTATTAAAATGACCAGGTTAAGACAAACTATAGCTAAAAGACTTAAGCAAGCGCAGGAAAATGCAGCTTTACTTACCACTTTTAATGAAGTGGATATGACAAATATAATGAATATGAGAAAAGAAAATCAAGAGGATTTCCAAAATCGATATGGTATTAAGCTTGGTTTCATGTCATTTTTTGTAAAGGCTTGCATAGTAGCTTTAAAAAATTTTCCTGCTGTCAATGCTGAGATTGATAACGATACAATTGTTTACAAAAATTATTACAATATAAGTTTTGCAGTTGGAACAGATAAAGGCCTCGTAGTTCCAGTTTTGAAAAATGCAGATGAACTATCTTTTGCAGATATTGAAAAGAATATTAAAGAAATTTCTGAAAAGGCAAAAGACGGAAAACTTGTAATTGAAGATCTTCAAGGAGGCACTTTTACTATTAGTAATGGTGGAGTTTATGGTTCAATGCTTTCAACTCCAATTTTGAATTTACCTCAGTCTGGAGTGTTAGGGATGCACAATATTGTTGATAGACCCATTGTAGTTGATGGAGAAATCAAGATTCGACCAGTAATGTATTTAGCTTTATCTTATGATCATAGAATTATTGACGGTAAAGAGTCTGTATCATTTCTTAAAATGATTAAAGAAAGTCTTGAGGACCCTAGAAGGTTATTTTTGGATATTTAGAATGTCGGAAAAATTTCAAGCAGTAGTTATAGGAGGTGGCCCAGGAGGTTATGTTTGCGCAATTAGACTTGCCCAATTAGGTTTAAAAACTGCATGTATAGAGTCCAGGGGATCTCTTGGTGGTACATGCCTAAATATTGGTTGTATCCCTTCAAAAAGCTTGCTTAATTTATCTGAGGAATTTCACAAAGTTAAAGGTTTGGCAAATAAAGGTATTGAAATAGGAGAAGTAAAACTAAATCTTGATAAAATGATGAAGAGCAAGGACAAAGCAGTCACTGTTCTTACAAAAGGTGTAGAATTTCTTCTAAAAAAAAACAAAGTTACCTATTTTAAAGGTCATGGAAGTTTTAAATCAAAAAATGAAATCTTAATAAAAGATGATCAAAAAAAAGAAACCATAATTCAAACTGAAAAAACAGTTATAGCCACAGGATCTGTACCAGTATCTCTACCGGGCGTCGAAATAGATGAAAAAATAATAGTTTCATCAACTGGAGCTCTAAAATTAGAAAAAGTGCCCAATAAAATGGTTGTTGTTGGTGGAGGTTATATCGGCTTAGAGATGGGATCAGTGTGGTCAAGACTTGGTGCGAAAGTAGAAGTTGTTGAGTTCTTGGATCATATAACACCTGGTATGGATAAAGAAATTTCGTCTGAGTTTATGAAAATTCTTAAAAAGCAAGGAATGAAGTTTAATATGCAAAATAAAGTTGAAACAATTCAAAAAAATAATTCAGGCGCAGTGGTCTCAACAATTGATAAAGATGGAAATAAAAATAATTTTGAATGTGATGTAGTTTTAATTTCAGTTGGTAGAAAGCCAAATACAGATGGTTTAAATTTAAAAAATGCCGGGGTGGGTTTAGATGAAAAAAATAGAATAAAAACTGATAAGAAATTTAAAACAAATATTGAAAATATTTATGCAATAGGTGATGTGATTGTTGGACCCATGCTTGCACATAAGGCTGAAGATGAGGGTATAGCAGTTGCAGAAAATATTGTAGGTCAATCAGGTCATGTAAACTATGATACAATACCAGGTGTGGTGTATACCTCACCAGAGGTTGCCTCAATTGGGAAAACAGAGGAGCAATTAAAAGAATTAAATAAAAGTTATAAGGTTGGTAAATTTTCATTCATGGCCAACTCTAGAGCTAAAGCTATAGATGATGCAGAAGGTTTTGTGAAAATTCTTGCAGATGCTGAGACAGATAAAGTTTTAGGCGCACATATAATTGGCCCTCATGCTGGAGAATTAATTGCTGAAATCGGTGTTGCAATGGAATTTGGTGCAAGCGCTGAGGATATAGCAAGAACCTGCCATGCTCACCCAACTTTTTCTGAAGCTGTCAAAGAAGCTGCGTTATCAGTAGATAAAAGAGCAATACACTCTTAATTTTTTTTCATATTATAAAAATATGAAATACCCGATTCTACTACCTAATATTTTTAATCATCCTTTTACTTATGAAAGTGAAATTGATCTTAAGCTAGGTGAATTTGTTCTAGTCCCTTTTGGAAAATCTAAAATAACAGGTGTGGTATGGGATGAATTTGAAAAAAACGACAATAAGAAATTTAAAATAAAAAGTATTCAAAAAAAATTAGACGTAGCTCCACTAAAGAAAGACACAATAAATTTTTTAAATTGGTTTGCTGAGTATAATTTAATACCAAAGGGAATGGCGTTAAAACTAGTTTTATTGAGCAGTAATGCAATAGAGAAAATGGAAAAAAAAATTTATGAACCGTATAATAATAAAATAAAAAAAAATTCCTTTAAACTATCTATTAATCAAATCAGATCCTTAGAAAAAATGAGTTATTCAAATCAAAAATTTAGAGTTCATGTTTTACAAGGAACAACAGGATCGGGTAAGACTTTAGTTTATTTTGAGGCGTTAAAATCTTTAATAGAGAAGGGTTTTCAATCATTAATTCTTTTACCAGAAATAGGTTTGACCAGTCAGTTTGAGCAAAAATTTTCAGAATATTTTGGATTTAATCCAGCGATTTGGCACTCTGGTATCTCAAAAAAGAAAAAAGAAATAATTTGGAGTGGCATTTCCTGTGGTGAAATTAAAGTTGTCATTGGTGCAAGATCTTCTTTATTTTTACCGTTTAAAAAATTAGGAATAATAATTGTTGATGAGGAACATGATCAATCTTTCAAACAAGATGAAGGTGTTACATATAATGCACGAGATATGGCAATTTCAAGAGCATCATTTGAAAACATTCCTGTCAACTTGATTACAGCTGTTCCTTCCATAGAAACTTTTGAAAATATTAAAACGGGAAAATATGAAGTCTCTAGACTAAGTGAAAGGTATAGAAATGCTGCACTACCCAATTATGAAATCATTAATTTAAATAATACAAAACTTGAGAAGCAATCATGGTTATCAGCGAAAATAATTGAAAAAGTTAATCTACATCTTGAAAAAAAAGATCAAGTTTTGTTTTTTTTGAATAGAAGAGGTTTTTCACCTAACGCATTATGTAACAAATGTTTTTCAAGCTTCACATGCCCAAATTGTACAATAAATTTAGTTTATCATAAGAATAAAAATAATTTGATATGTCATTATTGTGGTTTCAAATCACAGTTAAAAAGAAATTGTAAGAAAGGTGATAATTGTGAATTTGTCTTTAGCGGACCAGGTGTTGAAAGAATTTCTGAGGAAGTTAAAAGAAAGTTTCCTGGAAAAAAAATTGATATTTTCTCAAGTGATACGATGAATAAAAAAGACTCAAAAGAAAAAATTAGAAAAATAATTAATAATGAAATTCAGATTTTAGTAGGAACTCAATTAATATCAAAAGGTTTTCATTTTCCTCACTTGAATTGTATTGTTGTTGTAGATATTAATCTTTCATCTCATGGTCACGATCTAAGAGGGGCTGAAAAGAATTTACAACTTTATCATCAGCTTTCAGGAAGAGCTGGTAGAACTGGAAAACCAGCGACAGTTTATTTTCAAACCTATGAAAATAATTCTAAAATGATCTCTGAAATAACAAACGAAAATCCAGATATCTTTTTAGAAAGAGAGTTAGAAATAAGAAAAAAAAATAAACTTCCTCCTTATCAAAGATTTATTTCTTTAATCCTCACAGGAGAAAATGAAAAAAAATTAGAAAAAGAAGCTTTTAATTTCAAGAATTTTATTGCAAACAAAATTAACGGCAAAATTTTGGGTCCTGTGAATGCACCAATATTTAGAATAAAAAAAAAATTTAGGATAAGACTTTTGATAAGAGGATCAAAATCAATGAAAATGCAAAATTCTTTAGCTAAAATTATTCCAAAATATAAATTTTTTAAGGGAATAAAACTTTCAGTTGATGTTGATCCAATAAACTTCAATTAACGAATAAAAAGAGGCATTTTTGACATATCAGTCACTTGAAGACACAAGGGTCATATGCTAATTAGAGCCTGAATTTTAAATAATCTTCAACATTATAGAGGAAACAAGTTGAGCAAAGATACAGGATTTTCAATTTCATCAGCTGAAAGGTATTCTCTCGCACTTTTTGAGCTTTCAGAAGAAAATAATTTATTGAGCCAGATAGAAGAACAATCTTTATCTGTATTAAATCTAATTAATCAAAGTAAAGATTTTTTTAATTTGATTAAAGATCCCACTACTAGCCAAGAGGATCTCTCAAAGGTGATAAATAAAATAGCTGCTAGTAATAAATTTGATAATTTATTTAAAAATTTTTTAAATTTCTTAATTCAAAAGAGACGTTTCTTTTATATAGAACGAATTCTTAAAAGTTTTATTGAAATTTGTTCCAAAAAAAGAGGTGAGCTTATAGCTGAATTGAAATCAGCAAAAAAATTATCAAGTGATGAAATTAAAAAAATTACAGATGAGTTATCAATGAATTTTAGCTCTAAAATAAAATTAAACTATAAATACGATGAAAGTTTAATAGGAGGTCTGGTAGTTCAAGTTGGAAGTACTATGGTTGACTCCTCAATTAAAAATAAATTACAGCAAATTGAAAATAGAATGATAGAGGCATAGATGGAAATAAATCCTTCAGAAGTTACAAAAATATTAAAAGAACAAATCAAAAATTTTGGTGAAAAAGCCGAAGTTGCAGAAGTAGGGCAGGTATTATCAGTTGGAGATGGTATCGCAAGAATTTATGGTTTGGATAATGTGCAAGCTGGTGAAATGGTGGAATTTGCAGATGGATCAAAAGGAATGGCTCTTAATTTAGAAAGTGAAAATGTTGGTGTTGTAATTTTTGGTGAAGATAGAAATGTAAAAGAGGGTGATGTAGTAAAACGTACAGGTAACATTGTTGATACTCCTGTTGGAAAGGAATTGTTAGGAAGAGTTGTAGACGGTTTAGGTAATCCTATTGATGGAAAAGGTCCATTTGATAAAAATATTAAAAAAACTAGAGTAGAAGTAAAAGCACCAGGAATTATTCCTCGTCAATCAGTCAATGAACCAATGCAAACTGGATTAAAATCAATCGATAGTTTGGTTCCAATTGGAAGAGGTCAAAGGGAATTAATTATTGGTGACAGACAAACGGGCAAAACTGCAGTTGCGGTGGATGCAATTATTAATCAAAAAAAAATAAATGAATCCGGTGATGAAAAGCAAAAATTATATTGTATTTATGTTGCAGTTGGACAAAAAAGATCAACGGTAAGACAAATTCAAAAAACTTTAGAAGAAGCAGGTGCAATGGAGTACACAACTATTGTTGCAGCTACAGCATCAGATTCTGCGCCATTACAATTTTTAGCACCATACACAGGATGTGCTATGGGTGAGTATTTTAGAGATAATGGAATGCATGCACTTATTATCTATGATGATTTATCTAAACAAGCTGTTGCGTACAGACAAATGTCTCTATTATTGAGAAGACCTCCAGGCCGTGAGGCTTATCCGGGAGATGTATTTTATCTACATAGTAGATTACTTGAAAGAGCTGCAAAGTTAAGCGACGAGCACGGTGGTGGTTCATTAACAGCACTTCCAATTATTGAAACACAAGGAGGAGATGTTTCTGCATTTATTCCTACTAATGTAATTTCAATTACTGATGGTCAAATATTCTTAGAAACAGAATTATTCAACCAAGGTATAAGACCAGCAATTAACGTTGGGTTATCAGTATCCAGAGTTGGATCATCAGCTCAAACAAAAGCTATGAAAAAAGTTTCGGGATCGATGAAACTAGAATTAGCACAATACAGAGAAATGGCAGCATTTGCTCAATTTGGATCTGATTTGGATGCATCTACACAACAACTTTTAAATAGGGGCTCAAAACTAACCGAACTTCTAAAACAAAAACAATACTCACCATTGACTGTTGCTGAACAAGTAATATCAGTTTTCTGCGGTGTTAAAGGATATCTCGATGATATTGATTTAAAAGATGTATCAGAGTTTGAAAACAAAATTATTAATAAATGTAAATCAGATAAACCTGAAATAATTGATGCAATTCAAAGCACTGGAAAACTTGATGAAGATAAAGAAAAGCTATTGGTAGAAGTAATTACTCAGCTGAAAGGAACCTTTAAATCTTAATGTAATATGGCAAGTCTAGATGATCTCAAAAAAAGAATAGCTAGTGTAAAGTCTACACAAAAAATCACGAAAGCTATGAAAATGGTTGCGGCAGCAAAATTAAGAAGAGCTCAAGAAAGCGCTGAGAGAGGGAGACCTTATTCAAAAAAAATGAACAATATTATTTTAAACTTATCTAATGGTATATCTGATAAGGAAAATGCCCCAAAATTATTATCTGGGACAGGCGAAAATAAAGTTCACCTATGTGTAGTAATGACATCAGACAGAGGCCTTTGTGGTGGTTTTAATTCTAACATAATTAAAAAAGCGAAAAGTTATTTTTCAAAAACTTTAAACGAGGGTAAACAATTAAAGATTATTACTGTAGGGTCGAAGGGAAATGACCAACTAAAAAGAGTTTATGGAGATAAAATTATTGAAAATATATCTTTTAAAGAATCTAAAAATGCAAATTATTTTGATGCCGATAAAGTTGGAAGGATCATAATTGAAAAATTTGAGGCTGGTGAGTTTGATATATGTACTATTTTTTATAATCAATTTAAAAATGTAATCACTCAAATACCTCAAGCTCAACAGATTATACCCTTAAACAATGAAGCGGATCATAATAATTCAGACGAAAGTTATGAATTTGAGCCAGATGAAGACGAAATTTTAAGCAATTTACTGCCAAAAAATATTTCAACACAAATATTTAAGGCAATGTTGGAGAATTCAGCTAGCGAACAAGGGTCCAGAATGAGTGCAATGGACAATGCTACCCGTAACGCAGGTGAAATGGTTGACAAACTTACTATCGAATATAATAGAAGTCGTCAGGCAGCAATTACAAAAGAACTAATAGAAATCATATCAGGAGCAGAAAGTTTATAATTATGAGCAAAGGAATAATTACACAGGTTATTGGAGCAGTAGTAGACGTTAAATTTGATGGTGAACTTCCAGAGATCTTAACAGCATTAGAATGTAAAAATGGGAACAATAGATTGGTTTTAGAGGTAGCACAACACTTGGGTGAAACTACAGTTAGAACTATTGCAATGGATGCTACTGAAGGATTAAAAAGAGGTGATGAGGTAACTAATACTAACGCACCTATACAAGTTCCAGTAGGACCCGAAACTCTTGGAAGAATTATTAATGTGATAGGAGAACCAATAGATGAAAGAGGAGAAGTAAAAACTAAAGAAAGTTGGCCAATTCATAGAGGTGCACCTGAATTCAATGATCAATCGACTGAAACTGAGATACTTGTAACTGGTATTAAAGTAATTGATTTGCTTGCTCCTTATGCAAAAGGAGGAAAAATCGGATTGTTCGGCGGTGCCGGTGTTGGAAAAACTGTTTTGATTATGGAGTTAATCAATAACGTTGCAAAAGCACATGGTGGCTTCTCAGTTTTTGCAGGTGTAGGAGAAAGAACAAGAGAAGGAAACGATCTCTATCATGAAATGATCGAGTCTGGTGTTATCAAACAGGACGGACCAGGATCTAAAGCGGCATTAGTTTACGGACAAATGAATGAACCTCCAGGTGCTAGAGCTAGAGTGGCACTTACTGGGTTGACTGTAGCAGAATATTTTAGAGATCAAGAGGGACAAGACGTACTCTTCTTTGTAGATAATATTTTTAGATTTACTCAAGCAGGCTCAGAAGTTTCAGCACTTCTTGGTAGAATTCCATCTGCAGTTGGTTATCAACCAACATTAGCAACTGACATGGGTAACCTTCAAGAAAGAATTACAACAACAAACAAAGGATCAATTACTTCAGTTCAAGCAATTTATGTACCTGCAGATGATTTAACTGACCCTGCTCCAGCAACATCATTTGCGCATTTGGATGCAACAACAGTACTTTCAAGACAAATAGCTGAAATTGGAATATATCCTGCTGTTGATCCGTTGGACTCAACTTCAAGAATTCTAGACCCTAGAATTGTTGGTGATGAACATTATAGAGTAGCAAGAGATGTGCAAAGAATATTACAATCTTACAAATCATTACAAGATATCATAGCCATTTTGGGTATGGATGAATTATCTGAAGAGGATAAGCTGGTTGTAGCGAGAGCAAGAAAAATTCAAAGATTTTTATCTCAACCATTTTTTGTTGCAGAAGTTTTCACAGGATCACCAGGAAAATTGGTAGATTTAGACTCAACCATCAAAGGCTTTGATGCTATTTGTAAAGGTGAATATGATCATTTACCTGAAGCAGCGTTTTATATGGTGGGAACGATCGAAGAGGCAATTGAGAAAGCTAAAAAAATGGAACAAGAAGCTGCTGCTTAATGAGCGAAGAGTTTAAAATTGAAATTGTAAACCCAGAAAAATCTTTTTTAGTAAAAGAGGATGTTTTAGAGGTTGTTGTACCTGCATTTGAGGGTGAAATGGGGATTTTAAAAGATCACATATCAATTATTTCTTTTTTAAAACCTGGAATAATTAAAGTATTTTCGAAATCAGGTGATGAAAATTATTATGTGGAAGATGGAATTATTGAATTTAAAAATAATAATTTATCTATCTTAACAAGCGCAATATTCTCTGTGACAGATTTAGATAAATCTAAACAAGGGGACTTACTCAAAAAAGCTGAGGCGGAAGCAAGCAAATCTGAAATAAGTGATCAGGCTAAATATTTAGCAGATCAAAAAGTTGAAGTTCTAAGATCGATTAACTAATAATAACTCTAATTTTTTTTTAATTTCTTGATAGACGTGTAATTTAAAATCTACCACAACTTTTGTTAAGGATTCTAATTCAATCCATTTCCACTCAAGAAATTCAGGTTTTTTTGTTCTAATATTTATCTCACTATCCTCTCCAGTAAACTTCATTATAAACCATTTCTGTTTTTGTCCTTTATACTTACCCTTCCAAATTATACCCAATAAGTGATCTGGTAATTCATATGTTATAAAACCATCTAATTCTTTAATAAGCTCTACTTTTGTAATACTAGTCTCTTCCTTTAACTCCCTGTATGCGGCGGTAAGAAAATCCTCACCTTCATCAATACCTCCTTGTGGCATTTGCCAAAAGTTTTTTGGGTTGTCTATTCTTTTTGCAACGAAAATTTTATCTTCTTGATTAAGAACAACAATGCCTACACCACTACGTAGTGGCAGATTTTTATATTGTTCTTTCATTTAACCGTTTAAAAGTTTTAATGCGTAACTTAGTTGATTATCAGTATCAGTCTTAATCCTAAATTCATCGGTATCTTCATTAATCTCAATATCAGGACTTACTCCAACTTCAGAAATTGATTTACCAGATGGTAAGTAATATTTTGCAACAGTGAGTCTTATTGCTCCTTTATTCTTTAGTGGAATAATTGATTGCACTGAACCCTTTCCATAACTATTTTCGCCTAAAATAATTGCTCTTTTATGATCTTGTAGTGCTCCAGCAACTATTTCTGAAGCAGATGCAGAACCGTAATTAATTAATACAACCAAAGTTTTGCCACCTATCAAATCTCCTTTTTTGGCAAACCATTTTCTATTTTCAGAGGCCTTTCTACTTTTAGTAGATACAATCTCCCCATTATCTAAAAAAAAATCTGATATCCTTATAGCTTGTGATAACAACCCTCCAGGATTATTTCTTAAATCTAGTATATATGAATTTATATTTTCATTTTTTTCAAATTCTTTGATTTGCTTTCTTATTTGTTCACCACTATTTTCATTGAAAGAAGTTAATCTAAGATAACCAACGTTATTTTTTAAAAGATCAGCTTTAACTGATTTAATTTGAATTATTTCTCTTACAATTTCAAACGTTAAAGCTTTTTTTTGTCCAATTCTTCTTACAGTTAAAATAATTGATGAACCTACAGGTCCTCTCATCAAGTCTACAGCCTCACTTAGTGATTTACCTTGTACCTGAATATCGTCTATCTTTATGATGTAGTCGCCAGCTTTAATCCCAGCTCTAGATGCTGGAGTATCGTCGATAGGGGAAATTACTTTTACAACCCCAGACTCCATATTTACCTCTATTCCCAAGCCACCAAATTCACCACTTGTTTCAGTCTGCATTTCGTTAAAAATTTCAGGTGACATATATGCTGAATAAGGATCTAGTGATTGAAGCAAACCATCTATTGCAGCATCCATACTTTCAGATTGATTTATTTCATCGACATACTCTTTATTAATTTTTTCTAATACTTCTCCAAATAAATCTATTTTCTTATAAACGTCATTTTCAGCTGCAACGACAGGATTAAAAGTTGAAAACTTTAGAAAAAATATACTGATGATAAAAAAAATTTTCCTCATATTATAAGTTTTTCTTTTGGAATAAATTCTGACCACATTTTTTCTAATTCGTAAAATTTTCTTTTTTCTGGATGAAATATGTGGACAATTAGATCTATTCCATCCACCAGTTTCCACTCAGTACTATCTTTTCCCTCGATTTTTGAATCTTTCATTCCATAATCCTTGAATTTTTCTAAAACTTGCTCAGAAAGTGACTGGATATGTCTAGATGACGTACCACTTGCAATAATCATGTATTCAGCCATTGAACTTTTATCTTTAAGATTGATGCTAACAATGTCTAAAGCTTTATTAATATCTAAAGTTTGAATTATGATTTTTTTTAAATCAGAAATTTTGTCCATTAATTAAACAAATCATACCAAATTTTTCTCAATTGAGAAGAAGAAATATTGACCTTTTCAAATTCAATAAATTTCAAATTTTCTCTATTTAATCTTTTATATGTAGTTGAATTTAATGATTTTTTTTTATAACCATGTCTATCAAATACTATTATTTTACATTTCTGTGAAATTAATTTCCATTTATACCATTTGTGAAATTTTATTAAATTATCAGCACCCATTATAAAATAAATTTTGTTTTTTTTGTTCTTTGAAATATGATTTATTAAATCAAAAGTTTTATTCGATTTAATTGTATCTTCATAAAATTTTACTTTAATTAATTTACTTGATCCAATAATTTTTTTGCAATGTTTGATTCTATTATCCAAACTTGTATGTGTCTTTTTTTTAAAAGGATTTTTTTTTGTTATAGCCCAAATAACATTTCGTAATTTAAATCTTTTAATTGCTTCTTTTGAGATTGTTAAGTGACCTTTGTGTGCAGGATCGAAAGATCCACCCAGGATCCCAATTTTATTTTTTCTTGTAACCAATTTACTTTCTAATTTTACCATTACTTGTTACTTGATATTTGTAGGAAATTAGTTGTTTAAGTCCTACAGGTCCTCTTGGTGGAAGAACATTTGTCGAAATTCCAACCTCACCACCAAATCCAAATTCACCACCATCTGCAAATTGTGTAGATGTATTGTGCATCGCTATTGAACTTTTAACTCCCATTAAAAATTTTTTAGCAGTTTTTTTGTTTTTAGTAATAATACAATCAGTATGCATAGTTCCATATTTATTAATATGAGAAATAGCCTCTTGTAAGTTTTTGACAGATTTTACAGAAACGGTAGCAGATAAATATTCTTTTGACCAATCTTTGATTGATGCTTTTTTGATTTTACCTTTATAAATTTTTCTTATTTTATTATCCCCAATAATTTGACAACTTTTTTCCTCTAATATCTTTAATATATGAGCTCCAAACTTTTTGATTATACGCTCGTTAAGCAAAATTGTTTCAGTTGCTCCACAAATCGCTGTATTTCTTAATTTTGCATTTACAATTATTTTGGTAGCAATTTTCGGATCCGCATCTTTATCTACATATGAATGACAAACACCTTCTAAGTGACCAATAGTTGGAATTTTAGAAATGCTTTGTACTTTTTTAACTAAATTTCTACCCCCTCTTGGTATGATTACATCAATAAAATTAGTCATTTTAGTGAGTAAAAAATCTACCACTTTTCTATTCTTTATATCGATGAATTGAACAAAGTTTTGATTAACTTTATTAATCTTTAAAGCTTTTCTAAATAAATTTGATAAAATTTTATTAGAATAAAAGGCCTCAGAACCACCTTTCAAAATAACTGGATTTCCAGATTTAAAACATAATGATGCTACATCCGAGGTTACATTTGGTCTACTTTCATAAATTACACCTATTACTCCTATCGGGATTGATATTTTTGAAAATACAAGTCCATTAGGTCTTTTCCATCTTTCAATAACATTATGAACTGGATCCTTTAACTTAATTATTTTTTGGATTGAATAAATAATACCCAAGATTTTTTTTTCATTTAAAATAAGTCGATTTATTAAATTATCTCTAAGCTTAATTTTGATAGCCCGATCTACATCTTTTTTATTTTCTCTAAGAATTAAGTGCTTATTTTTTTTTATCATTTTAAGATAATCATTTAAAACTTTATTTTTTTTATAAGTATTTATTGGTTGAGCAAACGCTTGTTTTGATCTTTCTCCAATATTAATTAATATCTTTCTCATTAGATTTCTACCATATCATCTTTATGCACTACCTCAGATTTCGACACGTATCCTAAAATTTTTTGTATTTCATTCGAATGACAGCCCATAATTAAATTTATTTCTTTGGATGAAAAAGAGCTAAGTCCACGAGCAAACTCTTTTTTCTTATTATCTAAAATTTTAATATGATCTCCTTTATTAAATCTACCGACCACTTTTTTAATTCCAGCTGCTAATAAACTTTTTCCACTATGAAGAGCCTTTTTTGCTCCATCATCAATTATAAGTTCACCCTTAGGAGAAATTGAACTGATTATCCACTTTTTTCTTGCATGCATTTTAGATATTTTAGAAATAAACCAAGTGCAGTTATTTTCACTCTGGATACGATCGATAGGATTAAGACTTATCCCATTTGCTATTGCCATATTGCAACCAGCCAAATTACAAATTTTAGCAGCTTCGATTTTTGTATTCATGCCACCACTTCCTAATTCTGTCATACCTTTGATATTTATACTTTTAACAACTTTGTCTAAATCAATCACTTTCTTAATTAATTGAGCATCTTTGAATTTTTTTGGGTTTTTTGTGTATAAACCATCCACATCCGAGAGCAATATTAAGGTATCTGCATTTGTAATTTGAGCTACTCTAGAAGCAAGTCTATCATTATCTCCATATTTAATTTCAGATGTTGCAATAGTATCATTTTCATTAACAATAGGAATGAAATCAAGATCGAATAAGTTTTCAAAAGTTCTTTTTGCATTAATTGATCTTCTTCTCTCCTCAGTGTCGTCAAGGGTAAGTAAAATTTGAGAAATATCTAATTTATATTTTGAAAACGTTTCTAAGAATAAATTCATTAATTCAATTTGTCCTATAGATGCAATTGCTTGACTTTTATCTAGTTTAAGATTTTTTTTATTATAATTCATTTTTTTACATCCAAGGGCTATTGCGCCTGAAGAAACAATTATAACTTTTTGATTATTTGATCTTAATTTTTTTATATCTTTCGCAAAGCTAGAGAGCCATTTTTTTCTTATTCTCTTATCTTGATCAACTAAAAGTGAAGATCCGATTTTGATAACAATTTTTTTTGAGTTTTTAAGATACATAATTCAATAATTTTGATTTGATTTTTGATACTGAAGATTTATTGAATGTTGATACAGCAATAACTTCTGATTTAGTATTCTTTTTAAAATCTTTAATTATATGAATGACCTCTTTTTCATCAATAAGATCTATTTTGTTCAACACGATTAATTCTTTTTTTTTAATGAGTTTGTTACTATATTTTTTAAGCTCATTTTTTACTTGTTGATAGCTTTTTTTTAAATCTTCACTTGTAATATCAATTAAATGTAAAAGAGACTTACATCTTTCAATATGTTTCAAAAACTGAATTCCAAGGCCTGTACCTTTATGAGCCCCTTCTACTAATCCTGGTATATCTGCGATCGTAATTTCTTTATCATCATAACTTGCTACTCCCAAATTTGGATTTAAAGTGGTAAATTGATAGTTTGCAATTTTAGGATTTGCATTAGTTACTGATGCTAATAAGCTTGACTTACCTGCGTTAGGTAATCCTATAATCCCAATATCAGCTATTGTTTTCAATTGAAGCCAAATTGTAAACTCTTCTCCTTGAGTTCCTTTTGTAAATTTTCTTGGAGCCCTATTGGTAGAACTTTTGAATCTTGTATTACCCAATCCACCTTTACCACCAGCAGCAGCGGTAAATTCCTCACTAATTTTCGTAAAGTCGTAAATTAATGTTTTGTTGTCCTCTTCAAAAACTTGTGTTCCTAAGGGAACCTTTAAAATTAAATCTTCACCACTCTTGCCTGTTCGGTTTTGTCCTGCACCGTTCTCACCTCTCTTTGCTTTATGATGTTGTTGATATCTAAAATCAATCAAAGTATTTAAATTTTGTTCAGCTTTTAAAATTACTGAACCTCCTTTTCCACCATCACCACCATCTGGACCACCATATTCTATAAATTTTTCTCTTCTGAAACTCGGAGAACCATCTCCACCATTTCCAGCTTTAATATAAATTTTAACTTGATCTAAGAATTTCATAATACAACAATAGGTTAAGTTGTACTATTAATTGGGTTTTACTGAAACAAAAGTTCTATCTGACTTTGTTTTTTTAAAAACTACTTTACCTTTTATTACTGAAAAAATTGAGTGATCTTTACCCATTCCCACGTTTTCTCCAGGAAATATTTTTGTACCCCTTTGTCTTACAATAATGTTTCCAGGAATAACAGATTGTCCGCCGTACTTTTTGACACCAAGTCTTCGCCCAGCACTATCACGTCCATTTCTAGAAGATCCGCCTGCTTTTTTTGTTGCCATAGTTAATTCCTAGTTATTTACTAGCCTCTTTTTTTGTTTCTGTCTTTTTTGTTACCTTAGAAACTTTTTCAGCTTCTGAGAGAATTTTACCATCTTTTGAAAAAATTTTATTTATTCTAATCATAGAATATTCCTGTCTATGCCCATTTTTTCTTCTTGAGTTATGTCTTCTTCTTTTTTTAAAAATTAATACAGTCCTATTTTTGCTATTTTTAATTAAGTCAGCTTCAACTTTTGCACCATTTACCATTGGGGCTCCAACTTCTATTTTACTGTCATCTCCGTAAGCTAAAATTTCATTAAATTCTATTTTTGAATTAGCTTTAACAGCTGTTAATTTCTCAATTTTCAAAATCTCTCCAGATTTGACTTTGTATTGTTTACCACCTGTTTTTATGACTGCGAATGACATATAAATACCCTAAATTTTGTTAAGGCAATATAGTCTGAGCAAGCCTATAGTCAAGTTTTATAAATCAAAAATTATCCTTTAAATCTCTTAATTTTGAAAAACTTTCAACATCTTTAGCTTTAAGAAATAAATTGCATTCCATTTCATCAGATAAAATTGATGGAATGGTGGGATGGCCATTTTTTATTTTTTCTTTAATTTCTTCAATTTTACTTTTCAAATTTGAATTATCAGGATCATTTAACTCACAAAATTTTGAATTTTGTAATGTATATTCATGGCCGCAATATATCTGAGTATCTTTTGGAAGTTCTTTTATTTTTTTTAATGAATTGAACATCTGTTCATAAGTTCCTTCAAAAATTCTACCACATCCTAAAGAAAATAAGGTATCCCCAGTAAAAATTTTTTTTTCCAAAAAAAAATGAAAGGCAATATGCCCACTTGTATGACCTGGAATGTGATAAATTTTCGCCTCAAAATTTTCGCCTTTCCATTTTTGATTATCTTCCACAAGTACATCAATTTCTGGAATACGATCTTTATCTTCTTTAAATCCAACTATTTTAGAATTATATCTTTTTTTTAATTCTAAGTTGCCACCTACATGATCATAATGATGATGAGTATTAAGAATATATTTTAACTCAATATTATTACTTTCAACATATTTCATAATTGGAGCTGCCTCACCAGGGTCAACAACACATCCAATACCTTTAGCGTCATCGATTAACAGGTAACTATAATTGTCTTGTAAACACTTAATTATTTCTATTCTCATCTTATTTTTCTATTAAGAATATACCTAATTCTGCAAATAAATTTTTATAAAATAAATTAGAATTATTAATATTAGATATATTTTTATTTGTCAGAGCTAAAGATTTAAAGATTTTAAAGTTTATAATTTTTGAAAATTTAACAAAATCTTTGATTGTACACATATGAATATTTGGGGTGTTATACCAATCATTTGGTAATGATTCTGTGATTGGCATTGTTCCTTTGATAAGTAAATTTAATCTTACTTTCCAATGACCAAAATTTGGAATTGTTATGATTGCTTTTTTTCCAACTCTTAAAAGTTCTTTTATAACAATCTCAGGATTTACGAAAGCTTGTAAAGTTTGACCTAGGACAACATAATCAAAAGAATCATTTGGAAATTGTTTTAAATCTAATTCCGCGTTTCCTTCAATTACAGTAAGTCCTTTTGATACACAGGTTTGAACTTTATCCTTTGAAATCTCAATTCCTCTCGCATCAACATTTTTATTTCTTTTTAATGAATCCATTAATGTTCCATCATCACAACCAACATCTAAAACTCTTGTTTTTTCTTCTATTAAATCGACTATTATTTTATATTCTGTCTTCACTATTATCTCTCTGAGTAAGATTTATTTAAAAAATTTTTAAGGGTTTTTAAAAAGTCTGGAACATCTAATAAAAAAGAATCATGACCTTTGTCAGATTTTATTTCAACAAATCCAACATCAGCACCAATTGCATTAAGAGCGATAACTATATCTTTATTTTCTTGGGTTGGATAAAGCCAGTCTGAGGTAAAAGATATTACAAAAAACTTAGCCTTAGTTTTTTTGAATGCATTAGATAAATTACCATCAAATTGTTTAACTAGATCGAAATAATCCATTGCTCTTGTTATATAAAGATAACTATTAGCATCAAATCGATCTACAAAAACAGATCCTTGATATCTTAGATAACTCTCTATTTGAAAATCTGCATCAAATCCAAATTTAAGAGCATCTCTTTCTTGAAGTTTTCTTCCAAATTTTTCTTGTAAACCTTTTTTAGACAAATAAGTTATATGTGCAGCCATTCTCGCTACTGATAACCCTTTATCGGGAAGAGTATTATTAGATAAATATTTTCCGTCTGACCAGTTATGATCTGATGCTATCGCTTGTCTACCCAATTCATTAAAAGCAATATTTTGAGCAGAATGATTAGAGGTACATGCGATTGGTACTACTGTACTAGCTTTATCTGGATAATTACTAATAAATTGTAAAACTTGCATTCCTCCCATCGATCCACCAACAACTGAAAAAAGTTTTTTGATTTTAAAATGATCTAATAGATTTACTTGTGCATTCACCATGTCATTAATAGTAATTATAGGAAAATCTGTGCCGTAAATCTTATTTGTATCGGGATTTTTGTGGCTTGGACCATATGATCCCATACAACCACCTATAACATTTGCACAAATAACAAAATATTTATTTGTATCTATTGATTTGTTGGGACCCACTGCATAAGACCACCAACCATCTTTTTTTGTGATAGGATTAATTCCCGTAACAAATTGATCACCGGTAAGTGCATGAAAAACAAGAATCGCATTATCTTTATTTTTATTAAGTGAACCATAAGTTTCATAGGCTAGTGGATAATTATTAATAGTTTTACCACAATCAAGCTTTAATGGTTTTTTAATAATAAGTGTTTTTATATTCTCTTTAATATTCATAATTTTTAATGCTAATTATTGAATTGTGAGGAAAAAAACTTTTTTAGCGGTTTTTTTAAAGCGCTCGCAATTCAGGTAAATCAGCGCATAAATTTTGTACAAGATGTTATTTAGTATGTCAATTTTTAAAATATTTGAACTAATACTATATGAAAAGTTGTTATTTTATTTATAAAGAGGCTAAAATTTAAAAGATGACAACTGTAAAATTTAAAAAATTTGATATTGAGGCTTATCAACCTGGTAAATCAACTGTCAAGAGACTAAAGAAAATAATCAAACTTTCAGCGAATGAGTCAGCTCTTGGTGTAAGTGTGAGGGCCAAGAAGGCAATATCAAATAAAAAACTAAAATTTTTTAGATATCCAGACGGAAAGTCTAGAGAATTACGAAGCCAGATTTCAAAAAAATTTGATTGTAATAAAGAAAAAATAATTTGTGGTGCTGGCTCAGACGAAGTTATACAAATGTTATGTCAGCTTTTCCTTAAACCAAAAGATGAGGTAATCCTTCCTCAATTTAGTTTTTTGATGTACAGAATATACGCAAAAATAGTTGGAGCAAAAGTTGTTTTTGCAAAAGAAAAAAATTTTAAAGTTTCTGTTTCGGAAATAATTAAAAAAGTAAACAGTAAAACTAAAATGGTATTTCTTGCAAATCCAAATAATCCAACTGGCACTTACTTGACTAAGTTTGAATTAATTAATTTAAGAAAAAGATTAAGAAAAAATATTTTGCTTGTTGTAGATGATGCTTATGCAGAGTACATGCAAAATAAAGATTATAAATCTGGTTTAGATTTATTTAAAAACAAGCAGAATGTTTTTATATTAAGGACATTCTCAAAAATCTACGGATTATCATCTTTAAGAGTTGGGTGGGGATATGGTTCAAAAAAAATTATTGATGCCTTGAATATTATTAAACCTCCATTTAATGTTAATGAAATAGCTCAAAAGGCAGCAATTGAGTCGCTTAAAGATAAAAAATTTATTACACGTTCTGTAAAACATAATTATTTTTATGCAACAAAATTAAAAGATTTTTTGAGCAATTATGATATTAGTTCAAATAAAGTCTCTGCCAATTTTTTATTATTGAACTTTAACAAATGTAAACTAAGAGCTAAAAGTTTTTATGAAAAATTAAAAAGAAAAGGAATCATTTTAAGGTCTACCGAAGAAGGTTATAAAATAAAGAATATGCTACGATTAACTATTGGATCTAAAGAGGAAAATATAAAATTTATTAAAGCAACACAAAATATATTTAGAAAATGAGAAACATATTGATTATTGGCTGTGGATTATTAGGTTCTTCTTTAGTAAGGAAAATTTCACAAAAAAAAATTGCGAAAAAAATATTTATTTACGAAAAATCGCAATCTAATATTGCTAAAATAAAAAAGCTCAAATTACCTGGAACAATAGTTAATTCACTAAAAGATGGTTTGGTAAATTCAAACTTAGTGATTGTTTGTACATCAACGAGTGAATATAAAGAACTTATTCTTAAGATTAATAAAACTATTTTGCCAAAGACACTAATTACTGATGTAGGCTCTTCAAAAATAGAATCATCAAAAATTATTAAAAAATTTTTGAGGCGCGGTATAAATTGGATAAGAAGTCATCCTATCGCAGGATCGGAGGTTAGTGGACCAGAATTTGGAAAAGCTGATATGTTTGAGGATAAATGGTGTGTTTTAATTAAGGATAAAAAAACAAGTCTTAAGAATTTAAAATTTTTAATTTCTTTTTGGAAAAAAATAGGCTCAAAAACTGTTATTATGAATCCGGAAAAACATGATAAAGTTTTTTCTATCACAAGTCATTTACCACATTTAATTGCCTATAATTTGGTTAAATCAGCTCAAGATTTTGAGAAAATTCTTAAGTTTGGTCTTATTAAATACAGTGCTGGGGGGCTGAGAGATTTTTCAAGAATAGCTGCTTCAAATGAAATTATGTGGAGAGATATTTTTTTTGATAACAAAGCTAATGTTACAAAAGCGATAGATTTGTTTATCAAAAACTTAAAATCTTTCAAAAAAGATATAAATTCTAAGAATAATAAATCAATTTTAAAAAAATTATCGCAAACTAAAAAGGTTAGATCTAAAATTATTAAATTAAAACAGGATGTAAACAAACCTGACTTTGGTAGAGATTAATAACTACTAATATTACTTACTTTTTTAACTTTTAGATTTGCTGTTTTATCAATTAACTTGATTGTTTGCATTGTCGACATTTCTATCACTTTTTTTTTTGGTCCATAAGCATGAATAAATCTAGACTTACTTATACATACACCAACATGTCCTTTCCAAAATATGACATCTCCTTTAAGTAAATTTTTAATTTTTTTTTGCTTACTAAATCTTATTTGGTCTTTTGTATCTCTTGGGAAAAATATTCTATTATAATAAAAATAGATTTGAATTAATGCTGAACAATCAATACCAATACAAGTTTTTCCACCCCATAAGTATTTTGTGTTTAAAAAAGATTTGAATATTTTGATATAATTTTTTTCATAATGATCAATACTTTTAATATCAATTTTTTTGATCCATTTATTTTTTTCAAATTCTACATACTTTTTGTTTTCATTTCTAACACATACACCAGATCCATAATACAGATGATGATTTGAAGATAAAAATTTTTTACCTTTTTTAAAAAAAATTCTAGATTTAATTTTTGAAATTTTAAAAGACGGATTAAAATTTTTTAAAAAATTATCGTTTTTAATATATCCAATATAATTGTCATAATTAGTCTTTATTTTTATCCATTTTTTTCTTTTTAATAAAATTTTAAATTTCTCTCCATATAGAATTTGTGAAACCACTTCAGAGTTGGTAGATGGTTTAAAGTAAATGTTAGCTACAGATTTATTTAAAAAATTATTTTTCACTTAGTTTAAGTTTATTTTTCATAATCAATAAAATTATTAAGGAAGGAATTACCATTAGTGCAGTTAAAATAAAAAATATTCCCCAATCACCATTTAACCAATCAACAAGGGCACCAGATGAGGAGGCTAAAGTTGTTCTACCAGCAGTTCCAATTGATGCTAAGAGTGCATATTGAGTTGCTGTATAGGCTCTATCTACGAGCATAGATATAAAAGCCACAAAAGCTACTGTTGCAAATGCAGCAGCTATATCATCAAAAATGACTGCGATAGCAAATAAAAGTTCAGATTTATCACTCCAAGCCAATACACTAAATAAAAGGTTTGTACTTGCCATCATTACTCCAGCAAAAAACATTGCTTTTAAAACTCCAGATCTTATTACAAAAAGCCCACCCAAAAGAGTAAAAGTCACAGTAGTGATCCAACCTAACGTTTTAGAGTAAATAGCAATATCTGATTTACTAAAGCCTATTTCTTTATAAAAAATTATAGACATTCTTCCAAGAAATGCCTCTCCCACTTTAAATAAAAAAACAAATCCTAAAATTCCTATAGCAATCGAAAAGCCATTCTTTTTAAAAAAACTAATAACTGGGCCACTTATTGTTCCAGCAACCCATGTTATCAATTTTGTAAATATATTTTCATTTTTAAATTGAGATGATATCAATTTATCATTTTCTTTTTGTTGATTTTGTCTATTTAAATTTCCAGACTCATCAATGAAAATTAAGCCAATGTTCATAAAAATTACTAAAATACCCAAAATTAGAAAAGTTAGTTGCCAATAATTTTCAAAACCAATCTTTTGTAGAATGTCTGCTGCAAATAATGATAGTACTCCACCTAATTTGTATCCTGACCACCAACCAACAACTGCCATTGCAGCCCCAGCAGCCATTGATTTTCCCTCATTTTCACCAATCTGCTCAATTCTTAAAGCATCAACTGTTATATCTTGAGTTGATGATGCTATAGCAATTATTAAGCCCACTGAAACAACCAAGGCTAAATTTTCAGACGGATCGAGTAAACTCCAAAGAGCAAGTGAGAGTAAGATGATAATTTGCATCAAAACAATCCATCCTCTTCTGTGACCTATTTTTTTCGTTAAAAATGGTATTTGTATTCTATCTATTAAGGGTGCCCATAAATAATTAAAAGCATAAACTGCAAAAATTAATCCAGCCCATCCAACAGTAGATCTACTTAATCCATCTTCTTTTAACCATAAACTTAGACTACTTCCAATCAAAACCCATGGAAAACCAGATATTGCACCAAGCAATAAAATTTTGAGCATTCTTTTATCAAAATAAACTGAGAACATTTCAGACAAAGAATTCTTTTTAATTTCTATCAAATTTAATTCCTCCAAAAAGATGGTAAAAATAATACAAGGATTGCAAACAATTCTAATCTACCCAAGATCATACCAAAACTTAAAATCCACTTAGAGATATCAGGTAGTGATGAAAAATTTCCGTTTGGTCCAATAGTTGAGCCTAGGCCAGGGCCTACATTTGAAATAGATGTTGCGGCACCAGAAATTGAAGTAATAAAGTCAAGACCTGTCAAAGATAATAATGCTGTAATTGTAAAAAAAATTACCAGGTACATATAAATGAAAGAGATGATTGATGCGGTAAATTTATCATCAACAGGACTTTGGTTATATTTTAGAACAAAAACTCCTTTAGGATAAATAATTTTTTTAAGTTGATTCAAAACAAATGAATAAAGTATTTGAAATCTGAATATTTTTATACCACAAGTTGTTGAGCCAGCACATCCACCAATAAACATTAAGCCTATAAATATAATTAAAGGAAATCCACCCCAGTTATCAAATTGTGCATTAACATATCCAGTCCCTGTCAAAATTGATATTACATTAAATAAAACTGTTCTGAGGTTTAGTTCAGATGATTTATCAAAAAATAAATAAATTGATAAGATCAAAATACTTATTAAGATTATTTTCAAAAAAGTTCTAATTTGAATATCTGAAAAAAAAATTTTTCTGTCACCGTTTAAGAATTTAATATAAGCGATAAAAGGTAAACTACCTAAGATAATAAAAATCATTGCTGAAATTTCTATTGAAAAACTATTAAAGAAACCGATGGATTCGTTATAGTTTGAAAATCCCCCGGTTGCTATTGTTGTCATAGAATGAGTTATACTATCAAAAGTATCCATCCCAAGGATCTTATATGATATTGCACAAAGTGCAGTAAGACTTGAATAAATATAAATTAATCTCAATGCAATTTCTTTCGATTTAGGAAGAATTTTTTCAGACGAGTCACTGTTAGAAATTTTGAATAATTGCATACCACCAACATTCATTATTGGCATCAAAGTGATCGCCATGACAATTATTCCAATACCACCCAACCATTGAAGAATTGCTCTCCAAAGCAAAATCGCTTTAGGCATCTGCTCTAAATTTGGAATTATTGTAGAACCAGTTGTTGTAATACCTGACATACTCTCGAAAAAAGCATTAGTGAATGAAAAATTGACTTCAGAAAATATTAGAGGAAGTGAGCCAAAAATTGCAATACTTAGCCAAGATAACGCTGTTAATAAAAAAGCTTGTTGTAAACTTAATTTCTTATCATGATCAAGATTAGATAAAAAAAATAGAGTACCAAAAATAATTGTAATAATAGAGGCGCCAAAAAAAGAAGAGTCAATTTCTTTGAAAAAAAATTGAACAAATATTGGTATCAACATAAAAATCCCAAGAATTATTTGAAGAATTCCAAGAGTAAAAAAAACAGTTTTATAATTAGACATTTTGATAGAACATTATTTTATGGTAAATAAATTTCAACTCTATAAGAATAAGTTAAATCGTTAATTTAAGATTATATTTGAATTAATCATGATTAAAAAAGAGAATTTTGATAAAACAAGTGCATGGCCTTTCGTTGAAGCAAAAAAAATGCTTCGGGAAAGAAAATCTTTTATAGAAAAAAAAGGCAAAATAATTCTCCAAACAGGTTATGGCCCTAGTGGACTTCCACATATAGGAACTTTTGGAGAAGTTGCAAGGACATCAATGATTGTGAATGCCTTAAAATATTTGACTGATTTACCAACCGAAATCATTACTTTTTCAGATGATATGGACGGTTTTAGAAAAGTACCTGACAACGTTCCACAAAAAGAATTATTAGAAAAAAATTTACACAAACCGCTTACCAATGTGCCTGATCCCTTTCAAAAATTTGATAGTTTTGGTGAGCATAACAATGAAATGTTAAAAAAATTTTTGAACAATTTTAAATTTAAATATAATTTTAAAAGTTCAACATCACTTTATAAATCGGGTTTCTTTAACTCTTCTCTCCAAGTTATTTTAGAGAATTATGATGGTATAATGAATATAATACTTCCTACACTAGGAAAAGAGAGACAAAAAACGTACAGTCCATTTCTTCCAATTTGTCCGGTTACAGGTCATGTTCTAGAAATACCTGTAAAAAATATTAATAAAGAAAAATCTATTATTGTTTTTGATAATAATGGAAAAGATTTGGAAACAAGCATTTATGATGGAAATTGTAAATTACAGTGGAAAGTTGATTGGGCTATGAGATGGTATGCGCTAGATGTTGATTTTGAAATGTATGGAAAGGATCTTATAGAGAGCGCAATACTTTCAACAAAAATTATCAAATTGATTGGAAAAACAAATCCCTCAGGGTTTGCATATGAACTATTTTTGGATGAAAAAGGAGAGAAGATTTCAAAATCAAAGGGAAACGGCATCACTATTGATCAATGGTTAGAGTATGCTTCTCCTGAAAGTTTGTCGCTGTATATGTACCAAAATCCAAAAAGAGCAAAAAAACTTTACAAAGAAATAGTCTCAAAAACTGTCGATGATTATTTGGATCTGATTGAGAAAGCAAAAAATCAAAATGAGTTACAGCTACTTATGAATCCTGTATGGCATGTTCATAATAGTTTGGTGCCCAAAGAAAACATGATTATGTCTTTTTCAATGTTATTAAACTTGGTCGAAACAAGTAATGCTGACAGCAAAGAACTTCTATGGAAATTTGTTAAAAAATATAAAAAAGACATTTCGGAGAAAGATAATCCTATTTTTGATAATTTAGTAGGCTATGCAATAAAATATTTTAACGACGTAATAAAATTGAAAAAAAAATATAAAAAACCTAATGGTGAAGAAAAAAAAGCTTTAGAAGCTCTAGTAAAAACTTTAGATAAATGTGACGACAAAATGAAACCAGAAGATATTCAAACAATGATATATTCGACTGGTAAAGAAAATGGATACACTGAGAACCTTCGAGATTGGTTTAAATTAATTTACGAAGTAGTTTTTGGAGACGAAAACGGACCAAGGATGGGTTTTTTTATAAGTTTTTTTGGTGTGAAAGAAACAAAAGATCTTATATTAAATAAAATTAAATAATGTTTTCAAATTTAAGATCTTTGATTTTCAAATTAGATCCTGAGACAGCTCATAGTTTAGCTATAAAATCACTAAAATTTAATTTTATTCCAAATATTTTAGATGAAGAAAAAAATAATCCCCTTTTTAAGACAAGATTATTTAATAAAGAAATAGAAAATCCAATTGGTATGGCTGCAGGATTTGATAAAAATGCTGAGGTATATAATTCATTGTTCAATTTAGGTTTTGGTTTTGTCGAAGTAGGAACTGTTACACCGTTAGAACAATACGGAAATCCTAAACCTAGAGTTTTTAGACTGGTAGAGGATGAGGCTCTCATAAATAGACTTGGTTTCAATAATCTAGGATCAAAAAATATCGTAGATCGAATTAAAAGAAATAATCCAACTGGCTTACTTGGAATTAATATTGGACCCAATAAAGACTCAGAAGATAGAACAAATGATTATATACAGTGTTTGAAAACATTTAACGGGTTATCTGATTACATCACTATCAATATTTCTTCACCAAACACAGAAGATTTAAGAAACTTTCACGATCAAAAAAAATTAGATGATCTTTTAAAACTAATTGAAAAAGAGAAGAGAGATCTTAACTCTAAAACACCTATAGCAGTAAAAGTGTCACCAGATATAAATGACAAAGAAATTACAAAAATTTCTGAAGTGCTTTTAAATAATAAGATAGAAGCAACTATTATTTCTAACACATCTGATACAACAAGAGAAAATTTACAAAATACTCAAAGTCATCAAAAAGGAGGACTATCTGGGAAACCTATAGAGTCCAAATCTTCTGAGTTGATTAGAAAATTTTATAAAGTTTTAAAAGGTAGAATCAAAATCATAGGTGTAGGTGGCGTAGACTCTGGCAGATCTGCTTATCAAAAACTTTTAGCTGGAGCTGATTATTTACAACTTTATACAGGCATGGTTTTTAGAGGTCCAAATATTGTCAGTCTCATTAAAAAAGAGCTAAAGGAAATATTACTTAAAGAAGGTGTAAAAAACTTTAAAGAAATAGTGGGAAAAAAGGATTAGAATAATCTAATAAACTTGACGCCATCAATATCTCACTTTATATAGTCGAACAAATTATGACAAAAAAATGTGAATTAACCGGAAAAAATCCAATGAAAGGTCATAACGTTAGTCATGCTAACAATAAGACAAAAAGAAGATTCTTACCTAATTTAAAAAAAGTAAAATTCACAAGTGAACTTTTAAAAAGAAGCTTAAAATTGACAGTTAGTAATGCAGGGATAAGATCAGTAGATAAAAAAGGTAGCTTTGATGAATTTTTAAAATCCGTAAAGAATAAAAATTTATCCCCTAGATTAAAAAAACTAAAAAAAAGCTTATTAATTAAATCTCCGTTTCAAAAAAAGACAGTACAATCTAAAACAGCTTAATGAGTAAATCGTTTTTACTTCTATCATTTTTGATGGGTATTGTTGTCCTTTCATCTAATTATCTCGTTCAGTTTCCAATAAATTACTACGGCTTAAATGAAATATTAACCTATGGAGCTTTCTCTTATCCGGTCGCTTTTTTAATCACAGATTTAGCTAATAGATCTTATGGAAAAATAGTTGCTAGAAAAATTGTATATTTTGGTTTTGTGCTAGGAATTGGTTTTACAGTTTTATTTTCTACTGATTTTGCAGATTTTATATCTATTCGTATAGCGATTGGGTCTGGAGTTGCATTTTTGACCGCACAATTATTAGATGTCCAAATATTTGATAGATTAAGAAAAAAAGAATGGTTTGTTGCACCATTAACATCCTCAATGATAGGCTCAACAATTGATACATTTTTATTTTTTTCAATATCATTTTATGGAACCGGCGTGCCATGGGTTACACTTTCGATTGGAGATTTGATTGTAAAAGTAATAGTAGCTTTAATCATGCTGATACCATTTAGATTGCTTTTAAAAACTTTTAAGCCAATTAAAGCTTAAATTAAAAATTTATAAGACAATATTTTATAAGCTAGTTTTGCAACAAGAAAGTTGTAAGAATTAAAACCTTTTATAGGTGCTAATTCATTAATGTCAGCACCAACAATGTTTGAATTTTTTGCGGCTATTTTAATTATATTGAGTGTCTCATCCCATAATAATCCACCTGGTTCAGGAGTTCCGGTAGCTGGCATAATACTTGAGTCAAACCCATCGACATCAAATGTTAAATAAACTGTCTTATTTTTTATAAGTTTTTTAAATTTTTTTAAATTCCACCTAGACTTATCTTTTGCCCAAAAAATATTTATTCTTGATTTATTTTTTTTTAAGAATGGAATTTCACTTTCTGATATATTTCTAATTCCAAAAGATATTAATGATATATTGTTATGGTCCAAGCACCTTCTTATTGCTGATGCATGAGAAAATTTTTCTCCATTATAACTATTTCTTAAATCAGCATGCGCATCAAAATGTAAGAGACAAATTTTTTTGTGTTTTTTAATAAATGGATTAATACATCCCGGTGTAATTGAATGTTCTCCTCCAAACGTGAGAGGAAAAAGCTTTTTATCTAAAATTTCTTTATTTATTTTTGACATTTTCTCGAGTGCTTTTTTGATGTTTTTGTCAATCTTAAAGGGCTTTAATGTTTTAATCCCAATTTTTTTATAAGGCTCACAATTTAGCTCTTCATCATATAATTCCACTTGATGAGAGGCTTTTATAATTTCTTTAGGTCCGTTTCTGGTGCCACCCCCGTAACTAACAGTTTTTTCAAGCCCAAATGGAACTACAACAACTTTCTCTTTGAAATTAAATTTATTGTCGACTCCTAAAAATCCATTTTTATTTGATAAATATTTCAATTTTTACTCAAAAATTTTTGTGAATTTTTTCTTATGCCTACTTTTCCACTCACCTTTGTGATAAGCGTCGCTAGCTATTAGGGGTAGTACACTAGTAGCTTCAGCAAATACCATCTGTTCTTTGGTAACATCAACTTTACCCCATGAACTTGCTTCCTTTAATGTTGAACTACTACATGCACCATCTCTAGAGTCGGCAACTGTAATTTGCACAGCATATTTATGCATATCGACTTCTTTGCCCAATAATTCAGCACAAATTATAGTGTCTTGAATAAAATTTTTTGGGACACCACCACCAATCATAAATAAACCAGAACCTTTTGAGCGTATTTTAATTTCGGTTAATTCTCTAAATTCTCTTACAGAGTCGATAGTAATATGTTTTTTTGGATTTTTTTCTTGATGCATAACCAAACCAAATCCTGCACTAGAGTCAGTAAAAGCTGGGCAAAAAATTGGAACATCATTATCGTATGCTGTTTCAACCAAAGAGTCTTTTTTAATAGAATTTTTTTTTAAATATTTACCCATTTCTTTAATAAATTCTCTGGATGTATAGCTTCTAGGTTCCAAGGTATCCGCGATTTCACATATTTTTTTATCACAAATCTGTAACTCATCTTCGTCTATGTATGTGTCGTAAATTCTATCGATATAATTTTTTCTTAATTCAGTATCATCTTGGAATTGAGAACCTTGATAGTGTTTAAAACCAAGAGCTTCAAAAAAATCCATGTCAATTATTGAAGCGCCAGTCGCCACTATTGCATCAACCATATTATATTTAACTAAATCTTTATAAATATTCATACAACCGGCAGCAGATGTTGAACCTGCTAATGTTAAAAAAATTGTACATTCTTTGTCTTTCAACATTTCATTATAAATATCGGCTGCGTTTGCTGTTTCTCTCGAAACAAAAGACATTTTTTTCATGGAAGAAATAATCTTTCTAGAGTCAAAAGATGTAATATCAATATGTTCTACAGGTTTTTTTAAGAAATCTTTTTTACTATTGTGACCAAGATTTTTATTTTCTGACATTAAGCAACTAGAGTAGCTTTGTCTGAATTCTTATCATACATAGACATTATTGGTGTATCCTCAACCTCATAAATCTCATCAGAGTAATAACCATTAAATTGAGTTCTAAAAGTTAAACCATATGATCCTAATTGACCAAGTTCAATATAATCATTTTCTTTAATATTATTTGGAAGCAGGAAAGGACCTTTCATATAATCCATACTGTCACATGTTGGTCCATAAAAATCAAATGCAGTCATTTTTTTTGAAATAATCTTACTTGAATTTTCTTTAATTAATTTTGATGGAAAAACTATATTAGGTGTTCCAGCATCAAAAAGTGTGCCGTAAGTACCATCATTAATATAAAGTTTTTGTTTTTTTCTTAAATTAACTCTCACAATTGTTGATCCACTTTCTGCAACCAAAGCTCTACCAGGTTCACAAATAATTTGAGGCATATTCTTTAAATCTAAATTTTCTAAACCCTTCTTAATTTCCTCCATATAATTATCTAAAGATTGTGGCACAAGATCAGGATAAATTGTTGGGAAGCCTCCACCGATATTAATATAATCTGGAATTATTTTAGTTTTTTTAATTATACTTCCCACTTCTTCAATTCCTTTAGAATATGAAATCGGATGCATACATTGGGAACCAACATGAAAACTTAAACCAATTTTTTTTGAATGAAGTTTCGCAAGCCTTAGCAGTCCTGAAGCTTCAGAATTTAATGCACCAAATTTTTTAGATAAATCTATTTCGGCATGTTCATTGGAAACAGCAACTCTAATAAATAATTCTAAATCTTTAGCATTACCTGTCGTTTCAATAATCTTAATTAATTCATCTTTAGTATCTAATGCGAAAGTTTTTATTCCAAAATTAAAATATGCTTCTTTAATACTTTCTCTACTTTTAACTGTATGCATAAAAGAACATTTTGCAGTATTATTAAATTTCTTTACTGCTTTGATTTCTTCGATAGACGCAACATCAAATTGATTAATTCCACTTTTAATCAAAGTTTTGATAACTTCAGGATGGGGATTAGTTTTAACAGCATATAGTATTTTACCTGGGAAATTATTTTGAAAGAATTTTGAAGCAGAAAGAATAGAATTCTTTCTTATACAATATACAGGTTTTTCCGGTTTCAGTTGATTAACTAATTCTTCAACCGACTTAAATTTTTGCATTATAAATGCCCCCCAAAAAAAATTTAACAAAAAAAAAGTCTTTTTATTTAAAAAAACTTTAATAATCGAGCAATTAATTCAATAGTTATTCAATGTAAAGCAAATAATGGCCTATTGAATTGTGAAAAAAAATATCCATATCTTAACCATGAAAAACCAAGCTCAATTACAAAATCTAGCTGATTTTGACAATAAATCCCTATTGATTGTGGATGATGACAATCCATTTAGAGAAAGATTAGCTAGGGCCATGGAAAAGAAGGGATTTGAGGTCTTACAAGCTGAGAGTGTGCAAAAAGGAAAAGAAATGGTTAAAGTAAAAAAACCAGGTTTTGCAGTAGTGGATCTTAGGTTAAATGATGGAAATGGGTTGGAGGTTGTAAAAGAAATTCAATCATCAAATTCACTAAGCCGAATTATAATGCTAACAGGATATGGAAATATTCCAACTGCTGTAGCTGCAATCAAAGAAGGTGCTATTGACTATTTGGCTAAACCGGCAGATGCAGACGATGTAGAAAAAGCATTATTAGCAGATCCATCAAAAAAAGCTGCACCACCTGAAAACCCAATGTCAGCAGATCGGGTTAAATGGGAACATATTCACAGAGTATTTGAATTATGTAACAGAAATGTTTCAGAGACGGCAAGAAGACTCAAAATGCATAGAAGAACTCTTCAAAGAATATTATCTAAAAGATCACCTAAATAATTTTTTTAAATTTTATAATTTTTTTTGCTATTAAAGTAAGTAGACAAATTTTGAAAATTTCAGCTATTAAAAATGGCATTACACCTAATTTAAAAATAGGTTTATCCCAACCAATTAAAGTACCTAGCCACAGAATCCCCAAGATATAAATTGTTGAAACTGAAAATATTAATTTTAAAAAAATTAAAAAATAATTATCTTCATTTTTGACTAGCGAGGCTAAAAAACATGCTGATAGAAATCCAATTAAATAACCCATTGTTGGACCTGTAAAATAAGCTAAACCAACTCCTCTCTCAGGAGAATTAGAAAATACAGGCAAACCCAATATACCTTCTAATAAGTATAAACTTACAGTGGCTAAAGCTATTTTATATCCGAAGCTAATACCTAAAAATAAAACTACGAATGTCTGCATAGTCATTGGAACTGGATAAAAAGGTATCTTGATTTTGGCAGAAATTGTAAGAATTATTGACCCTATAAAGATAATCAATAATGATTTTAAAAGCTGGTTTTGAGTATTTTGCTTTATTAGTTCCATAAAAAATAATACTCTTATTTTTATCTTTAATCTATATTAAATTTTAATGAATCAGATTCAAAAAACAGATCATTTTTATCTTATTGATGGATCAGGTTATATATTTAGAGCATATTATGCCTTACCACCATTAACTCGAAAAAGTGATGGACTGCCGACGGGAGCAGTAAGTGGTTTCTGCAGTATGTTGTTTAAACTTCTTGAAGATTCGAAATCAAAAGAAAATCTACAGAAACCAACTCATTTTGCTGTTATTTTTGACTCAGCGAGAAAGACTTTTAGAAATGAAATTTATAGTGATTACAAAGCCAATCGATCTGAGGCTCCAGATGACTTGGCGCCACAATTTGAATACATAAGAAAATCAGTTTTAGCTTTTAATTTACCTTCTGTTGAACTAGTTAATTATGAAGCAGATGACTTGATCGCAACTTATGTTGATCAGATTTTAAAAAAAGGAGCAAAGGTAACAATAGTTTCATCAGATAAAGATTTAATGCAATTATATAGAAAAGATGTTCGTATTTTTGATCCAATGAAAAATAAGTTCATCTCTAATGAGGATGTAAAAAACAAATTTGGAGTAGATCCAGATAAAGTTATAGATGTTCAGGCTCTAGCTGGGGATAGCAGTGATAACGTTCCTGGTGTTCCTGGAATTGGTGTAAAAACTGCAGCAGAGTTAATTAATAAGTATGGTGATTTAGAGACACTTTTAAAATCAGCAGATGAAATCAAACAAAATAAGAGAAGGGAGACTTTACTAAACAACAAAGATAAAGCTTTAATAAGTAAAAAATTAGTAACATTAAAGCACGATGCTCCAATTGACATGAAACTCAATGATTTTGAATTAAAGAGAATTGATAAAGATAAACTTTATAAATTTCTAAGAGAAATGGAGTTTAATAGGTTACTTAGCTCTGCTATTTCTGCTTATGGGGAGCCAGATTTTAGTAGTAAAAAAAAAGATATTCAATTAAGGGAAAAAAAAGTTGAAATTGATAAAAAAAATTATTTCCTAGTAACAGAGCACAGTAAAATTGATGAATGGATTAAGGAGGCTGAAGAAATAGGAGAAGTTGCAGTGGATACAGAAACAAATTCTTTAGATCCTCATCAAGCTGATTTAGTCGGAGTATCTTTGAGCTCTAAGATTGGAAAAGCTTGTTATATACCAATAGGACATAATTCAAATAAGTGCATTGATAAAGACATAGTGCTTAAAAAATTAAAACCTTTACTTGAAGATCCAAGTATCAAAAAAATAGGTCAGAATATTAAATTTGATTTTATTGTATTTTTTAATCATGGGATAACGCTATCAGCGATGGAGGATACCATGCTCATGTCTTATGTGCTTGATGCTGGAAAAAATAGACACAATATGGATACGTTATCTGAAATTCACTTGAGTCATAAAACAATAAAATTCAAAGAATTAGTTGGTTCTGGAAAAAAACAGATAAATTTTAGCGAAGTCGATTTAGAAAAAGCAAAAGATTATGCCGCTGAGGACGCTGACATAACTTATAGACTATATAAAAAATTCTATAAAAGTTTGAAAGAAGAAAAAATGATAAATATTTATGAAATTTTTGAAAAGCCATTACTTAGAATTTTAGCTGATATGGAAATACACGGTATTAAAGTTGATAAAAAGTTTCTCAAAACATTATCCACTAAATTTGAAAAGAAGATTGAAAAAATTCAGAAGGAAGTTTTTAAAATTTCCAAGAAAGAATTTAATATTGCTTCTCCAAAACAACTGGGTGAAATTTTATACAATGATCTTAAGATTGCAGACTTAAAAAAAACTAAAAAGGGAAGTTTTGCAACAAGCGCCTCAGTACTAGAAGATCTAGCTTTTAAAGGTCATAAATTTCCACAATTAGTATTAGATTGGAGACAGGTTTCGAAGCTAAAAAATACTTATTCAGACTCTTTACCCGAACATATTAATCCTAATACAAAAAAAGTTCATACTTCTTTTTTATTAGCAGCAACGACTACAGGACGATTAGCTTCAAGTGATCCTAACTTGCAAAATATTCCAATTAAATCAGAAGATGGTAGAGATATTCGCAAAGCTTTTGTTGCTGACAAGGATAATATTTTGATTTCAGCAGACTATAATCAAATTGAAATGAGAATTTTAGCTGATTTGGCTGATGTTAAAGAATTAAAAAAAGCTTTTCAAAATAATGAGGATATACACTCTTTAACTGCTAGCCAAATTTTTAATATTGATATTAATAAGGTGAATCAAGATCAAAGAAGAAAGGCTAAAGCCATAAACTTTGGAATAATTTACGGAATTTCACAGTATGGATTAGCGAAGCAAATAAATGTCTCTAATTTTGAAGCGGACGAGTTTCTAAATTCATATTTCTCAAAGTTCCCCGAAATAAAAGTTTATATGGATCGAACAATTAAATTTTGTAGAAAAAGCGGTTATGTAAGTAATATTTTTGGAAGAAGATCTCATTTTATAAATATAAATGATAAAAATTATAATGTCAGAAACTTTCAAGAACGTGCAGCAATTAATGCTCCAATACAAGGGTCGGCTGCTGAAATAATGAGATTAGCAATGATAAGAATTGATAAAAAATTAAAGGAGCAAAAACTTAATAAAACAAAGATGTTACTTCAAATCCATGACGAACTAATTTTTGAAAGTCCCAAAAATGAAGTAAAAAAAATATCCAAAGTGATAATTGAAGAAATGTCTAGCGTTGCTGAGAGTGATCAACATTCTTTCTCAATACCTCTTACAGTAGATTTAAACACTGGAGAAAATTGGGGTACATTACATTAATTTATTTGCCCAAATTAGAACAATTTAGTATTTTTATAATTAAGTATGCAAAAACAAACTATTGCCTTAGTAGATGATGACAGAAATATTCTAACCAGCTTAAGTATTGCTCTAGAAAAAGAAGGGTTTAAAGTTCAGACTTACATTGATGGAGAGAGTGCATTAATTGGATTAACCAGGACACCGCCAGATCTAGCTATTGTTGATATAAAGATGCCAAAAATGGATGGTGAGGAATTGCTCAAGAAATTGAGAAAAAAAACCTCGTTACCAGTTATATTTCTGACTTCTAAAGATGATGAAATTGACGAATTACTAGGACTAAAATTAGGTGCTGATGATTTTGTAAAAAAATCAGGTGGTTTTTCAATTAAAGTTTTAATTGAAAGAATTAGAGTTCAACTCAGAAAAAAAGATTCCAAAGATACTCTTGAGGAAAATAAAAGTATTATATCGCATGGAAAATTAAAACTTGATCCGTCTCAATTAGAGTGCGAATGGAATGGGAAACAATTGCCTGATAAATTGACTACCACAGAATTTTTACTTGTAAAAGAGCTAGCCAAAAGACCAGGAATTATAAAAGAGAGAGCTCAATTAATGGACATAGCTTATAGAGAAGATACAGATATTGAGGATAGAACAATTGATAGTCACGTTAAAAGAATCAGAAAAAAATTCAAAAAAGTTGATCCTGAATTTTCAGCTATAGAAACTAGATATGGAAGCGGATATAGATGGAATGTTAGTTAATGCTCAGCTATTTTCTTAAGAACTTATCAATTTTAAAAAAATTTTTATTCATAAATTCTATTTTTTTCACAATAATAGGCCTGTTCACATTCGTTTATTTGAAAAATGTCCAACCAAATTTAATTAAAAAAAAATCCTCAAATCATATTGAGGTTATCAATAATACAATTGATAATCTAACAAGATTAAATGTAAAATTTGTTGAAAAAGATATTAGAAAATTTTTGTTTTCAACAAGATTTCTTTTTCAGAACTTGGATAGAGTAATATTTTTTGATAATAAACTTAATCTAATAGGAGACACTGATACATTAGACTTAGATCCAAGATCATTTTCACAAAGGTTGGATACTATTGAGTTAGAAGTGTTAGACTCAACAACAACAAAAAAAATCACTGAAGAAAAAAATATAGATATTGGAAATGAAAATAATGTATCTTTAAATGATGTTCTTTTAAATTACGCATCGTCCAAAAATTTTGGAATCCCTTTTACATTTACCGAGGAAGAATTTAATAAATTTAAATTGACCACCATCAAGAACGTGATGAAGGATGGAGAAAATATAGGATATTTAGCAATAACAGAAAATGCTAATGATATAAAAGCTGCCATAGATGAAAGAAAAACTTTTGTAATTAGGACTGCAATTGCAGTTGGTATCGTAATATTGATTTTTTCGTTTGTCTTAAATCGATATTTTTTAAAACCAATTAAAAATTTAGTCAGTTATACCAAAATTATAAAAAATAAAGATACGAAAAAAACAAATATAGATACCTTAAAATTAAGAAATGATGAACTTGGTTTGCTCTCTAATTCTTTGGATGATATGACTTTAGAATTACAAAAAAGAATTTCACATGCAGAAAATTTTTCAACTGATCTTGTACATGAAATTCGTAATCCATTGGCATCATTAAAAAGTGCATCAGAAATTTTACATGATACACAAAACTCTGAACAGAGACTTAAATTGATTAATATTTTAAGCCACGATGTACAAAGAATTGAAAGATTGATTACTGATTACTCACAAATGTTAAAAGATGAAGTTGCATTAAGTAAAGAAAAAATAAAAAAAATAGATATTGAGCCAATAATTAAGTCAGTAGTAGATGATTTTAATAATATTTATAAAGTAAAAAGAGGAATTAATATTTCTTATAAAAATGATGGTAAAAATAAATATTTAATTTATGGAATCGAAAACAGAATTGAACAAATCATTGCAAACCTTTTAGATAATGCGATTTCTTTTAGTGATGATAATAAAGATGTAATTGTGCAAGTTTCGAAATCAGAGGATAGTAAAGTGTACATAAAAATATTAGATGAGGGACAGGGTTTTAAAGAAAAAGATACGAATAAAATATTTAAAAGATTCTACAGTAACAGACCAGATAAATTTGGACAGCATTCTGGCTTAGGGTTAAATATAGTAAAAAATTTAGTTGATTTACATAATGCCACAATCAAAGCATCTAATAGACAAGATAAAAAAGGAGCGAGTATGGAAATAGAGTTTCCAAAAGTTTAAAGAGTTTTATTGATTAATTAATTTTTAATTGTTAGAAGAGCCACGATGGAAGACTATAAAGTAAAAAATTTATCACAAGCAGAATTTGGACGAAAAGAAATTTCAATTGCTGAAAGTGAAATGCCAGGACTTATGGCTTTAAGGGAGGAGTATGCTGGAAAATCCCCTTTAAAGGGTGCAAAAATTATAGGTTGTTTGCATATGACAATACAAACAGCAGTATTAATTGAAACCTTAGTAGATTTAGGTGCAGAAGTAAGATGGTCATCTTGTAACATTTTTTCTACTCAAGACCATGCAGCAGCAGCGATAGCAAAAGCTGGTATTCCAGTTTATGCCTGGAAGGGAGAAACAGAGGAGGAATATGTTTGGTGCATAAAACAAACTATTGAAGGTAAGAAAAGTTGGAAACCTAATATGCTTTTAGATGATGGTGGAGATTTAACAGCAATGATGCACAACGAATATAAAGATTTATTAAAAGATGTTAAAGGAGTTTCGGAAGAAACAACTACAGGGATAAAAGCTTTGAATAAAATGGAAAAAGAAAATTCTTTGTTGATTCCAGCAATTAATGTGAATGATTCTGTTACCAAATCAAAATTTGATAACTTATATGGGTGTAGAGAAAGTTTAGTTGATGGAATTAGAAGAGCCACTGATGTAATGATGTCAGGAAAAATTGCAATTGTTGCAGGCTTTGGTGATGTTGGAAAAGGAAGTGCTGCATCATTAAGGCAGAGTGGGGCTCGTGTGTTGGTTACTGAAGCAGATCCAATATGCGCATTGCAAGCTGCAATGGAAGGTTATGAGGTTGTTTTAATGGATGAAGCAATTAGTAAAGCAGATATAGTTGTAACTGCGACTGGTAATAAAGATATTGTTACAGCTGACCATATGAGAGATATGAAGGATAGAGCAATCTTATGTAATATCGGACATTTCGATAATGAAATCCAAGTTGAAGCTTTGAAAAATTACAAATGGACTGAAGTAAAACCCCAAGTACATGAAATTGAACTACCTAGCAAAAAAAGAATAATTTTATTGGCAGAAGGTAGATTAGTAAATTTGGGTTGTGCTACAGGGCATCCAAGTTTTGTAATGAGCGCTTCTTTCACAAATCAAGTTATTGCTCAAATAGAACTATGGAATAATCATAAAAATTATGAAAACAAAGTTTATGTTTTACCAAAACATTTAGATGAGAAAGTAGCTACACTTCATCTTAAAAAAGTTGGTGCTAAATTAACTAAACTTTCTAAAGATCAAGCAGATTATATCAGTGTAGGAGTAGAGGGACCTTTCAAACCTAATGCCTATCGCTACTAAAAGTGATTTTATCAATTTATCTTCAGAAAAAAAAACAGAGGAATTAGCTAAGAAAATTTCAAAGAAATTGAAATTAGGACATGTAGTTTTTTTTGTGGGTGAGATGGGTGTCGGAAAAACTACTTTTATTAGATATCTAATCAACAATTTACAAAAACAAAATGGACTTAAAATAACGGAAGTAACAAGTCCTACATTCAATTTATTAAATGAGTATCAAATTAAACAAATCAAAATTAATCATTATGATTTATTTAGAATAAATAGTTTAGATGAAATTCACAATCTAGGATTATTTGATGATATTACTAATGCTATTACATTAATTGAATGGCCACAAAAAATAAAACCAAAACCAAAAAATTTGATAGAATTAAATTTTGAATATGGAAATGATTACAAGAAACGAATATTAAAAATTAAGGGTTTAAATTTGTAATTATAGATAAATGCAAAATCTTAAAAAATTAAAAGGAGACGCATCGCATAGAAAGTTTTTTAGAAAAAAATCTAATTATGGTAATTCTATTGTAATTCAAGCAAAAAAGGACAAATTTAAAAATCTTCTTGTTTATGATGCAATTAGCAAGATTTTAAATAAAAACAAAGTTCTAGCTCCAAAATTATATCAAGAGAATTATAAGAATAATTATATTGAAGTTGAGGATTTTGGAAATAAGACAATTTTTCAAATTTTAAAGAAAAGTAAAAATAAAGAATTATTATATTTTAAAGATATAATAAAATTGCTTAATCAAATACAGTCAATAAAAGATAAAAAAATAAGAAATTTTAGAAATAAATATTATCGAATACCTGATTATAAAAATGAAATATTAATTCAGGAGGCTAATTTATTTTGTGAGTGGTATGTGAAAAAAAATTTGTCAAAAAATAAGAGACAAGACTTTAATAAAAAGTTTAAAAAAATAATTAAAACTTTATCTTTATGTCTTAAGATGAAAAAAAATGTATTTGTACATAGAGATTTTCATGTATCAAATTTGATGCTTGTTAATAACAGAATAGGTGTAATTGATAGCCAAGATGCTTTGATAGGAAATAGAGCTTATGATTTAGCCTCTTTAGTCGATGATGTAAGATTAAAAACCTCAAAAGTTCTAAAAAAAAAGATTTTTAACTTTTATATTGGTACTCAAAAAAAAATTGATAAAAAAAAAATAAAAAATGATTTTGAAATTTTATCTGTTTTAAGAAACCTGAAAATAATTGGAATATTTACACGTCTGGCAATCCGAGATAAAAAAAAGGGTTATTTAAAATTAATACCATATGCGTGGGAATTGATTTCTTTAAGAATCAATGAAAATGAAATTTTCTTAGATTTAAAAAAATTACTAAATAATAATTTTAAAAAAAATTTATGAAAATTAATAACGCTTTTATTCTCTGCGCTGGATTTGGCAAAAGACTAAATCCTTTAACACTTGAAAAACCCAAACCATTACTTCAAATCAAAAATCAAACAATTTTAGAGGACTGTATTAATACTGTAATAAAACTGAAAGTCGAAAATATTTTTTTAAATACTTTTTATTTAAGTGAACAAATTATTGACTTTTTTAAAAATAAAAATTTTTCAGTAAAAATAAAAATTATAGACGAAGGTAAAGAAATTTTAGATACGGGTGGAGGAATTTTAAATTTGATCAATCACTCAGATTGTGAGGATTTTTTTGTTTTTAATCCTGATACTATTTGGAATGAAAATTATGTGAGTGAAATTAATGATATGCAAAAATATTATTTTCAAAATAAATTAAATAATATTCTTTTATTAGTTAATAAAAAATTAAGTTTTGATAATAACCTAAAGGGTGATTTTGATTTAGAAGATAATTTAATTAAACAAAGTTTTGAAAAAAATTTTATATATACTGGTTGTCAAATTTTGAATAAAAACTTATTTAATGAATATGAAGTAGAAAATTTCTCAGTTGCTAAAATTTGGAATAAATTATTAATGAAACAACAGTTAAATGGATTTAAGAGTAGCAATAAATTTCACCATTTAACGAACTTAGAAATTTTTAAAAAACTAAAAGGTTCTTAGATCTCTCTGTATCTAGATATTTACATTCATTTATTTTCAAATTTTCACCGAAATTAATTATTAAGGGATTTCCTGTTGGAATTTCTAAACTTGTGATTTGATTGTTATCTAAATTGAACAGATATTTACATAAAGCTCTTATGGAGTTTCCGTGTGCTGTAATTAATATATTTTTATTTATTAGTTTAGGCTGTATTTCTTTTTTGAAATACTCCAAAACTCTGTTGTATGTATCTTTTAAAGATTCTGTGTCAGGAATTAATTCTTTGGGTATTTTTTTATATGTCTCAATATTTAGTGGATGATAAGAGCTTTCTTTACTTAGTTTTGCAGGTTTGATATCCCAAGATCTTCGAAATTCAAAAACTTTATCTTCACCAATTTTTTTTGCAGTCTCAATTTTATTCAACCCTGTAAGCTCACCATAGTGTCTTTCGTTTAGCTGCCACGCTCTTACAAAATTTTTTTTTGATTTTAATACTTTTTGTATTATTTTAAGAGTATGGTTTGCCCTCACTTGAAACGAGGAATAATAAAAATCTATATTTATATTTTGATTTTTGATAAGTAAACCGGCTTTCTCAGCTTCTATTTTACCTTGATCTGTAAGATCTACATCAACCCAACCGGTGAATCTTTTTTCAAGATTCCAAATACTCTTACCATGTCTTACTAATATCAAAAAACTCATCTTGTCATATCTAAAAATTATTTATAAAAAAATCATTTAACTAAATGTCAAAATTTTTTTCTACATATAAAGTAATATTTTATTCAATTAACATCCTTTTAATTATTTTATATCTATATCCTGGAAGTCTATTGGGCCAGATAATTTATGACAATAAAAGTATTCAACCTCAAATAACACCAGATTTTGTTATATCATCAAATCATTTTTATGTATTTGTATTAATTTCAATTATTGGTTTTTTAACTTTTGCTAACTCTAATAAAAATATCTTATTACTATTATATTTGATTTTTCTTTCTATCGCGCTTGAAATTTTTCACCTATTTATACCTGAAAGAACTTTTCAATGGTCTGATTTATTTGGAAATTTGTTGGGTGTTATTGTTGTAATTCTTCTTAATAATTTTATAAATAAATATGGGAAATTTAAAAAATAAATTATTAATTTTTATTTATTTTTTTACAATCGGCTGCTCATCAATTCCTTCAAACACTTCTAACAGTTGTTCAATTTTTAGTGAAAGATATCTATGGTATAAACATACAAAAAAAGTTGAGCAAAAGTGGGGCACTCCTATCTATATTCAATTAGCGATAATAAAAATGGAGTCTGATTTTGATTGGCTTGCTAAACCGGCAAGACAAAAAATTTTTAAAGTGATACCTTATAAACGACCTTCTAGTTCTTTTGGTTATTCGCAAGCAGTTAAAGGAACTTGGGAGCAATATAAAAAAGAAACTGGTAATAAATTAGCAACAAGAGTAAGATTTAAAGACAGTGTTGACTTCATTGGATGGTATACAAATAAATCGGAAAACATTTTAAAGATATCAAAGAAAGATGCTTTCAAACAGTATCTTGCATATCACGAAGGATGGGGAAATTATAAAAATTATAAAAAAAATAAAAAAGTAATTGGACTAGCCGAAAAAGTTGAGAGACAATCTAATAAATACAAAAATCAATTATTGAAGTGTAAAAGTAAATTAAATAGAAAAAAATATATTATTTTTTAGACAATTCTTTTTTTAGTTCTAAGTCAACTATATCAATCCTTTTAGTGTTTTTTGCCAATGCGAGATACATTGAAGGAGTGACATATAAAGTAAAGAAAGTTGAAATAATCATTCCTCCTAATATTGTAGAACCAACTGCTAATCTTGAACCCTCTCCTGCACCAGGGCCAAAATTTCCAATCACTAAAGGCATCATTGCAATCATCGTACTCAGTGATGTCATTATAATTGGTCTAAACCGAACAGCACACGCTTCTTTAACAGCTAATTCAATAGTTTTTCCACTAGATCTAATTTGGTTTGCGTAATCTACAATTAAAATACTATTCTTAGTTGAGATACCTATCAGTATAATTAGTGCAATTTGAGAAAAAATATTTACTGAGCTATTTAAAAATAAAATAAACACTAATCCTCCAAAAATAGCCAAAGGCACAGTTAAGATTATAACAAATGGATGAACGAATGAGTTGAATGTTGCAGCCATAACCAAATAAGCAGTTAGTAAAGCTAAAGCAAAAATTATAAATAATTCATTACTTGTTTCTTTAATTTCCTCTGATTTTCCTTTCCAAGTAATTTGGTTTTCTGGTGCTAAATCAACCATCACATTTTCGAAGTATTTAATCGCTTCTGTTAATGTATACCCCTCACTAATATTTGCAGAAATTGTTACAGCCCGCTGTCTATTATATCTAGCAAGTTCTTTTGCTGAACCTTCTTCCTTAAAACTAACGAGATTTGCTAAAGATATTAATTTTCCATTTGTTTCAGAGCGAACAAATATTTTTGAAACACCTTCTTTATTTCGTCGATCAGATAAATATTGTTGAACAATTATTGGATATTCTTTGCCTAATTTATTAAAGGTCGTTGTTTTTTTACCCCCGTAAAGTGTTTCAAGTGTTTCACCAATTGATTTAGTTGAGACACCTAGATCTTTGGCTTTATTTTTATTTATTATTAATTTTACCTCTGGTTTGTTTCGATTATAATCAGATTCAATTCTTGAGAGATTTTTATTAGATCTGAGTTTCCGTATTACTTTTTTTTGTATCGCTTCAAGTTCTTCGTAAGTATTTCCATAAATGACCATTTGGACTGGTTTGTTGTAATTTGATACCCTAATTGATTGAGGAGATATAGGAAAAGCCAGGGCTTGGGGTAAACTTACTATTTTCCCAATCGCTTCTCTAAGAACAACTTGTTGACCTTTTTTACGATTTTTCCAATCATCAAGAAGAGCGATTATTATAAAACTATTATATGAATTAGCTGAATTTCCAAATCCTGGAACACGCATTATAAATCTTGAATATGGACTATCCTCAGCTTGCAGCAAAGGAATAAGTCTTGCCTCTACTTTTTGGGCTTGTTCTTGAGTATATTCAAAAGAACTTCCTTCATCAGTTGAGCCAATTATAAGATATGCTCCCCGATCCTCCATAGGCAAAAGTTCTTTTTTTGAGAAACTAAATAAAAGCACTGAAGCAATTATTATAAAAACAATAAAAAAACTTACACTTTTAGTTTTATTAATAACATTAACTAAAGTTTCCTCATAAAATTTTGCGAAGTTGGAAAAAATCTTTTCAAATTTTTGAATAAAAATTTTTTTTGATTTTTTTTTGTATAAAAATTTACTTGCAAGCATTGGTGACAAAGTTAATGCAACAAAAGAAGAAACTACAATTGAAAAAGATAATGCAATCGCCGTTTCTCTAAATAATGTTCCAGAAATTCCCTCAATAAATATTAGGGGTAAGAAAACTGCTACTAAAATTAGTGTGGTAGCAATGATAGCAAAAGAAATTTGTTTAGAGCCTTTATAAGCTGCAACGAGTGGGGTCTCACCATTCTCTATTCGTCTGTATATTGCATCTGTCATAATTACCGAGTCATCTGTGATTATACCAATCGCCAAAATAAAACTTAAAAGGACAAAAATATTAATAGAAAGACCAAAAATGTATAAGCCTAGAAAGGATGCTATTAAACTCACGGGTAGTGCAATAGCAGGTACGATGACTGCCTTTAAATTCCCTAAAAATAAATAAATTATCAATACAACTAAGATAAACGCAATTACCAAAGTTTTATATACTTCTTCAATTGCAGCCTCAACATAGTTAGCTCTATTGAACGAAACCCTTAAATCCAATTCTTCTGGTAATGATTTTTTTACTTCAACAATTTTTTTTTTGATATCATTTGAAAGTTCTACCGTTGAAGCACCACTTCTTGCATAGATACCTATTCCTACAGTTTTTAAATTTATTTGATCTTTAGTTTGAGCTTTAAAAAGAGTTTTCTCTGACACTGGACCGAATTCAACGTTTGCTACGTCTGATAACTGAATTACACGATTACTAGTTTTTTTGATGGGTATTTGCTTAATAGTTTCAATATCGTTGTATGATTTATCTAGATTTAGTGTTAAGTCGATATTATCTGCTTCTAACGTTCCTGCAGGCAAACTTACATTTTCTCCACGAATTGCAAATTCAACTTCTTTAATGGTTAAATCATTAGCGGCAAGTTTAATAGGATCAATCCAAACTCTAATGCTTAATTCTCTTAATCCACCAACCCTTATTCTTCCAACATTTTTAACACTTGAAAATTGGTCTACAAGATATCTCTCCGCGTAATCTCCTAACTCAAGGTCGCTCCATGAAGATGAGGATAATGACAGCCACATTGTTGTTGTGAACCCTGCAGCTCGTTTAAGTATCTGTGGTGGATCTGATTCTGTTGGCAAGTTATCCACAACTCTTGCAACTCTTTCTCTTATATCATTGGCAGCATTATCTAGATCAATACTCGTATCAAACTCGACATTAATTGTACTTCTTCCATTTTCAGATTTGGAGTCTATATTTTTTATACCCTCTGCACCACCAATAACATCCTCAACAACTTGTGTGACTTCTTGATCTACTATTGAAGCTGATGCAGACTTGTAGTCTACTTGAACTTGAACAACAGGTGGTTGAATTCCATTGGGCAATTCTCTAACGGGCAATTTCCAAAATACAAATAAACCAAATATGATCAGTATCAGTGACATAACCCAAGATACAGTCGGTCTTTTAATACTTAATTCAGTAATAAACATTATTTATTAATAGGTTTTATTTTTCCACGAGGCCTTACCTTTTTTAGACCTTCGGCTACAATTATATCACCCACAGTTAAGCCTGAAATTATTTCAATGTTACTATCGCCTCTAAGGCCAGTTTTTACCTCAGTTTTATTCGCAATATTTTCTGCATTAATTTTGTAAACATATGATTTATCGCCCTCTATCATCACACTTGTATCAGGTACACTTAAAGAATTTCTCAAATCAAATTTTACTCTTACCTCTAAAAGTGAACCTGAAATTAATTCTAAATTTTCGTTTTTCACTTTTATTCTTGATAACAAACTTCTGGTGTCCGCATTTATTCTGCTTGAAACAAAATCTATTTCACCTGAAAAAGTTTTATCTTTAAAACTAGATAAGGTAACTTCGACTGGAAGACCTTTTTTTATAAATGTAGAGTAACTTTCTGGAATTTTAATATCTGAGTAAATTATTGAGTTATCGTCAAGTGTAATGATAAATATGTTATTTGAAACAAGAATGTCCTCAGTCAAACCTGTGTAGCCAAGAACCCCACTAAATGGAGCCAATATATTCCCACTTTTTAATTTAATTAAAACATCTCCTTTTTTAACAAAATTCTTAAGTTTTAAATCCTCAAAAAGATCATCTTTTTTAATCTTAAAAGTTTTTGATTTTTTAGAAATTGCTGTACCGTAAGTTTCTATTTGTTCAGAGAATTCTTTTTCAATAACCTCAGTTACAATTATTCCTGGTGGTGGTCTCTTACTGAATTTTTTTTTAAAATGATTGCCAATCATGGATCTTCCAACAATTACAATTGTAATTATTAAAAAAAACACAAATATTAATGAAATCGTTTTCGTAGATCTTTTCATATAAAATTTAAATTATTCCGTATTCAGCCCAAGAACCATCATATATACAAGGAAGATATTTATCATTAATTAAAGAATAAGCTAGTGCCAAAACACACGCTGTAACTCCTGAACCACATGAAAAAACAATCTTTTTTTGCTCTAAATTTTCAATATTTGTCTTAAAAATTTTTTTAAGTTCATCTTTATTTTTAAAAGTTTTATCATCATTTAGACAGTCATTAAACGGTATACAAAAGGAGTTCTTTATACATCCGCTTCTAAGACCTTTTCTGGGTTCTGGGATTTTACCTTCAAATCTCTCTCTACTTCGAGCATCAATTAATGTGAATATTTTTTCGTCTATATTTTGATCAATTGCATGTTTACTCTTAACAAGATCTTTTCTCTCGCTACTTTTATAATCTGATTTAACTATATTTGAAATTTCATCAGTTACTTTCTTTTTCTCTTTAAGCCATTTTCTTAAACCACCATTTAAAACATTTATTAATTTTGGATCATGTCCGTAATAGATAAAATTAAACCATCCACGACATGAGCTTATAACATCTGAATTATCATAAATCACTATTTCATCATTTTTTTTAATTCCCATATTTGAAACTATTTTATTCCAACTCACTTGGTCAACTAACATATGTGGTAAGGTAGTATCTTTTCTTGAATTTTTATCTATATCAAAAAAAATTGCGCTTGGTATGTGAAGAGATTTATATTCCTCAAATCCACTTCTTTGTGTTTGAGGCATATGCCAAGAGCAGTCAATAATTTTCACCTTAGTAAGGTTTTTTTCTAACCAATCAGTTTCAACTAAAGACATGTTATCGTTTTTCTAAATATTTTTGATGGTATTCCTCAGCAGGACAATAGTTTTTTAGTAAAGATATTTTCGTTACAACTTTTCCAGATAAACGTTCGTTTACTTCATTTAATACTTTCTCAGCAATTATTTTTTGATTATCATTTAGATAAAATATTTCACTTCTATATTGAGTTCCAAAATCAGGTCCTTGAGAATTTAAAGTAGTAGGATCATGAATTTGAAAAAATGTTTTTAAAATTTTCTCGTATGTGATAATTTTTTCATCAAAATCTAGTTTTACAACTTCAGCATGATTTGTATTTCCAGTGCAAACCTCTTTGTATGTTGTGACAGAGCTATTACCTCCACAGTAGCCAACTTCTGTTTTAATTATGCCGTCTATTTTACTGAATTTAATTTCAGGTCCCCAAAAACATCCAAGTGCTAAAACCGCTATTTCCATTGATAAAGATTTAGTTTAATTTACAAATTATTCATATGCTCAGTAAAAATCAATTAGGTTTTTTGTACATGTTTCTGTCCATTATTGGATTTTCTTTAATGGACGTTATAGTTAAGTGGTCAGTCGATTATCCAGTCGGACAAGTCTTATTTTTTAGAGGTTTTTTTGGGATTATTTTTTATTTTTTCATTATTCCAAGAGAAAGACTTCACGATTTTTATAAAACAAAAAGACCAGGATTGCATTCTCTAAGATGTATAGCTGGATTGATTGCTATAATTGCAATTTTTATTGCTTTGAGAAAATTACCTTTAGCAACAGTAGTAAGTATATCTTTTGCAGCCCCAATATTTACAACTATTTTTTCAATATTTTTATTAAGCGAAAAAGTTGGTATTTACAGATGGTTAGCAGTGTTGGTAGGATTTATTGGCATTTTAATCATTACAGAACCAGGGATTAGTAATTTAAATATCTATTATATTTTTCCAATAATTTTTTGTTTAGGACTTTCTTATGTTGCAATAACATTAAGACAACTTTCAACAACAGAGCCAGTTTGGCTTATCTCTCTTTTCTTTTCTATTGCAATTACTTTTCTAAGTTTTTTGACTTTACCATTCGGTTGGGTAATGCCTAGTTTCAATCACTTTTTAATTCTATCTTTGGTAGGAATTTTCGGTGGAGTTTCAAATCTGTGGCTAAGTCAATCATATAAATATTCTGAAGTATCCCTTGTAACTCCTTTAAAATATCTGACTTTAGTGTTTGCTATTATTTTTGGATATTTTATTTGGGACGAAATACCTACAATAAAAACATTAGTAGGGGCGTTATTAGTAATTGTTTCAACACTTATAATTTTTAGAAGGGAGATTTATAAGAAAAAAATTATAACATCCAGGGCAATTAATGACTAAAGTACCTAAATATTGGGGCAAGGCAAAAAAATATCTATCTAAAAAAGATCAAACTCTTTCTAAGTTAATCAAAAGTTACGAAAGTCCTTCAGAAACTATTTTAACTTCAAGGCGAGATATTTTTTTTTCGTTATGCAAAAGTATAATTGGACAACAAATAAGTGTTGCAGCAGCGAATTCTGTCTTTTTAAAATTTAAAAAAAAATGTAAAAATAAAATTAACGCAAACACAGTATCTAGACTGACTTTTGTTCAATTGAAAAGCTGTGGATTAAGCAGACAGAAAGTATTAGGCATAAAGAGTTTAGCAAAGCAAACAATAGAAAAAACTTTTAATCCTAAATTGATTGATAAGATGTCTGACGAGGAGGCCATAAGTTACTTATCACAATTGAGACAAATAGGGAGATGGTCAGCTGAAATGATTTTATTATTTACATATAATAGATCAAACATTTGGCCAATTCAGGATATTGGCCTTCTAAGAGCTATTTCAAAAAATTATAAAAAAAAATATTTACCACCTGATAAGTTTGTATCTTTATTAAAAAAAAGATTTAGTCCTTATTGTTCTGTTGCAACGTGGTATTTATGGAGAAGCATAGATCCTGAGCCTATTCAGTACTAAACCCCTCAACCACTTGCATATGTCTTTTTGTAGTTTTTTTTGCTAATGCCCAACTATCTTGATATTCTTTAGAGGAGTGACATTCTAATGCTTTAGCATAACTTGGAAATTCCCATACAACTGTCCTACTAAAATCATCTCCATTAAAAGTTTCATGTTTTCCACCTCTCACAAGGGGTACACCGCCATAACTTTTAATAATTGGTGTTGCTAGCTCCGAATATTTCTTAATATTTTCTAGGTTATCTATTTTAAAGTATAAACTTACCCAGTATCCTTTTTTCATATTAATCTATCCATTCTTGATAATTATGTAAGTTATCTTGCAAAAATTTAGGTAATCTGTCTAGCGGGTATTTTTCAAGTTTTTTACCATGACCTATTTTTTGGTTCCTTTTATCTAGTGTTAGATCATAGATTGCTATTTTATTTTTAATTATATTTTTGATTTCGTTTATAGAAATAGGGTTCACATCAAACTCTCTGTGATGCAAATATGATCTTAGTTTATGTTCTATTTCTTCAGCACTTTTTAGATTTGTAAAATGCCATCCGCCATTTTCTATTATTTTGAGATCTATAAACTTTGTTTCAGAAAATAAAACATCAAATCTATATAAAGAATATTTTCTATCTTTAATGTTTCTCAACCATTGTGGAGATTTTAAATATTTTTTCTTACAAGCTTTAGTTCCAGTCCAATTAAAATTGGGTAATTTAAGATTAAATTTATAATAAAACATTTCCTGTTTAAACATGATTATTTTTTGATTAATATTACCAATTTCCAACTTTTCCAAATTTGGTATCTCATCTACATCCGAAATTAAAATTAAGTCTTCTTCATTTGCATCCTCTAATCCATTGATTATAAAGTTTCTTTGTCCATTTTCTCGTAAGATTGAATTAAATATATATTTTCTTGATTTATCATCTTCATGCTCATTATTCAAAATTTCTTTAATATTATAAGGTCTTTTATCGTATACTAAATAAATAATTTTATTTTTAAATTTTTCAAACTTTTTACTATCAAATTGAAGCTGTCTCTCATCGCCTTTATGAGTGAACCTACTCTCAACGATTACAAAATAGTCAACGTGTTTGTCAAGCATATTAAGCCTTAGATCTAAAACAACGTCTTCGTTGAAATACATGAAACAATCAAATATTTTCATAACTTCTTTTTTAATCTTTTTTAATCTTTTTTAATTTTTTTTATATGATAAAAAAATTTATGGCAGATAAATTAATTATATCATTTGAAGAATATATAAAAATTGTTGAAAAATTAGCCATCGAAATACATAATAATTACCATCCCACAGTATTAGTTGGAATAATGAGAGGTGCTGCACCAATTATTGACATACTTTCAAGAATTTTAAAACTTCCTATAGCATATATTGTTATCCAAAGTTATTCAGGAAAAGGTATTGAGGACCAACAAGGTCAACTCATGTTTGCTAGAGAAATAAGCTCATTAGCAAAAGAAGAAGATTTCGAAAAAATACTTTTAATCGATGATTTATCAGATACAGGACTTACATTAAATAAAAGTATTGAATGGTTAAAAAGTTACGAACCAACAAAAAAATTTATCAAAGAAATTAAAACCGCCTGTTTATGGAAAAAAAAATCATCTTCTTTTGAACCAGACTTTTGTCCAATTAAATTAGACTCAGATCCTTGGATTGTTCAACCTACAGAACATTATGAGGAACTTTCTATTGAAGAAATTATAAAAAGAAACTAGTTAACGGGACTAGAAAACTAGCCCCGTTAAAATTTATTTAGCTTACTGCAAAACTTACAACACTAAGTATTGCCACAACCCATATTGCTGGAGAAGTACTTGAAAATTTTCCAGTAAATATTTTTATCAAAGCATATGAAACAAATGCTAATGCAATTCCATTACTAATACTATAAGTAAGTGGCATAGCAATCATGGCTAAAATTGCTGGGGCTGACTCAGAAATATCATTCCATTCTATGTCTGTAATATTTTTTATAAATAACACAGAAACAAAGAGTAAAGCCGCACCATCAATTTGTTTGGGCAAACTAGTTGCAAGCGGTGCAAAAAATATGCATGCTAAAAACAATATACCTATCACAAGAGAAGTCATTCCAGTTTTACCACCAGCTTTTACACCAGCCCCTGACTCTACATAACTAGTAACAGTTGTTGTTCCCATCATAGCACCTGCAACAGTTCCCACACTGTCGGACAACATTGCCTTGTTAATGTCCTGAACTTTTCCTTGTTTATCAACTTTACCTGCAACGTTTGCAACAGAAGTTAAGGTTCCAGCTGTGTCAAAAAAATCTATAAATAATAAAGTAAATATTACGGTAGACATTCCAGCAGTCATTGCAGCGGATAAGTCAAATTCAAAAAGGTATGTCATTGGTGGTGGTGAACTTGCTAAACCATTAAACTTAGCTAGACCAGTAGCCCAAGCAATAACACTAAAAAATAAAATACCTATAATGATATTTCCTTTAACATTCATTTTTTCAAGCACAATAATTGCAATAAATGTTGCACATCCAAGAAGAACCAATGGGTCGCTTAAATTTCCAAGTTGAACTAATGTTACAGGATTATCAACTACAACTTCCATAATTTGTAATCCAATAATTGCGAGAAACAATCCAATACCTGCACCAATTCCCAGTTTTAAACTTTTTGGAATTGAATTAATTAACCAGGCTCTAATAGGAGTAAGTGATATAATTAGGAACAATACTCCAGCAACTAAAACTGCACCAAGAGCTTCTTGCGGGGAATAACCCATACCAGCACAAACGCCAAAAGCAACGAATGCATTAATACCCATCCCCGGGGCTAGTCCAATTGGCCAAGTTTTTCCGTAAAAGGCCATTATAAAACAAGCCAAAGCAGTTGCCAAAATTGTTGCAGTGTACACTGCGCCGAAATCAAAGAAACCTTTTTCAGGGCCAGCGAATTCTCCTGATAAGATGAATGGATTTAAAAACATTATGTAAGCCATTGTTAAGAACGTAGTTGTTCCTGCAATTACTTCTGTTTTAAAATCTGTCTTATGTTTTTTATATTCAAAATATTTTTCAAGCATTTATCCTCCTATAAATCCCAAAATATTTGATTCTTCCCTTTATTACCCGTCAAAACTAATTCTTATTAACAATTTTCAACTCACAAGTTTATATTTATGCCATATTTAGGTTGTTATTATAAAATTATGAAAAAAATCAAGATCTCGATTCTAAGTGTAATCATAATTTTTTCTCTACTGGGCTGTCAGACAATTAAACAAAAAACTGACGCTATTGTTGAGAAGGAAAATGAAAAATTAAGTGCATTTATAGGCAAGTCTTCTCAGGATTTAACAAGCAGTTTAGGTAGCCCAGATGAAGATTTTAAAAATGAAAAAGGAAATTTAGTTTTAGTTTATAACACAAAAAAATACGGAATACCTTGTGAAAGAAGATTTGAAGTAAACGCAAAATTGATTGTTATTGGATTTGTTTCTAACGGTTGCTTTTGATTACCTGCGGAGAATTTATCTCCGCAAGCAAGGTATACTTATTTAATTTCAATAAGTTTTCTTTTTTTATGCTCAGGAACAATTCTTTCACAAGATATTGTTAAAAGACCATCTTTTAATTCAGCACCATTTACTTTTACATCATCAGCTATAGTAAATGATCTAGCAAATTGTCTTTGAGAAATACCTTTATGAATTATTTCTCCATCAGCATTATTATTTTCTGATTTATTAACTTGTTTAGTTCTTACAGTTAATAAATTATCTTCAAACTCAACTTCAACATCGTTTTTATTAAAACCAGCTAAAGCAACTTCGATTGCATAATTATCTTTACCAGTTTTTCTGATGTTATAAGGTGGGTAGTTTGACTGCATAGTCAAAGAACCGTTACCAAGCATATTTTCAAATTGATCAAACATATCGTCAAAACCAATTGAAAAAGGTCTTAGTGAGTTGAATATAGATAAATCCTTACTTGTCATAATATCCTCCTTTGTTAAGCAAGTTTATTTATTGTTAGCCCCATTAGGCGACCAACATCTTATATATGGGAGTTATTTGTTTTTTTTCAAGATATCAAATTTGAATTTTTTCAGAAATCTTTAAAATAAACGCGTAGTCAAAAGCTATTTCTTCGATGGCACCATCTCTACCTGACTTACCTCCGTGACCTGCGTTCATTTCAGTCTTCAACAAAAGCAATTTATTATCAGTTTTTAAATCTCTAAGTTTGGCTGTAAATTTTGCTGGTTCATCAAATAATACTCTATTATCGCTTAAGCTCGTGGTAATTAACATGTGAGGGTAATCCATTTTTTTAATATTATTATATGGGGCATAAGAATAAATATAATCAAAATGGTCTTTTTTATCTTTTGCATTTCCGAATTCATCAAATTCTCCAACAGTGAGAGGCAAAGAATGATCCAAGTTAGTTGTTAATGAGTCAACAAACGGTACAGCCATAACAATTCCAAGAAATAATTCTGGGGATTGATTAACTACTGCTCCCATTAATAAACCACCAGCCGATCCGCCCATACCAATTATTTTTCCTTTCGATGAATATCCTTTTTCAATCAAAAACTTTGCTACGTGGATGTAATCTTCAAAAGTATTTTTTTTGTTAAGAAGCTTTCCTTCTTTCCACCATTTCATTCCTCTCTCCATTCCCCCTCTAATATGTGCAGTTACCCATATAATATCTCTGTCAATTAAACTCAATCTAGTTGAGGAAAAATCTGGAGTCATTGAACTTCCATATGATCCATATCCATATAAAAGTAAATTTGCAGATCCATTAATTTTTGTTTTTTTATGTCTGGTTATTGTAATAGGAACTAATCTTCCATCATGAGAAGGGCACTCCAATCTTTCAACTATATAGTCATCTGGATTATGACCAGATGGGATTTCTTGTTCTTTTACTAATTTTTTTTCTTTTGTTTTTAAATTATATAAATAAGTCTTTCCTGGTGTTTTAGGTGATGAATATGACAAGTAAACTAAGTCAGTATTTTTATTTCTTTGCATCAATGAAACACTGGGCACAATTACAGACTCGTCAGTAAATTTTAATTCTTCTTCAATCCCTGTTTGTTTATTTCTTACAAATAATTTTCCCAATGCATTTGATTTTTCCCCTCTGATAATCCAATCATTTAAAAATATTAATCCTCCAATTAAAACCTCTTCTTTGGCAGCTATATAAATTTCCCACTTTTGATTTGATAAATCATCACATTTTTCAATTTTAAAATCCTCTGCATCATCATTAGTATGACAATAAAAATATCCACCCCAAGAATTGATTGAATAAATTACACCTTTTTTTCTTTTTTTAATTAATTTTGGCTTTGGATTTTTTTCTGTTACCTCGAAGTAGTATTGTTCGGACGTATTATGATCTGATGTTGTTATAAAAAAATATTTTTCATCTGAACTTAAACTTATGCCCACAGTAAATGCTTCACTTTTCTCCTCGAAAATCAGCTCATCATCTTTGACTGAGGATCCAATTTTGTGTCTAAATATTTTTCTTGGTCTGTGAAATTCATCAAGCTTTGAATAAAAAAAATATTGATCGTCCAAACTAAAAGTAATACTTCCACTTGTTTCTTCTATTTTCTCAGTGACTAATTTTCCTGAGGTAATATTTCTTATGTAAATTGTATAATATTCAGATCCTTTTAAGTCTAAAGAATAACCTAAAAGTTTGTCATTATAGCTTACCTCTAAATCACCTACACCGAAATATTCAGTTTTTAATCTCTCTTTTTCTACATCACCATTCCAAAATTCTTCAACAGTATCACTTCCAATTTTCTTTCTAAGTTTTATCGAATAATTTCCTACTGCAGTTGTTTTAGTCCAATATTCATATTCTTCGTCTTTAAATTTTAATGATTCATCATCTAACTTTATTCTACCTTTAATTTCATCAAATAAGATTTTCTGACATTTTTTTGTGTCTTTTAAATTATGTTCTGTAAAATTATTTTCCTCTTCAAGATATTTCCTAACATCTGGAAGTAGCTTAGAACTATCTTTTAAAACCTCAAGAATATTATCCTGGTGAATCCAACTATAATTATCTTCCCACGTCGTATTGTGACAAGATTTAAGCTCTGGTTTTTTTTTAAGTTGTGGTATTTTCATTAGATTAAAAATATATGAATATAATAATTTATACAGTGGTTATATTAACCATTTTTTATTTTCTATTGCGTTTAATAACTAACATTTCATCTAGGAAAATTTCAAAAGGCCTAAGATTTCTAATTATATTAGGATTAATTGCTCTAGCAGTTTTGTTTGCTATTGGTGGAAAATTTTTATTAACCTTACCTCTTACTTTGGCAAGTTTAGCTTTATTAAAATTAAAAGGTTTGTCTATTTTCCAATTAATTTCCCTTTTTAGACTTATCCAAACATTAAGAAGATCTGGTCGCTTTTCTTTTAACCAAGCAGGTACTAATAATGTATCGTCTATATCAGTTTCAGAAGCATATAAAATTTTGAATTTAGAAATGGGCAAAAAAATTAGTAAAGAGGATGTGAATAAAGCCTATATCAAAATACAAAAAAAAATCCATCCAGATGTCTCTCCAGAAACTGCTAGATTATCATCCATTGTTAATGAGGCGAAAGATATTGTTTTAAATGATATTTCTTAATTAATAATGTCTATAAATTTTTCAAAAATTTTTTGTGGATCTATTTTTTCTTTACCTAAAGACTTATGTGATACCGTTCTTTCTCCTTCGGGAATTATTGGAAACATTTTTGTACTATAATTTCCATAAATCAAGGGAGTATCAGCCATTAATGTGATTGTTTTAACTCCTAAAGCTGAAGATAAATGACTAAAGCTTGAGTCGTTACAAATAGATATATTGCAACACTTAATTAATGGTAAAATTTCACTAATCGTTAAGTTATCTAGACGAGTACAAGAATTTTTAAATTTAGACTGCAAAATTTCATTTAATATTTCCTGTTCTTCATTTGTTTTACCCGTTGCAAGAAAAAATTTGCAATTTTTTATATTTGATATTTTATCAATTACACTTAAAAAAGTTTTTGCAGGAATTCTTTTTGTAGGTCCGGAACCACCAATACCAAGAAGAATATTTAAATTATTTTTATCTATTTGAAATTTTTGTACTGCTTTAGAAATTAATTCATTGTCAATTTGCACTTCAGGATCTTCATTTACATCTAAATTCAAATTTGTTTTTAAGAATTTTTTAGGAACTTGGGTTATGTGTTGATTGGTTTTTGTGAATAAGGGATATTGGTAAACTTGTGGAATACCAGACATTTTAGCGATTAAGCTAAATCTTAAAGATGAGTTAAAAATGAAAATTTTATCAAACTTATGTTTTTTTAAATCGGTTGCTAAATTAAAAATACCAAAAAAACCATCATGTCTATTATTCGTTTTATTATCTCTTTCTAAGATAAGAATTTTATCGATATATTTTGTCTGGTGTAAATATTGATTAGCTTTAGAGTTTTCTTTTACCAATATACTTATTGGTGAATTAAATTTTTTAGACAAAGCCTTTATAAATGGTAAGAAAATTACGGTATCTCCAATACCCATTCTGCTCTGAACTGCTAATATTTTCATATAGTATTTATAAACTTTACTGAGTATATTTTTATATAAATTTTTATTATGACAAAAATAAGAGGAATTTTTGCTGCTTCAATGTCAGTGCTTAACAATGATTTAAGCCTGAATGTTGAAAAAACAATAATGCATGCTGAGAAGCTTATAGATCAAGGGTGTCATGGCACAGTAATATTTGGCAGCACTGGTCAATCTCAATTAATACCTATTTCAGAAAAAATTGATTTACTTAACAATCTTTCAAAAAGCAAATATCAGGATAAACATATAATTGGCACAGGTCTAAACTCTTTAAATGAAACAATAAATTTTATGAAGATAGCAATTTCATTGAACCTAAAGAAATTTTTAATTATGCCTCCCGCTTATTATAGTTATGGTGATACAGAGGTTTTGGATTTTTATTCTAGAATAATTAATTCAGTGCCAGATTGTAAAATTATTCTTTATAATTTTGAAAAACTTAGTGGTTATAAATTTAGTTTGAAGTGTGTAGAAACACTTGTTAATAAATTTCCAGAACAAATAATTGGAGTAAAAGACAGTTCTTATAATTTGTATGAAAATTTAAAGCTTAAAAATTTTTCTATTTTACCAGGTTCAGAGACTAAATTATTAAAGGGTTTGGAATTAGGGTGTTCTGGTATAATAACTGCAACATGCAACGTTACAGCAGAATTATCCAGGAAGGTTTATGATGATTTTTTTTCAAAAAAAAAGCAGTTACATAATGATAAGTTATGTGATGTAAGAAGCACTTTTGACAAATATAATCTTATTTCAGGTTTACATACTTACTATGCTCAAAATGACAATATATATAAAAATACTTTACCACCACTAAGTCTCTTAAATCGAAATGATGAAGAGGAATTAATGAGCAGATTAAAGGACTTAGAGTTTTATAGCAAATCAACTTTGGCAGCATAAAATGCAACTAGCAAGATTTCTTAATAAAGTTTTTAAAAAAGGTGGTTTTGTATTAATTGATGCTAATTCAAAAGATTATATTATTGGAGAACCAGACAATAACCCTATTAGACTAAAAATTTTAAATAAAAATCTTCATTATAAATTGTTATTTCATCCTGATTTATATTTTGGTGAGGCATATACTAATGGTGAAATTGTAATTGAAAACGGTACACTTACAGATTTTTTAGATCTTGCCTTAATGAATTTCGGAAGGGGAGAATTAAACTTTTTCAGTTATTTAATTAATAGATTAAGGGGATCATATAGATATTTAACTAATTTTAACTTTATTAAAAAATCCAAAATGAATGTATCTCATCATTATGATATTAAGGACGACTTGTATGACTTATTTTTAGATCCTAAAAGACAATATTCTTGTGCATATTTTAAAAATGAAAATGATAGTTTAGAAACAGCTCAAAATAATAAAATTCAACATATAATTAAAAAATTAAATATAAAACCTAACCAAAAAGTTTTAGATATAGGGTGTGGCTGGGGCTCACTTGCCATCGATATAGCTAAAAGTGCTCAATGTGAAGTAACAGGTATTACTTTATCAGAGAACCAACTTAATTATTGTACTCAAAAAGCTAAAGAATTGAATTTAGAAAATCAAGTAAAGTTTAAACTCATGGATTATAGAGAGTTAAATGAAAAATTTGATAGAATTGTAAGTGTAGGGATGTTTGAACATGTTGGAAGGAAATTTTATAAAAAATTTTTTAAACAAATCGAAAAATTGTTGAAAGAGGATGGGGTTTCACTGATACACACCATTGGATCTGTAAATCCTCCAAGAGATCCTCATCCATGGATTACGAAATATATTTTTCCTGGTGGTTATACTCCGAGTTTAAGCGAAGTAACCAACCCTATTGAAAAAGCTGGATTAATAGTGACAGATATTGAGGTTTTAAGGCTTCATTACGCACATACGTTGAGACATTGGAAAGAAAATTGTTTAAAGAATAAAGAGAAAATTATCCAAATGTTTGACGAAAAATTTTTTAGAATGTGGGAATTTTATCTTGCTGGTTGTGAAATGGCATTCAAGTGGGGAGATCAAGTTGTATATCAATTTCAACTTACTAAAAATTATAGTTCAACACCTGTGACTAGAGACTATATTTATCAATAAATTATTGATAGGATCGTTTCTTCTCAGAAATGAAAAAAAAACACAAAAAATCAAAAAAAAAGACTAAAACCAAAAAGAAAAATAAAGTTACCAAAGTTAAAAGAAAAATAAATAGAATTAGAAAAAGCTTTAAAAAACAAAGAAAAAATAAGTTAATTAATAAAAGGAAAAAAAATAAGTCTAGAAAACCAAAAAAAGTCAATTATCAACCAAAAATAAAAAAAAAATCGAAAGACAGCCTAGTCTTAAAACTAGTTAAATTTCAATTATCTCTTAAGCCTCAGTTTTATTTTAAATTTAATTTTGGTTTGGAAAAAAGTATTCAGAGTTTTTTCGACAAAATTTCAGAGGTAATTTCTGACTACAAGATATTAAAAACTGATGAAAAAAGAAGAATAAAAATAGAAAAAATTGAAAGAGAAAGAAAAGAAAAAATCGAAGAAGCAGAGAAAAAAAAAGAGGAAGAAAATTTAAGATTAAAGCTTAGGGAGCAAACGTTAAAAGAAGAGGAAAGATTAGAAAAACAAAGAACAAAAGACATAAAATTATTTTTGAGAAAAGAACAAGCGCTTTTAAGAATCGAACAAGCAGAAAAGCAAAAACAATTTTTAAAACAATTAAGATTAGATAAACAAATTGAAAAATTCAGAATAAGAGAAGTTAAAGAACTAGAAAAACTTGAGAAAATTTCCCTAAAAGAAAAAAGAGAAGATTATTCTGGGCTACAAGATAGAATTGATAAACTAAAAGAGAAATACAGATTACTCAGAGATCAAAAAATTAAAGAAAGAGTTGAGGCACTAGGTGTTAAACTTCAAGGTGACGAAGACAGAGAAACCTTATTAGAAAAAGAAAAAGAATATACATTAGCAAGACAAAAAGTTGAATTCGCACTTGAGAGCTTTTATAGAAGCGCAAGTAGTTTAGTATTTCAACTCAATAAAAGACATATTACCCGAGATATGTCTATTTTTAGATGTATAGATAGACGATTTGAAACTGGAGAGGTTTTTATTAAATGGGACGAGTCGTCAGACGATGAGTGGTTATTATTAATTTATATAAAAAATAACTCGCCAGATGAAGGAATTGTCATTGAAGATAAAACAAACCCTGAAAAAAATTTTTCCCATGAGTTTAGAAATGTGGACATCTTTAAAGCTTCAGACACCATGGTAGACTCTTTAACACAGCTCATTGCAAGGAAAAGAGCCAAAAATAATAATTAAACTTTTATATTTAATTAGATATTATCTTATATGATTTTAGGATCTGCCTTTTTAATAATTTTATATTTAGTTTTCAGATACATTATTGCGTGGATCACATATTATAATAATTTAGACCCAAGACTTGGTGAAAGTACGTGGCGATTTACTTATGATTATCCAGTAGTTGGTGAGAGAGACATTTCTGATCTGGATGATAAGGATTTTGTTAGATTAAGAAGAAAAAAAAATAAAATTATATTACTAATGTACTCAATAGTCTTAGTAATGTTTGTATCCTCCATGTCTTTATTAAGTAAATTTTTATTATTTTTCACAAGTTAGATTTTTTTAGTTGCTTTTTATTTTTTAAGTAAAGAAAAAAGGCTACTATTTCATATACAACTGAAAATATATTAAAGATGATTGGTAATTTAAAAAATTTATAGAGAAATTTATATTTTGGCATTTTTTTCCATAAAAATAAAAATGCTTCGGCGCCCCCTAAAATTTTTTCACCATCTTTTATATGAAGCCTTCTTAAAAGTTGTTTACTATCTTTAGAAGTTTCCTTTTCAGCCAATTCATTATCTGTAATATCAACCCAATCGATTTCATCTATTTTTTCTTTTTTATAAAGATCAATTTCGGCCTTACAAATTTTACAAGAATTATTAAAATAAACTTTCATTGTAATAAGACAATTTACTACTAATTTACTTAATATATGTACATGCGTAAAATACGCTAGTTGAAAATTACATAAAACAATCTATTTAATATCTCTTATGAGTAATTTCTTCGAAAAATCTGACTTATCTAGAAATGAGGCTGAAAACATTATTTCAGACACTTTACAAAAATGTGATGATGGCGAATTGTACTTAGAAAATTCAAAATCTGAAACAATTTTATTAGACGATAATAAAATAAAAAATTCTAGTTATAATTCAGATTTAGGATTTGGATTTAGAGCTATTTCTGGTGAAGTAGTTGCTTATTCTCACTCTAATGAAATTTCAAAAGATTCTTTAAAGCAGTCCTCAGAAAATCTAAAGTCAACACTAAAATCTGTCAAAGGTTCTTATAATCATGAAATACCGAAATCGAATAAAAAATATTACGACAATATTAACCCAATTGAACAAAAATCTCTTAACGAAAAAATTGATATACTTAATGATGTAAATAATTATTTACGCTCTAAAGATGGTAATGTTAAACAGGTCACAGCTAATTTTTTGGGTGAGCAAAAGTCTATAGAAATAATTAGATCAGGTGGAGAGACCTTATCAGATGTTCGCCCCTTAATAAGATTTAACGTATCAGTTATGCTTGAGAAAGATGGCAGAAAAGAAACAGGTGTATATGGTGTTGGTGGAAGACAATCTTACGACTCGTATCTGAAAGATGATAATTGGAAAAGTGTTTGTGACGAAGCTTTAAGGATAGCATCAGTAAATTTAGAGAGTAAACCCGCGCCAGCAGGAGAGATGAAGGTTGTACTCGGACCTGGGTGGCCAGCAATATTAATTCATGAGGCTGTTGGTCATGGTTTAGAGGGAGATTTCAATAGAAAGAAAACTTCAGCATTTCATAATCTGATGGGCCAAAAAGTTGCAAGTGAAGGAGTTACAATTATTGACGACGGTACCATTGATAATAGAAGAGGCAGTCTTACAATTGACGATGAGGGAACACCAACAGAAAAAACTGTTTTAATTGAAAATGGAATTTTGAAAAATTTCATGCAAGACCGATTAAATGCACGTTTGATGAAAACCAGATCTACTGGTAGCGGAAGAAGAGAAAACTATAGACATATAGTTCTACCAAGAATGAGAAATACGATGATGTTAAGCGGTAAGCAAACCCAAGAAGAAATGATTAAGGCAGTCGACAAAGGCATTTTTGCAGTAAGTTTTGGTGGTGGACAAGTTGATATTACATCTGGAAAATTTGTATTTAATTGCACTGAAGCTTATGAAATTGTTAATGGCAAAATTGGATCACCAATTAAGGGTGCAACATTAATTGGAGATGGTCCTTCAATTTTAAAAGAAGTTTCTATGGTAGGCAATGATATGATGATGGACCCTGGAATTGGAACATGTGGTAAAGCTGGACAGGGTGTCCCCGTAGGTGTAGCGCAGCCATCTATATTAATAAATAAGATGACTGTGGGTGGTACGAAACTTTAAATGGTTAAAGATCAAGAATTTTTAGAAACAAAAGCATCATATTGTTTAGGTTTAGCAAAGAAATTAGGTGCAACAGACTCAAGTGTGATTGTAAAGAACTCGATTTCTGAAACTGTAAATTTTAGAAATAAAAAATTAGATGAGTCTAATAGATCAGATGATTTAGGCCTAAGCATCACTACGTATATTGGTAAAAAAAAATCATCAATATCTTCCTCTAATTTGTTTAATGACAATTTAAATATTTTGATTGAAAAATGTATTGAGACTACAAAAAATACACCTGAGGATGAATTTAATTCTTTACCGGACAGAGATTTATTTGCAAAAGAATTTAAAGACCTAAATCTTTATGATGAAACTCATATAGAAAATAATCAAAAAATAGATTATCTAAAAAAATTAGAAGCTGCAGCTTCCAACGATAAAAAAATTGTTAATACTGAGTCTAGCTTTACTCAAAATAAATCTAATTTTGTTTTAGCTAACAGTGAAGGTTTTTGTGATGGTTACAAAACATCTTCATTTACAGCATCAAGTGTAACAGTTGCAAAAGATGAAAAAAGCATGGAAAGAGATTATGAATATTCTAGTAAATGTTTTCTTAAAGACCTTGATGATGCAGATGAATTAGGCAATTTAGCTGCTAATCAAACCATTAGAAAATTAAGTCCAAAAAAAATTGGGAGTGAGAAAATTGCTATAATTTTTGATAAAAGAATAGCTAAGGGTGTATTGAGTACTTTTGCAAGCGCTATTTCCTCATCAGCAATATCAAGAGGAACTTCTTTTTTAAAGGATAAAGTTAATCAAAAAATATTCTCAGATAAAATTAATGTATTTGACAAACCTGATATGCTCAAAGGATTAGGCTCAAGAAATTTTGATAGTGAAGGGGTAAAAACCGACACACTTAAATTAGTGGATCAAGGAATTTTGAAACATTATCTGATTGATACTTACAATGGAAAAAAATTAAATCTTAAATCTAATGGAAGATGCGGAGGAACAAGTAATCTTTATTTTGAAAATGGAAATATTAGTTTTAAAGATTTACTGAATTCAAATTCAAAAAGTCTTTATATTACAGAAACCATAGGACATGGAAGTAATATTGTGACCGGAGATTATTCAGTAGGTGCAACTGGGTTTTTAGTTGAAAATGGGGAGTTTAAGTATCCAATTAATGAGATTACCATAGCAGGTAATTTTAAAGACATGTTTCAAAATATCACCTTAGCAAATGATTTGGAGTTCAAATATGCAACTAACTCACCAACCATGTTAATAGAGGGAATGGTTGTTGCTGGTAAATGAGTGAATTTTGTATAATTGGTTCTGGAATATCTGGATCCACAATTGCAAATCTTCTTAATAAAAAATATTCAGTAATTTTGTTCGATAAAGCAAGAGGTCCTGGCGGTCGTGCATCTTTTAAAAGAATAAAAGGCAAAACAGGTTTTGATCATGGTACTCAGTATATTTCACCAAAAACTAAGGAATTTAAAAAATTTACTAAAGATTTAATAAAAAAAAGAATTTTAAAAGTATGGAGAGGCAAACATGTTTTTCTTAATTCAAAAAAAAAAGAGGATAAAAAACATTTAAAAGTAATTGGTAAAAATGGAAATAATGATATTAGCAAACATTTGCTAAAGAAAATTAATTGTAACTATCACAGTGAATTAAAAAAAATCTATTATAAAAATAAATTCTGGTATTTGTTATTTGACGATGGAAAATTAAGATCCTTTAAAAACTTAATTTTGACTTGTCCTTTTCCACAATTAAAAAAACTTTCTAAGAAATTTATTAATAACTCTTTTTTAAGAAAATCAATAAAAATGGATGCAAATATTACTACCATGATTGCAATAAAAAAAAACAAGAATTCAAATAGTAGCTATCTTTTTGAAGACTCAATTCTTGGCTGGGCAGGAAATGAAAACTCAAAAAAAAGATTTAAATCAAAATATGATTTATGGACTCTTCAAAGTACATTTAAATGGGCAAATAAAAAGATTAATAAAAATAAGAATAACAAAAAAGAAAATTCACAAATTATGATCGATAAATTTTTTAAACTTTCAAATATCAAAAAAACAAAGATTTATTATTCACTTAATCACGGTTGGCGATACTCTTCAAATTCGAGACCATTTAAAATTAAGAGCTATTGGGATCCTAGGAAAAGATTAGGTGTTTGTGCTGATTGGTTTGTAGGACCTAGATTAGAGTCAGGATGGATAAGTGCACATGATTTATTCAAAAAAATTTCAAGATAAATTAATTAAAACTTTTAACTTTATATTCCCAATTACCCATTCTTGAATAGGATACCTTTAATATCATTAAATTTTTGCGATCATACCAAATATCAAAATTTAATCTTTTATCTTTCGGTATATTCATGTCTTTAGATTTTAGTGTGAAATGATCAACATCATAAATTTTTCCATAAAGATCTATTTTTTCTTTACCTAAAAAAGTTACTACTTGATCCTTAATACTCCCCGAAATAGGACTTATTTGAGAACTCGCTTGTAAAACTTTATGATTCCACCAATTTCCAATCACGTTATCAGCCGAGGCTTCCCCATTATAAGAAGAGCCTTTAATGTCGAATTTTTTATTTTTTTGATTAAATACTAAATTAACAAACTTCTTTTTGTCGTTTTGTAAAGTTTTGGAATTATAAGAAATTAACTGATCTTTGAGATATTTCTCCTCACTATAGCCTTCAACTTGGAAAACTGTTGCTCCCAAAAGTTTAACTACAAATTTAATTTGATTAGTAACAATAGTTTCTGTTCCATTTTTATTGAAAAAATAATGATTATATCCGATAAGCTCACTATTTCGAAAAATCTCCATCTCAATTTTATTGTATTTTATGTAATGTCCAATATGAGCAATCGAATTTGTTGGATAAATCAAGAGAAATAAAATGACTATAATTTTTTTCATTTAACAACTAGTTTAATAGACTTTATTAACAATAGAAATAACTTATTAAAATGTTTTTAAAAATTAAGAAAATACCAAGGGTTAATTGGAGTTCTGGTAAGCCTTATAATTTTAAACCAAAATTCTCTACATTATTCTTTTTATGTTTTGGTCTGATGTTATTTGGTCTTGGAGAAGGTTTATTAATTGTATCTTTTACTGGCGCTTCTCCATGGAGTGTTTTAGCACAAGGTATTTCTTTAAATGTTAACTTAAGTATAGGAACAATAACATTTTTGATTAGTTTCGCAGTTTTAATTTTGTGGATACCGCTTGGTCAAAAACCTGGTATGGGAACAATATTTAATGCAATCATAATTGCTTTAATGATTGATCTTTGTATAAAATTTGTTCCAACCCCTTCAAATTACCTATATCAACTTATTTTAGCAATATTTTCAGTTATTACGGTTGGCATTGGTGGTGGTATTTATTTAATATCTAATTTAGGGGCTGGGCCAAGAGATGGTTTGATGATTGGTCTTCAAAAAAAAACAAACTTACCAGTCGCTGCTGTAAGGGCATTTTTAGAAATATCTGTTGTAAGTATCGGATGGTATTTAGGCGGAACTGTAGGAGTAGGAACTCTATTATTTGCCTTCGGAATTGGTCCTTGTGTTGCTTTGGGCTTATATCTAGTTGATAAAATTTTCAATTAGGCTGCAGCACCTGATTTCTCACTTCTCTTTCTTTCATTCGGATCAAGAATTGCTTTTCTTAATCTACAAGATACTGGAGTGATTTCTAAAGCCTCATCGGTATTTAGCATACTTAATTGTTCGGCAATGGACATTTTTCGTACTGGTGTTAGAACGACATTTTCATCTGTGCCTTGTGTTCTCATATTAGTTAATTTTTTACCCTTCATCACATTAATAATCATATCCCCTGGTTTTGGAGATAAGCCAACAATCATACCTGGGTAAACAGGATCATTGTGAGTTACAAACATCTCGCCTCTGGCTTGTAAATTAAATATTGCAAATGCAACCGCTTTTCCTTTTTCCATAGATATTAAAGCACCATTTCTTCTTCCTTCCATTTCACCTTCAAAAGAACCATATCCATGAAATATTCTATTAATTACACCATTACCTTTTGTAAGGGTGAGAAACCTACTTGTATAACCCATCAAACCTCTTGTTGGTGCGTGGAATATTAATCGTTTTTTATTTTTACCGGTGTCTTTTAATTCTATTAATTTCCCTTTTCTTCTATTCATCGATTCAATTATCTTTGATGAGTATTCTTCATCAAGATCCATTGTAATTTCCTCTAGTGGCTCAAGTTTTTCGCCCTTATCATTTTTCTTATATAAAACTTTAGGGGGGCTTACAGTCATCTCAAAACCTTCTCTTCTCATTTGTGTTAGTAAAATCTCTAACATTAGTTCACCCCTACCACTTACCACAAAAGAGTCATTTCCATCATTTTCTGAAAAAGTAATTCCAACATTATTTTGTGCCTCTTGAATTAATCTATCTCTAATTTGTGTGCTAGTAAGTTTTTTGCCTTCTGTGCCTGCTAGAGGAGAAGTATTTACTGTAATTTTAATAGACATTGTTGGGGGGTCAATAGGAGTTGCAGCAATAGGTTGGTTAACCTCAAGATCACAAATCGTATCAGCAACATTTGCTTTTTCTAAACCAGCAATTATGACTATATCTCCTGCCTCTCCAACTTCAATTGGAACTTTTTTAGTACCTTCGTACCTAAAAATTTTTGTAAGTCTTCCTTCATCAATTTTCTCACCTTTAAGATTTATTGCTTTAATAGCTTGATTAGCTTTAGCAGTCCCTTGCGTAATTCTACCAACTAGACTTCTTCCCAAAAAACTGTCTGCATAAAGTAATGTTGATAACATAGCAAAAGGTTTTGATTTATCTAATTCAGCTGGTTTTACATGATCAATAATTTGATCTAACAGAGGGTTTAGATTTTCTCTGGGACCATCCACTTCTTTATCAGCCCACCCTGATCTTCCACTTGCATATAAAACAGGAAAATCTAATTGTTCCTCGTTAGCATCCAAACTTACAAATAGATCAAAAGTTTCATCTAAAACTTCATTAGCTCTTTGGTCAGATTTATCTAATTTATTTATAACGACAATTGGTTTTAAACCTTGTTTTAAAGCTTTTGATAATACAAATTTTGTTTGGGGCATTACTCCTTCAGCTGAATCTATAAGCAATAAGGCTCCATCAGCCATACTCAGCACTCTTTCTACCTCAGCAGCAAAGTCTCTGTGACCAGGGGTATCTATGATATTAATTCTTGAGTTTTTCCAATTAATTGATGCTGGTTTAGCTAAAATTGTAATTCCTCTTTCCTTTTCAAGCTCACCAGAATCCATTAATCTTTCATCAACAATTTCATTTTCTCTAAATGATCCACTTTGTTTCATTAAATTATCAATCAAAGTAGTTTTGCCGTGGTCAACATGAGCAATTATAGTGATGTTTCTAATATTATTATTCATAAATTCTGGTTCTTATACATTAATTCCTTAATTTGAAAACTTAAAAAAGGTCAATATTTATTGGATAAATAAGGCTTAATAAAAAATTCATTTCTTGTGATTGTTTTAAAAACATATAGATATCGCAATAAAATCAAAGGCAATAAATAATCAACAACTAAATTTCAAAATAGATTTTTATCATCAAATGGAAAATTTTAGATCAATAAAAATAGAAGAGTCTTTAAAACACTCATTATCTAAAATGAATTTTATCAAACCAACACCTATTCAGGGCATGGCTATTCCAGTAGCATTAGAGGGCAAAGATATTCTAGGTACTGCCCAAACAGGGACAGGTAAAACATTAGCGTTTAGCATACCTTTAATTAATAAATTGATTTTAGATAAAGATGCTTTCGCGCTGGTTATGTGTCCGACAAGAGAACTGGCCTCACAGGTAATGGAAGCAATTAAAAGTATCATAAGTGACAAGATCAATATCAAAACAGCTTTGCTAATCGGCGGAGAGTCTATGCAAAAACAACTTAGGCAACTGGGTAATAGGTCTAGAATTATAGTTGGTACACCCGGTAGAATTAATGATCATTTAAAAAGGAGAAGTCTAGACTTATCAGCAACAAAGTATTTAGTTTTAGATGAAACTGACAGAATGCTTGATATGGGCTTCAGTCCACAAATTGAAATGGTTTTAAAATTTGTTCCTAAAAATCATCAAACATTATTATTCTCAGCAACCTTACCTCAAAACATATTAAGAATTTCAGAGAGATATTTAAATAGACCTGAGAGAATATCTACTGGATCTACTTCAATACCAGTTGCTAAAATTAAGCAAGAGACTCTTCAAGTTTTTAAAGAAAATAAGTATGACCAATTAATAGATCAATTTTTATTAAGAAAAGGATCTATTTTAGTTTTTGTTAAAACCAAAAGGAACGCCGATAAGATGGTAAAGCGTCTTAAAGAAGAAGGTCATTCTGCAGATACAATTCATGGAGATCTTCGTCAAAGTAAAAGAGATCGTGTAATTAACTCTTTTAGAAAAGGTTTGAAAAGAATTTTAATTGCAACTGATGTAGCAGCAAGAGGTCTTGATATTCCACTAATTCAACACGTAATTAATTACGATTTGCCACAAGTTCCAGAGGATTATGTGCACAGAATTGGGAGGACTGCTAGAGCAGGATCAGAGGGGTCTGCTTTAACTTTTCTAACACCAGATGATAAATTGATGTGGAATTCTATTAATAAATTGATAGATCCGAGTTTTAAATCTATTTATGGTGGTTCAAGAAAGAATTTAAAAATCAAAAGGGGAAAAAAGAGGCCAAATAATAAAAAAAGAAAATTTAGAGAAGATAAAAAACTTAATTTTAAAGATAAAAAAAAAGCGTTTGGAAAAAGAAAACGAGATAGGGGAAAAAAAAATGAAGAAAAGAAATATTTTAAAAAGAAACATACAAAATCAGAAGGATTTACTAACAACCCTAAATATTTTGGTAAAAAACCATTAGAAACCTCCTCTTCAAGCGGGGAAAGAGAAAGTTATAGTTTTAAAGGTAAGAGGAAATTTAAAAATAGAAGCAATAGACCTAGACAATTTGTCTATAAAAAGCATGATAAAAAAAGAAAAAACTTTAGGACTTTTTAGATTTTTCTCTTTTTAATTTTCTTTTTTCTTTTAAACTTAATTTTGGTTTTTTACTTACACTCGAGTCTTTAAAAGATTTACCACTGTATCGTTTGGACATAATGTTATTTTAATTGTTATAAAAAAAAAGGGCAGTAAAAACTGCCCTTTTTGAATATTTAATTGGGTTGGGATTGTTACATTCCCATGCCACCCATGCCACCCATTCCTCCCATACCACCCATTCCACCAGGCATAGCAGGAGCACCACCAGCATCTTTATCATCTGGTTTATCAGCTATCATTGCTTCAGTTGTTACCAATAATCCTGAAATAGACGCCGCATCCTGTAAAGCAGTTCTAACAACTTTTACAGGATCAATAATACCTTTAGCGAACATGTCACAATACTCCTCATTTTGTGCATCATATCCATGTGTCTTTTTATTCTGTTCTAAAAGCTTACCAACAACTACCGATCCGTCTACACCAGCATTTTTTGTAATTTGTCTTATAGGAGCTTCTAATGCTCTTCTTACTAAATCAACACCAGCTTTTTGGTCTTCACCTTTAGCTTTAACTTTATCAAGGTCTTGAGCAGCATATAATAATGCACAACCACCACCAGTCACAATACCTTCCTCAACGGCAGCTCTTGTTGCATTTAATGCATCTTCAACTCTGTCTTTTCTTTCTTTTACTTCAACTTCTGTTGCACCACCGACTTTAATCACTGCAACACCACCTGCTAGTTTAGCAAGTCTTTCTTGAAGTTTTTCTTTGTCGTAGTCTGAAGTGGTTTCATCAATTTGTTGTTTGATTGAAGAACATCTTGCTTCTATGTCTGATTTCTTTCCAGAACCATTAACTATAGTGCTATTATCTTTATCGACTTTAATTTTTTTACAAGAACCAAGATCGTCAAGTTTAACATTTTCAAGTTTAATTCCTAAGTCCTCAGAAATAACTGAACCACCAGTAAGAATTGCAATGTCCTCAAGCATAGCTTTTCTTCTGTCACCAAATCCTGGTGCTTTTACAGCTACAACTTTTAAACCACCTCTTAATTTATTTACTACTAAAGTAGCTAATGCTTCACCCTCAACATCTTCAGAAATAATCATTAATGGTCTTCCAGCTTGAACAACTGCCTCTAAAAGAGGTACCATTGGTTGTAGATTTGTTAATTTTTTTTCGTGTAATAGAATGAAAGGATTTTCTAATTCAGTTGTCATCTTATCACTATTCGTAATAAAGTATGGAGACAAATATCCTCTATCAAACTGCATACCTTCAACAACATCTAATTCTGTTTCAATTCCTTTGTTTTCCTCAACCGTGATAACACCCTCGTTACCAACTTTTTGCATTGCTTTAGAAATCATAGTACCGATTTCTTTATCACCATTTGCAGAAATTGTTCCAACTTGAGCTATCTCGTCACTATCTTTTACCTTTTTAGCTGAAGATACTAAATTTTGTTTAACAACTTCCACTGCAGCATCAATTCCTCTTTTTACATCCATAGGGTTCATACCCGCAGTAACATATTTTACACCTTCTTTCACAATAGCTTGTGCAAGTATAGTTGCAGTTGTTGTTCCATCACCAGCCTCATCATTAGTTTTGCTAGCAACCTCTTTAACCATTTGAGCACCCATGTTTTCAAATTTATCTTCTAGATCAATTTCTTTTGCAACAGATACACCGTCTTTTGTAATTCTCGGAGCACCGTAAGATTTATCCATAACTACATTTCTTCCTTTTGGTCCTAATGTAACTTTAACCGTATCAGCTAGGATGTTTACTCCTCTAATCATTGCTGCTCTTGCTTCTGCATCAAATTTTACTACTTTTGCCATTTTATTTTCTCCTTTTAAATTAAATTACTTGCTTGAGATACCCATAATGTCTGATTCTTTCATTATGCTGTATTCTTTGCCATCAATTTTAACTTCAGTTCCTGACCATTTGCCAAATAAAACTTTATCTCCAACTTTTACATCCATTGGTATCGTTTTGCCGTCTTCAGTTTTTGCGCCACCACCAACTGCAACTACTTTGCCTTCTTGAGGTTTTTCCTGCGCTGTATCAGGTATGATTATTCCACCAGCAGTTTTTTCACTGCTATCTAAAACTTCTATTAAAACTCTATCGTGTAACGGTCTAAATTTCATAAATTCTCCTTATTAATATGGTCTTCATATAGAGACTGGCTTTACTATTTCAAGATATAGTTAAAAATTAGTTGGTTAAAAAATAAGGGAATTTGTAGGTTTTATGGTTTATAGATTAATTTCATGACTAAAAATTTAGATAATGAGGGTCTAAGTTCTATAGCAGACAATTATCAGCTATTTTATGTTGACTTATGGGGGGTGGTCCATAATGGGGTTACTCTACACCTTGAAGCGATAAAAGCTCTCAAAGAAATCAATAAAAAAAGAAAGGACTATATTTTACTTACAAATGCACCTAGACCCAACCATGCAGTTAAATCTTTTTTAGAAAAACTAGGCATGGAGAAAGAAATCAGAGACCATGTTTTTACTTCTGGCGAGGCAGCTCTCATTTATTTAAAGAAAAATTTGATTAATAAAAATTTTTTTCACGTTGGTCCTCCAAGAGATTTCGATTTATTTAAAGACTTTGAAAAAATGAAATTAGATAATATTGAAAAAAGCGAATATATTTTATGTACTGGATTGTTTGATGATCACAATGAAGACTTAAATTATTATAAAAGTTTGCTTGAAAAAAATATAAAAAAAAAAATGATTTGCACAAATCCTGATCTAATTGTGGACAGAGGAAACACTAGAGAATTTTGTGCTGGTTCTGTTGCAATGGTTTTTGAAAAAATGGGTGGAGAAGTTGTTTACTTTGGAAAACCTTATCCTGAAGTTTATAATCAATCTATTTATAACAAAAATAAGAAAATTCTCTCCATAGGTGATAATTTAAATACTGATATAAAAGGAGCGAACCTTTTAAATTATGATTCTTTGATAATTTCAAATGGAATTCATAAGGATGAGATTAAAGAAAAAGGAATTGAAAAAGTTGCAAAATCTTATGAAGCAATTTGTAATTATATTCAATCAGAATTGAAATGGTAAAATCAAAAAGAATATATAAAAATTTTAAGATCAATCCAAGATACAAAAACTCAATTATATTGATTGGCAATTTTGATGGAGTTCACAGAGGACATCAAAAATTATTCTCATTGGCTAAGAAATATAAAAAAAAATATTCCTCAAAAATTGGTGTGTTAACTTTTGAACCAATGCCAAAAATGTTTTTTAATAAGAATTTAGATAATTTTAGGATCTCTAATTTGCAGCAAAAAATTGATAATCTGAAAAATCTTAATGTAGATTTTTTGATAATAAAAAAGTTTGATCGAAAATTCTCAAAAATAAAATCTATAACTTTCATTAAAGAAATATTAGGTAAAAAGCTAAAACCAAAATTCATTTTTGTAAGCAATAATTTTAGATTTGGCAATAAGAGAGAAGGTGACGTTAGACAGTTGATTAAATTTGAAAGCATGTGTGGTTATAAGGTAATTAAACCACAACCACTGTTAACCAATAAGAAAATAGCATCTTCATCGTTGGTTAGGAAACTTTTACAAAAAGGAAAATTAGAAAAAGCCAATAAAATTCTTAATAGAAATTGGTCAATTGTTGGAAAGGTTCAAAAAGGAAGACAGCTAGGAAAAAAAATCGGTTTCCCGACGGCAAACATTGATATTAAAGATTATATTTTAGCCTGCCCAGGTGTATATGCAGTAAAAGCAAAAAGATATGGCAAAAACAATTACATAAAAGGGATAGCAAATTTAGGCTATCGACCAACATTTAATGGAAAAAAAATATTATTGGAAGTTCATTTATTTAATTTTTCTGGAAATCTTTATAATAAGTATTTAACAGTAGAATTTAAAAAATTTATAAGAAAAGAAAAAAAATTTAAAAATGTCGACCAACTTAGAAAACAAATTAAAACTGACTTATTAATAGCAAAAAAATAAAATGAGCAAATCTCAAATAAATCTTCCTAAAACTGCTTTTTCGATGAAAGCAAATTTGCCAACACGAGAACCTGAAATTTTGAAACTTTGGCAAAACATAAATCTTTATGATGAATTGAGAAAATCGAGAAAAGGAGAAGAAAAATTTGTTCTTCATGATGGTCCTCCATATGCGAATGGGAATATACACATGGGAACAGCTTTAAATAAAATTTTAAAAGATATAATTGTAAGATTTCATCAAATGGATGGAAAAGATTCAGTCTATGTTCCAGGATGGGATTGTCATGGATTGCCAATAGAATGGAAAATTGAAGAGCAATATAAAAAAAATAAAAAAAACAAAAATGAAGTTCCAATCGTTGAGTTTAGAAAAGAATGCAGAGCTTTTGCAGAAAAATGGATAGATATTCATAAAGATCAATTTAAAAGGTTAGGAGTTGTAGGAGATTGGGATAATTATTATTCTACAATGAGTTTTGATGCTGAAGCTCAAATAGTAAGAGAACTAGGTAAATTTTTAAAAGAAGGAAGTTTGTATAGAGGTTTTAAACCTGTTTTATGGTCTACTGTTGAAAAAACAGCTTTAGCTGATGCAGAAGTTGAGTACCAAGATCATAAGTCAGATACTATCTATGCATCATTTCCAGTTAAATTATCAAATATAAAAGAATTAAAAGATAGTGAAATAGTAATTTGGACAACCACCCCATGGACTATTCCAGCTAACAAAGCCTTGGCTTACAATGAAAGTCTAGATTATTTATTAATTGAAGTAAATGACGACGGAGACTTTAAAAATAAAAAAATTGTTATTGCAGACGCATTAATTGATACGGTTGTAAAAGATACCAAAATTCAAAGTTTCAAAAAACTAAAAAATTTTAAAGGTAAAGATCTAAAAGGAACAATTTGTAATCATCCTTTTTTCAAACTTGGTTATGAATATGACATACCTATGCTGGAAGCACGTTTTGTTACTACAGAACAGGGTACTGGAATTGTTCATTGTGCGCCAAGTCATGGTCCTGATGATTTTAATTTGTGTATGAATAACGGAATTAAAGCAATTGAAACAGTTGATGGTGATGGAAGATATACAAAAAATGTAGCACTTTTTGAAGGGTTACATATTTTCAAATCTAATTCTATTGTGATTGAAAAATTAAGAGACCAAAAAAAATTATTATCAAGCGGCGAACTTGTTCATTCTTATCCTCATTCATGGAGGTCCAAAGCACCATTAGTTCACAGAGCAACACCTCAATGGTTTATTTCTATGGATAGTCATAAACTAAGAACTAAAGCTTTAAAGGCAATTGATGAAACAACTTTTTATCCCAGTAAGGGAAAAGAAAGATTAAAATCGATGATTGAAACAAGACCCGACTGGTGTGTTTCAAGACAAAGAGTATGGGGAGTTCCATTACCTATTTTTTTAAACAAGAAGACAGGTGAAATTTTGGTTGATGATGAGGTTTTTGATAATATTGCGAAAATTTATGAAAAAGAAGGATCTGATTGTTGGTTTTCGGATGATCCACAAAAATTTCTTGGAAAAAAATATAAAGCTGAAGATTTTGAAAAGTTAAGCGATATTGTAGAAGTGTGGTTTGATAGTGGATCTACACACTCATTTGTATTGGAAAAAAGAAAAGATTTAAAGTGGCCGGCATCCATGTATCTCGAGGGCTCTGATCAACACAGGGGGTGGTTTCATTCGTCTCTTTTAGAGTCTTGTGGAACTAGAGATCGTGCACCTTTTGAGTCTATTCTTTCTCATGGTTTTGTAGTTGATGGCAAAGGTTTAAAAATGTCAAAATCTTTAGGAAACGTAATTGCTCCTGAAGATATTCTCAAAAAATATGGAGCAGATATACTTAGAATTTGGGTTGCTTCCTCAAATTATGCTGAGGATCTTCGAATAGACTACTCAATATTAGATCAGCATGCTGAGTCTTACAGAAAAATAAGAAATACATTTAGATATTTACTTGGAAATCTTAATGATAATTTTGAACAAATAGATTTAGAAAAAATTAGAATTGAGAATTTACCTGAATTAGAGCAATTTATGCTTCATAAAATTTACAATTTAAATTCTAAATTTAACAAGTATTTCAAAGATTATGATTTCCATAATCTGTATAAAGAATTATTGAATTTTTGCACTGTAGATCTATCTGCTTTTTATTTTGATATAAGAAAAGATACTTTGTACTGTGATCCAATAAATTCTGAAAAAAGAAAATCTACTCTTGTATTGCTAAACGTTATTCTTAACTCTTTATTAAGATGGTTTGCTCCAATATTATCTTTTACAACTGAGGAGATTTATCAACTTATTTCAAAAAACAAAAAAAGTATTCATCTTGAAAAATTTTTAAATTTTCCTAAAAAATTTGATAATTCGAACCTAAATTCAAAATGGGTACAATTAATCAAAATAAGAGATATTTGTAATCTTAGTATTGAGCAAAAACGAGCAAGTAAAGATATTGGATCTAGTTTAGAAGCTGCATTAATAGTAAAACTAAATAGTGAGAACCAAAAATTTTTGAAAAATATTGACCTTTCAGAACTTTGTATAACTTCTTCAGTCAAAATTGAGAATAGTGATACAAATGAAGTAATTGCAGAGACAATGAAAGCAATGGGTGAAAAATGTCCAGTATGTTGGAAAATTAGCATCACACCCTGTGAAAGACACAAATTGTAAATAAAATGTTAAAAAAACATTTAGTAGATTTTTCTATTATCATTTTTATTTTTTTAATTGATCGAATAAGTAAATTAATGATTATTAGCTCTTCAGAAACTTATGAACAATATGGCATTAGTATTACATCCTTTTTAAATTTTAATTTGATTTGGAATGAAGGTATTGCTTTTGGTTTATTTTCTTTTGATGAAAAGTTTTATTACAATTTGCTTACAATAATTATATTTTTAATAATATTAATAATTGTTTGGTTAATGTTAAAATCAAAAGGATTTGAAAAAATTAGCTTTCTTTTGATAATTGGGGGGTCAATTGGCAATATTTATGACAGGATTTATTACTCTGCTGTGCCAGATTTTATAGATATACATTTCAATAATTATCATTGGTTTATATTTAACGTTGCTGATATATTTATTACTTTAGGTATAGTATTCTTAATTTGTATTGAAATATTAGGCTCAAAAAACAGAAAAAATGAAAATTATTAAAAATATTTTAGTTATTCTAATTGTTAGTTTTTTTATTTACTCATGTGAGGGATTTAAATTAAAAAAAAAATCTACTTCTGGTGAAGAATTTTTAATAGAAAAAAAAGATCCCTTAATTTTACCACCCGACTTTTCAAAATTACCAGAGCCAAAAGAACAGATTAAAAATCAGGATAATGAGAAAGAAAAATTGGTTCTTGATGGTGTTTTCAATAAAGAAAATTCCAAAAATGTTGAAAATAAAGATAATGAAGTTGATCAAAAATCTGATTTAAAAAAAAGTATTTTGGATAAGATTAAATAAGAATGATAACTAAAAATTTTTTTTTAAAAGATTTTCAAAGAAAAAAAAATAATAAAATTCTAAGAAAATATTTTAAACAACTTATAGTTTCTAAAAATGAAATTATTAAGTCATTAAAAAATAACTATAATTATAGTTATACAAAAAAAAAAATTGCAAAATTTCGCAAGTACAAGGACATAAGAATTTTTGGAATGGGAGGCTCGTCTTTAGGAGCTAACGCTATTTATGATTTTTTAAAGTATAAAATAAAAAAAGATTTTTATTTTTTATCAAATTTACAAAAGAAAAAATTTCCTACAAAAAAAAATTATTTAAATTTAATCATTTCAAAATCTGGAAATACTTTAGAGACAATAGTAAATTCCAATATTTATATATCAAAAAAAGATCAGAATATTGTAATCACCGAAAATAAAACAAGCTACCTAAGAAATATAGGTATTAAATTAAAAAGTGAGATAATTGATCATAATAACTTCATAGGTGGAAGATATTCAGTTTTGTCAGAAGTCGGAATGCTACCAGCAGAATTAATGGGATTAAATGAAAAAAAATTCAAACAATTTAACAACTTATTAAAAAATAGATACTTTTTTAACGCGGTTATAAGCAACGTCACCAACATTGTGGAACTAGTAAACAAAAAAAAATCTAATGCAGTAATTTTAAATTATGATGAAAGTTTAGATAATTTTTTAAAATGGTATCAACAACTTCTAGCAGAGAGTATAGGAAAAAAGGGTAAAGGAATTTTCCCAATTATTTCAACTATGCCAAAAGACAATCACAGTTTAATGCAGTTATACTTGGATGGTCAAAAAAACAACTTTTATACCTTTTTTAGTAGTGCTGATAAAATTTCTCCAGGGATAAATAAGGAGACAATTTTGAAATCGAAAAATTTTTTAATGAATAAAAATTTACAAGATATTTTAGACTCCAAGATTTTAGCAACTCAAAAGGTATTTAAAAAAAAAAAGATACCATTCAGAAGTTTTTTTCTTAAAACTAGAAAAGAGGAAACCCTTGGTGAATTGTTCACTTTTTTTGTTGTAGAAACTATTTTGATAGCAAAAGCATTGAGGATAAATCCATATGATCAACCAGCAGTAGAACTAATTAAAAAAGAAACAAACAAAATTTTGGTTAATTCTTAGTTAGCAATGTAGACCTTTGAAATCCCATAAGTCCGCACATCTAAAATATTTATTTTTTCTGTTATTGGCAATTTATCTTTTTTATGTCTATGGATTATAAATAACCCTTTTTTACTGAGTACTCTTTTTTCAATAATTTTTTCAATTAGGTCATTTACTCTTAATTCTTTATATGGTGGATCAATAAAAATTAAATCAAATTTTTTTTCTATAGTTTTCTTTGAGTTGAAAAAAGTAAAGCAATCGCCTTCAAATATTTTATAGTTTTGATTTTGAGCAAGTTTTGATAAATTTTTTTTTAAAATTTTTAACGCTTTTAGATAATTTTCAAAAAAATAAACATTTTTCGATCCTCTCGAAATACATTCAATCCCAAAAGAGCCACAACCAGAGAATAAATCTAAAACAGAAGAATGAGATAAACTTAAGCTAAATTTATTTGAATGCTCCAGAAGGTTAAATATAGATTCTTTTACCATATCTTTTAATGGACGTGTATTTTTATCCGAGGGTAAAAATAATTTTTTTCCCTTAAACTTACCTGAAATAATTCTCATTGTTCGATTATTTTATAACCAATATCTTTTCTAAAAAATCCATTTTTCCAATTTAATGCCTTTATTAAATTTATTGCTTGATCTCTACTTTCCTTTAGATTTATAGACTTAATTACAAAGTTAAGTACTCGTCCACCATTTGAGTAGATTACTGAATTATCTATTTTTGTACCTGCGTGAAAAATGTAATTATCTTTTTGAAGTTTTATTTGATCAATAGCTTTTATTTTAATGTTATTTTCAAATTTATCAGGATATCCTTTTGAGCAAAGTACAATACAGATACTTTTTTTATTAGATAACTTAATATCTATAGAACTTAGATTTTGATTTACACATGCATAAATGATATCTGCAAAATCTGTTTCTACTCTTGGCAGAATAGTTTGACACTCTGGGTCACCCATTCTTACATTATACTCAATAAGGTAAGGATCATTATCAACAATCATTAGTCCTGCGTATAAAAAACCTTTAAAGTTTGTATTCAAATCTTTTAAACCTTTTAATGTTGGGTCAATTATTCTCTCTATTATTTTTTTATCTAATTCCTCATTTTCGAGACGAGATGGTGAGTATGCACCCATGCCACCTGTATTTTTACCCTTATCACCCTCTAATACTCTTTTATGATCTTGTGCAGATCCAAATTTTTTGTAAGTTTTACCATCAGAAATTATAAAAAAACTCATTTCCTCACCTTTCAAAAACTCTTCTATTAAAATTTCTTTAGCTTCTCCAAATTTTCCATTAAAAATTTCATCTACAGCTATCTTAGACTGCTCTAAAGTATCACAAATATAAACACCTTTTCCTGAAGCTAAACCATCAGCTTTAACAACTATTGGGAATTTACATTTTTTTAAAAAATTAAAACTTTCCTCTTTATTTTCAAAAACACCAAAATTGGCAGTTGGTATCTTATATTTCTCACAGAGTTTCTTTGTAAATATTTTTGAGCCCTCTAATTGAGATGCAATTTTATTGGGGCCAAATACTTTAATTTGATTTTTTTCTAAAAAATCAACAATTCCATCTACTAAAGGCTTTTCTGGCCCTATCACAACAATATCTATTTTAAGATTTTTAATTTTTTCTTTAATTTCCTCAAAATTACTCAAATTTATATTAATATTTTCTGCTATAAAACTTGTCCCAGCGTTCCCTGGAAAACAATAAATTTTATCCACTTTGTTTGATGATTTTAAAAAAACACTAATAGCGTGCTCTCTACCCCCACTTCCAATTATTCCTATCTTCATATAAATATATATAAACTAAAAATAATGAAAAAATTAGCTAAATTAAAATATTTACCAAATAACTTTAAAATTATTGAAAAAGGAGATTATGTTTTGTGTGCAATATCTGGCAAACAAATCCCACTTGATAAATTAAATTATTGGAATGTAAATGATCAAGAGGCTTATTATTCATATAAAGAAGCCCATTTAAAAAAAGAAAGAGAGTGTTAAATACTAAATTAAATTTTCCATCTACCGTGTGTCCAAATCCATTGATCAGGATTAGTCATTATCATCTTTTCTAAAATTTTATTTAATTTTGATGTAATTTTATCAATAGAATCATCTTTTGAAAATTTAATATTTTCAAAGATCTTTAATTTAAATTTGTTATCAATTAACCTTTCTATGTAAATAGGTACGACAGCAACATCAAACTTTTTAATAAATTGTGCAGGAATTGTAGTTGTAAAAGCTTTTTTTCCAAATAAATCACTTTCCACTCCCTCTGAAACTCTTTGATCAATCATTAGTGCTATCGATGTCCCTTTCTTAAATTCTTTTAATAGTTCTTTTGTGCCAGTGATTCCTTTTTTAATTTGTTTTTTACAAATATATTTTCTTCTAATTTTCTCCATAATTGGATTAAGGAATGAATTGTTTAATGGCCTATAAACAGCAGCTACATCAATACCAGATTTTTCTAAATGCATTGCCATCAATTCAAAGTTATTAAAATGTCCAGAGACAAATATTACTGGCTTATTAGAAGATTTAATTTTTTCAAGCTCATCTTGATTTTCAACGATTATTTGATTTGAAAATTTTGGTGATGTTCTAAATTTTTCTATAAACATATATTCAGCAAAAATTTTCCCATAATTTATCCACATATTGTCTAGAATTTTATTTTTCTGAATTTCATTAAATTTGGGAAAGGCTAAAGATAAATTGGTATAAGAAGTTTTCTTTGATCTAAATAATGACCCTAAATTTTTAAATATAAAACCTGAAATATTTCGGGATATTTTTAATCCGACAATTTTAAATATTAAAAAAAACAAAATGATAGTTATGAATTCAAAAGTATATTTAATTGATTTCATTGATCTTTGACTTAATTAATTCTGTTAACTGTTTTTGTTCTAATATTTCTAAATCTATTTTGATAAAATTGATTTTTGCTCTTAAATTTTTTGGAATTTTAACATAATCTTTTTCTGTTGTAATAATTTTTAAATTTTTATTTTCAGCAACTTTTACTAAATTTAAAACGTCATGAGTTTTATAATTAAAGTGATCTGGAAATACAATTTCTTTAACTACATTAAAATTATTTTTAATCAATATTTCTTTAAAACTATTATTATTTCCTATACCTGAAAATATTAAAAATTTATCATTTAAATTAAACTCATCCTTGTTTTTTATTTTAAAAAAAGAATTAAATATTTTAATTTTTGGATTTACTTTATTGATAGATTTGTAGATCTCATTTTGACCAGATTTTTTGTCAATATTCTTAATAATTACTGCATCATATTTTTTTAAACTATCAATTGTTTCTCTCATAGGACCTGATGGTATTAATAAACCATTGCCAATCCAGTTTTTACTGTCAAAACATACTAATTTAAAATCATAATCAATTTGTTTATCTTGGAGTCCGTCATCAAAAATCAATAATTCATAATTCTCTTTGATTGCTTTTTGAATAACTTTTTTTCTATTATCTGAAGTAATAAATTCAGATCTATTTTCAAGAATAACATGTTCATCTTTTTGATCTGAGTAAAATTTTTTAGCTGTAGAAACTTTTAATTTAGTATTTTTAAAAATTTCGTATAATTTTATTACAGTTGGTGTTTTGCCTGTACCGCCGATATAAATATTTCCAACACAGATTGTTTTAATATTTTGATATTTTTTTTTTGATTTGTTATTTAAAATAATATTATTAATTTTAAAAATGAAATTTAATGGAGCGAGTAAATAAGCAATAAGACTAGGTTTTTTATAATCCCAAAATTTAGGTTTTTTAAATTTCATTAACAAATATTAACAAATCTCATTAAAAATTTTATTTAAAACTTTTGTCCCTTCCGAATTCAAATATTTAATTGATTTTCTTGAATAGTTTTTTTTATAAAGTTTTTTTTGAAGTAAATTAGTAAAATGATTTTGGTTTTTAACCAGGTAAGATATATTTTTTTTTTGAAGATGCCCATAAATTTCCTTGAAATTTGAGATATGGGGACCATGAAAAATACGGCAACCATATCTTGCTGCCTCCAAAGGGTTTTGACCTCCATGATTAATTAATGAACCTCCAAGAAATATGTTTTTGCATATTTTAAAAATAGATTTAGTTTTTCCATAAGAATTAACTAAATATATGTCCGTGTCAGGTTTAATTTTATTTTTAGAATGATCTAAATGAACATTTAGGTTAAGATTATTTAAATCAGATTTAATTTGATCAACTCTATCTACATGTCTTGGAATAATTATTGTCAAAAGATTTTTATATTTTTTCTTTAGCTCTAGGTGTGTGAGTCCACAAAATTTTTCTTCATTGTAATGAGTGCTCGAAGCACACCAAGAATATTTTTTTAAAAGAAATTTTCTTAAATTTTTATCTACCTTAACAATCTGATTTTCTGATTGACTAAATTTTAAATTACCAAAAAACTTTACATTATTTGCACCAAGTTTTTTAAGAAATTTTTTTGATTCATTACTAGCAGACAAACAAAGACTAAACTTACTAAAAATAAATTTTGAAAAATTTGGAAATTTCGTCCACCTATTGTAAGTTTTTTTTGTTATTCGGCCATTTAGAAGTATGATTGGAATTTTTTTATTAAATAAATTGTTAATAGTATTTGGCCAAATCTCTGAATCAACAAAAAAAGCTTTTGTAGGTTTCCAGTAATTCAAAAATTTAGATGATATATAATTACAATCAATTGGAAAAAATTGATGAATAGTTTTTCGAAGATTTAATTTATTTATGATAAAAGATGAGCTAAGAGTGTTTGATGTTATTAAAATTTGATTTATTTTTTTATCTTTCTCAAGCTTTTCTATCAATGGTATAATACTTTGAACTTCGCCTACGCTTGCACCATGAAACCAAATCAATTTTCCAGAAGCTCTTTTTTTGGTAAAGAAACCAAATTTTTCTATAAATCTTTTAGTATTTTCTTTACGCGTTATAAGTCTGATTATTATTATGATAGGGGAAAAAAGAAATATTATATTTATTAAAACCTTATAAATAAAAAACATTAAACTCTAATTTGTTTATTATAAAAGTTTTTATAAATTGGTGAAGCTTCCATCAATTCTTGGTGGTTACCTTCTGCAACAACATTCCCAGAGTCTATTACATAAATTTTATGAGAATTTAATATAGTGGACAATCTATGAGCAATTACGATTGTTGTTCTATCTTTTGTGAGGAAACTTATTGCTTTTTGAATTTTATCCTCAGTTTCAGCGTCTAATGATGATGTTGCCTCATCTAATAATATTATTTTACTTTTTTTTAATATAGCTCTAGCTATTGACAATCTTTGTTTTTCACCTCCTGATAATCTTATTCCATTTTCACCAATTTTTGTGTCATATTTATTTTCTAATTTGTCAATAAATTCTGAGGCATAAGAAAGTTCAGCGGCCTTATATATTTCTTCATCGGTAGCATCCATATCCGCATAGGCAATGTTATTTTTAATTGTATCATCAAATAAATTTGTATCTTGACTAACAAAAGAAATATTATTTCTTAAAGATTTAAGCTTAGTTTTATAAATTGATTGGCTATCGATAGTTATCTCTCCAATGTCTGCATCATAAATTCTTGGTATCAAATTGAGTATTGTAGATTTACCACTACCACTATGACCGACTAATGATGTCATTTTTCCACCCATCATTTTTAAATTAATATTCTTTAAGGTTATAATTTTTTTGGTTTCATTATTTTCATTATCATTATTGTAAGAAAACTCGATATTCTTAAATTCAATATCACCATTTTTTAAGTTCAACCCCTTATCATCTTTGCTGCTTTTTAGTTTTGATTTTTCATCAATAACTGGAAGTATCCTTTTAGCTGAAGTTAATCCTTGATTTATAACAATATTTAGTGTGGCTAATGATCTAACTGGTTGATAAGCAAGCATCATAGCAGCTAAAAAAGAAAAAAAGTTACTCATTTCTATTTCATTATTCATTACTAGTCTTCCAGAATAGTAAATTAATATAGCTATCATTATTCCAGTCATTATTTCCATAATTGGAGATGCTCTAACAAAAACAATCGCCATTTTTTTTCCTTTTTCTTTTACTTTATTTAAGAAAACTTCTGCTCTATTTTTTTCATAAATTTCTTTTTGAAAAATTTTGATTAATTTATGATTTTTAAACATATCTATTAAATAAGAATTTAATACTCCTGCCCATTCCATTTGTTCAAAAGAAACTTTACTTATTCTTTTTCCCAAAGATCTAGCTGCAAAAGATGCCAAAGGTATCATGATGATAGAAACAAGTGATAACTCCCAATTTTGATAAAACATTACACCTAATAAACCAATTAAAGTTAAGGTATCTTTAAAAGTATTCAAAATTGCAGTGCTAATTAAATTTGTTAAATGCGCTACATCATTTGTAACGTTAGACATGAATGTTCCAGTGTGCCTGCTGTCAATTCGTTTTGTATCAGCATCAATTAAATTATTTAAAATTTGCACTTGAACATCTTTTCTTACTTCTTCAGAAACTCCGATCATAGTAGTTTTTGCTAAATATAAAGACAATCCTTTAGTTACAAAAGCTATTACTATTAGAATTGGAATTATTAAAAGCATCGTTTGATCTTTTTTAATAAATATTTCTTTTATTGCAGGATCTAATAGATATGCTATCGAAGATGTGCTTGCAGCAACAGCAACTGAAAGCAGTAATGCAAAAATTATTTTTTTTAAATGTTTCTTTGTGTAATCCTTGTAAAGTCTTTTTAAAATTTGAATATTCGACATTAATTGAACTTCCCTATAAATAATAAGAGTAAAACCAAAGCCCCAAGAAAATTATTTGATTTAAATATTTCAAGACAAACCGAGGGGTCATTGGGTCTAAATTTTCTTAATTGAAAAAAATACATGTGGTAAATGACTACTAATAAAAAAATAAAATAAAACTTACTAAATTCATTTATATAACCTACTAAAATTAAGCTTAATAAAAAAAATGTGTAACATAAATATAAAAAAATAATTGGATTTGATTTAAATTTTATCGATGTCGATTTTAATCCAATAATTTCATCATCTTTAATATCTTGAAACCCATAAATAGTGTCGTATCCAAGTGTCCAAAATATGGCTCCACCATAGAATATGAGTGGCAATAAATTTATTTCTGTATTAACTGAAGTCCAACCTAATATTAAACCATAATTAAATGTAATTCCTAAAAATAGTTGTGGCCAATAAGTTAATCTTTTCATTAGTGGATATGTAAAAGCCAAAGGCATCGAAGCTAACGCAATAATTATGGTAAATAAATTAAAATTTACCAAGATCAAAAAAGCAATAAAACATAGAAGTGCAGAATAAAATAATGCAAGTTTAACAGATATTTTTCCTGAAGCTATTGGTCTATCTTTAGTTCTGAATACTTTTTTATCATATTTTCTATCAAGAATATCATTTACTATACATCCAGCAGATCTCATTAGAACAGAGCCTAAAAAAAATAGTAATAAGTAAAAAAAATAAATTTTAAAGTCAGATGAAAAATCATACGCTATTGTAAGCCCCCATGCACATGGCCAAAATAACAGCATGTATCCAATCGGTTTTTTTAATCTGGTAAGTTCTACAAAAAGATTTAATTGGTTCATAAGATTTTACTTGTAAATAACAAAGGCAAGATTGATAATCAAACTGATTCGTATGAATATTGACTATACTGTTACAGCTTTGATGTTTCCAGCAATACCATTGTTGATGTCAGTTTATAGTAATAGATTCCACTCACTAAGCATTCTTATAAGACAACTTCATGATGAACATGTTTATGAAAAACATATTCCTCCTGAATGGAAAAAACAGTTTATAAATTTAAGTGGAAGAATAACCCTTTTAAGATGGACTATCTTGTTCGCTGCTTTTGGTTTTTTGTTTAATATGTTGACTGTTTTTGCTCTCTACTTAGATGAAGTTTTTTTAGCTCGGATAATTTTTGGTTCTTGTTGTTTATCTATGATTATTTCAATACTATTTTTTATTCGAGAAATTCACATTTCAACTAATGCTCTCAGGCTCCATATGTCTGATATGGATGTAAATTTAGATTAAGGAATTATTACTGCTGGACCTGTTAGTAATCTTGCTTCTAAATCTTTATGTGCTTGAGCAGCATCCTTAAGTGAGTATTTTTTTGAAATTTCAACATTGAACTTTTTTGATAAGATTGCGTCAAAAACTTTTTTAGCTGACTCTATAAGCTCATCTCTTTTAACAGTATAGTGAGCAATAGATGGTCTTGTAAAAAATAGTCCCTTCGTATTTATATCTTTTTTGACATCAATCGTATCAACATAACCTGATGCATTTCCAAAAGCTACCATCATCCCTCTAATTTTTAATGTTTCAATTGACCCTTTAAATGTTTTGATGCCAACACCGTCATAGACTACATCAATTCCATTTTTACCAACAATTTTTTCAACTTCTTCAACAAAATTTTTTTCAGAATAATTAATTACATGATGACAACCATTCTTTTTAGCTATTTCCTCTTTAGCTTTTGAGCCAACAGTCCCAATTACCTCAGCACCCAAAGCATTGGCCCATGAACATAAAATTTGACCAAGTCCACCTGCAGCAGCATGATATAAAACGTTATCACCTTTTTTTAATGGATAAGCTCTATGCAATAGATACTCTGCAGTAATTCCTTTTAATGTAATACAAGATGCTACTTCATCAGAAACTCCATCAGGGACAGAAACTAATTTTTCTTCAGGCATTATTTGTTTTTCTGAGTATGCTCCAATAGGCATTGATGCATGAGTAACTCTATCGCCAACTTTGAATAATTTTACTTCAGAACCAACTTCTTCAATTACCCCACAAGCCTCAAGTCCAATACCACTCGGCAAAGGGATAGGATAAAGGCCTGTTCGATGATATACATCTATAAAATTAAGACCAATTGATAAATTTTTAATCAAAACCTCTTTTGGCCCAGGCTTTCCTAATTCTACATCTTTAACAACCAAAACTTCTGGTCCACCAAATTTATCTATTTGAACTGATTTCATTATCTACTTTACAAATGTACCATTATGATAATCTTGAACAGCTTGCAAGATCTCTGCTTTAGTGTTCATTACAAATGGTCCACCTCTAGCTATCTCCTCATTTATGGGTTTACCTGAAATAACTAGGAATTTTGCATCAGTTTGTGCTCTGACTTTTAAATTCTCACCTTTAGATAGTAAGATCAAAGTACTATCCTTAACTTTTTCATGTTTTTTTTCACCAACTTTAATTTCACCTTTTATAAGATAGATAAATGTATTGTGCGTAGAGGGAAGACTAAATTTAAAATCTTTGTTTTTATTTAATTCAACATCAAAATAAACAGGCTCTACATTATGCTTTTTAACTGGACCTTCAGCTTTTTCAAATTTTCCTGCAATAATTTTTACTTGCTTATTGTCATCTTTGTGGACACTCATTTTATCTGCATCAATATAAATATATTCTGGTTTACTCATTTTTAATTTTGCTGGCATATTTATCCATAATTGAAATCCATGAAGTTTTCCCTCTTTCATAGCAGGCATTTCTGAATGAATAATTCCACTTCCTGTCTTCATCCACTGAACATCACCAGCAGTCATTCTACCTTTTCCACCAGTACTGTCTTCATGCTCAAAGTCACCAGCTAGCATATAAGTGACCGTTTCAATTCCTCTATGTGGATGTGGAGGAAACCCAGCAATATAATCTTCACTATTTTCTGAACCAAATTCATCTAACATTAAAAAAGGATCAAAATAATTTGGTTCTACACCAATGCTTCTTTTTAATTTTACTCCTGCACCATCTGATGCTGGAATGGGATCAATAATTTTATCAACTTCAATTGTCATATGTCTTTAGAGTAATTATTAAATCTAAATTTTCAATGTTACTTTTTGTTATGTGAACCATCACAAAAGGGTTGATTGTTTGTTTGTTTACAAGCACAAAAAAACATTTTTTTTGTCGACTCAGCTTTATAGACAAATGGATTAAATTCAGTGCCTTTATGTGAGCCATCACAGAAAGGTTGTTTAGAACTTTTACCACAGCTACACCAATAATAAGATTTACCTTGTTCAACATCCACTGCGATTGCACTTTCACCAGCTCTTTGTCCTTTATTCATTTTATCGCCACTTTTAATTTAAATTAAATCGATAAGTTCACTTAAATTTTTGACTTGATTATCGGGTTTGTAATCAAGATTGTCAAAGATATTATTATTACGGTTTACCCAAATAGAAGTATAACCATAATTTCCTCCCCCTGAAACATCCCATGTGTTTGCACTTAAGAAAGCAATTTCATTACTTTTGATTTTGTATTTTTTAATAGGCAAGTCATAAACTTTTGAGTCTGGTTTATAAATTCCAACTTCTTCTATTGAAAATAGATCATCAAACAGTTTATCTAAATTATTACCTTCAACCAACTCTTTTAAAAGAGATGGAGTTCCATTTGAAAGTATAGCTAATTTAAAATTCTTTTCTTTTAATTTTTTAAGAGTTTCTGGAACCTCTTTAAAAGGTGAAAGAACTTTATATAAATTCAATAATTCATTTTTCATTGAAGCGTCTATATTAAAGGTCTTCATTGATTTATCTAAGCTGTCTTCCGTAATCTGCCAAAAGTCTTTATGTCTTTTCATTAAACTTCTAAGCCAAGTGTATTCTAGTTGAGTAGTTCTCCAAAAGTTTGCAAAACCCTCCCATTTATCTCCAATTTTATCTTTACATTTTTCAGCAGCTGAATTGACATCAAACAATGTGCCATAAGCATCAAAAATTATTGCTTTAATATTTTTCATAAATTAACTTAACACAAATGAGTAATATTAGATTATTTTTTTCAGACACTTTATCAGCAAACATGATTGATAAACTTGATAAGGATCAATCACATTATTTAAGCAAAGTAATGAGAGTAAAAGAAAATGAGGTTTTCTCATTATTCAATAAAGAAGAAGAGTGGGAGGCAAAAATTTTAGGAATATCCAAAAATATTGTTGAATTTAAAATAATAAAACAACTAAGACAAAAAGAGATAACAAAAGAATTATGGTTAGCGTTTTCTCCTATCAAATCAAACTATCAGAATTTTATGCTGCAAAAAGCAACAGAGCTTGGAGTTACAAAATTTTTACCAATTATATTTGATAGAACAGTGGTTAGAAAAATTAACAAAGATCGCTTAGAAAAAATTGTAATTGAAGCTAGTGAACAATCAAATCGTATTAATGTACCAAATATTGAAGATGCTCAGGATTTAAATAGTTTTTTAAAAAAAAATTCCATGGATCTAATTTTTACAGATTTAAATTCCAATATTAATAAAGTTGATAAATCAAAATTTACAGATAAACCTGTTTGTATAATCATAGGTCCAGAGGGTGATTTTTCAGAGACCGAAAGAGAGAAGATTCTCTCTTTTAAGGGCGTTCAACCGGTTAAAATTAATGAGAATATTTTAAGGTCGGAAACCGCGGTCATATCTGCAATTTCGATCGTAAATTATGTGATTAATTGATAAATTGTCGCGAAAACTAAAGTGTAATTTTTTTAAAAGGGCTTTATATAGCTAATAAAAATGAAAAAAATTTTATTTATATTTTCATCGCTTTTCATATCGCTAAAAGCTTTTGCAAACCAGCCTGTTGACTGGCAATTAGGTTTTCAAAAAGCTGCTTCGGAGTCAATGAGAGAGATAGTTGCTTTTCATGATTACCTATTATTACCAATAATAATTGCAATTAGTGTATTTGTTTTATTTTTAATGTTATATGCGTGTGTAAGATTTAGAGCTTCAGCAAATCCAAATCCATCTAAAAGAACTCACAACGTTGCAGTTGAAGTTTTATGGACACTAATACCATGTTTAATTTTAATTGTAATTGCAGTTCCCTCATTTAAAATTTTATACAAACAAGATGCAATACCAAAAGCAGATCTAACAATTAAAGCAATCGGTTATCAGTGGTATTGGGGATATGAATATCCTGATGAAAATATTATTTTTGAATCTTACATGGTTGAAGATAAAGATCTAAGACCTGATCAACCTAGACTTCTAGCAGTAGATAACGAGGTTGTTGTGCCAGTAAATAAAGTTGTAAAAGTTTTGATCACCGCGAATGATGTATTACATGCTTGGGCTTTACCATCGTTTGGTGTTAAAAGAGATGCTGTTCCTGGTAGAATTAATGAGACGTGGTTTAAAGCTGAAAAAGTAGGAACTTATTATGGTCAATGCTCTGAGCTTTGTGGTATTAAGCATGCATTTATGCCAATTACTGTTAAAGTTGTGACTGAAGATGAGTATGAAGATTGGTTATCTGAAGCTAAAGAAAAATTTGCAAAAGAAGAAATAGAAAATAATAATCTTAAATTAGTGAGTAAATAAATATGTATACACAAACAGCATCACACGACGATCATCATACACCAACAGGTTGGAAACGTTGGGCTTATTCTACAAATCATAAAGACATAGGAACAATGTATTTAATTTTTGCAATTGTTGCAGGAGTTATTGGAACTGCGTTTTCAGTTTTAATGAGAATGGAATTGATGCACCCTGGAGATGGAATTTTGGGTGGAAATTATCATTTGTATAATGTGTTGGTGACAGGACACGGATTGATAATGATTTTCTTTATGGTAATGCCAGCCATGATTGGTGGTTTTGGAAATTGGTTTGTTCCAATTATGATTGGTGCACCTGATATGGCATTCCCGAGAATGAATAATATTTCTTTTTGGTTATTACCCGTTTCATTAACATTATTGATATTGTCAATTTTTGCTGAGGGCCCTCCAGGGCAAACTGGAGTTGGAGGTGGATGGACAATATATCCTCCTTTATCATCAAAAGCTGGTCAACCTGGACCCGCAATGGATTTAGCGATTTTAAGTCTACACTTGGCTGGAGCTTCATCAATTTTAGGAGCAGTAAATTTTATCACAACAATCCTAAATATGAGAACTCCAGGAATGACTTTACATAAGATGCCATTATTTGCTTGGTCAATTTTAGTTACAGCTTTTTTATTGTTATTGTCTTTACCAGTTCTAGCAGGAGCGATAACAATGTTATTAACTGACAGGAACTTTGGAACCGCCTTTTTTGAAGCTCAAACAGGAGGAGATCCAGTTTTATTTCAACATTTATTCTGGTTCTTTGGCCATCCAGAAGTTTATATTTTAATTCTACCAGGATTTGGAATGATAAGTCATATTGTTTCAACATTTTCTAGAAAACCAGTTTTTGGTTATTTAGGCATGGCTTATGCAATGGTAGCAATTGGAATAGTTGGTTTTGTAGTTTGGGCTCACCATATGTATACTGTTGGGCTAAGCACAGATACAAAAGCTTATTTCTTAGCGGCTACTATGATTATTGCTGTTCCTACGGGAATAAAGATCTTTTCTTGGATAGCAACTATGTGGGGAGGATCAATCTCATTTAAAACTCCAATGATGTGGGCATTAGGTTTTATCTTTATGTTTACAGTTGGTGGGGTAACTGGAGTAGTTTTAGCGAATGCAGGAGTAGATACTGCAATGCACGACACTTATTATGTTGTAGCACACTTTCATTATGTTCTTTCTTTAGGTGCTGTATTTGCAATTTTTGCTGGTTTCTATTATTGGTTTTCAAAAATGTCTGGTTACGAGTATTCAGAGTGGCTAGGTCAATTACATTTTTGGTTAACTTTTATTGGTGTAAATTTAATTTTCTTTCCACAGCATTTTTTAGGATTAGCAGGTATGCCTAGAAGATATGCTGATTATCCAGATGCATTTGCAGGTTGGAATTATATTTCTTCAATAGGGTCTTATATTGCAGTTGCTGGGTTAGCTGTATTTTTTGTGAATTTGATTTATGCTTTTGCAAAAAAGAAAGCAGCAGCTCAGAATCCTTGGGGAGAAGGAGCAACAACTTTAGAGTGGACTGTTCCATCTCCACCAAATTTCCACACTTTTGAGGAATTACCAAAGTTTGTAAATGATCAAGAGACTGGGAAATCTCATAGCTAGGATTAAAAGCTTTAAAATTGATGAGTAGTTCAAAGTTAAAAAAAGATAATCTGTCTCAGGAAGACTTACTAAATTTTTCTGAATTATTTAAATTGATGAAACCAAGGGTAATGTCGCTTGTGATATTTACTTGTGCTGTTGGATTATTAACGGCCCCAACTGTAGTTTCAACTCAAGATGCAATAGTTGGAATATTACTAGTTTCAATGGGTGCAGGAGCAGCTGGAGCATTAAACATGTGGTATGAGTCTGACCTTGATGCTTTAATGAGTAGAACCTGCCTAAGACCAATACCAACAGGTAAAGTAAACAAAAATCAGGCACTTATATTTGGAATAACCTTATCGGTTATTTCAGTGGTTGCACTAGATTATTTTACAAATCGAGTATCTGCAGGAATATTACTTTTTACTATTATATTTTATGTTTTGATTTATACAATTTGGCTGAAAAAAAGAACCTCACAGAACATTGTTATTGGTGGAGCGTCAGGAGCTCTTCCTCCTGTTATAGGTTGGACTATTGCTACAGGGTCTTTATCTCTTGAACCTCTTGTATTTTTTTTAATTATTTTCTTTTGGACACCATCACATTTTTGGGCATTAAGCTTATATAAATCAGAAGATTATAAAAAAGCTAATATACCCATGCTTCCCCTAACAAATGGGATAGAGAGCACTAAAGTAAATATTTTTGTCTACTCTTTGATAATGCTTCCAGTGATAATTTTTCCATATGTAATCAACTTTGTTGGTCTTGTTTTTCTTATCCCATCATTGTTATTAACTATTTATTACAATTATCTATGTTTCGATCTTTATAAATTTAAAAAAAATAAATTTAGTGCAAAAAAAGCTAAATCAATATTTGGTTATTCTATTTTATATTTATTTTTAGTTTTTGTGCTTTTTCTGATAGATAAGATTTTATGATTATACCAGATAAAAAAACTAAGAAAAAAAACATCAAGACAGCATTAGCGATTATTGCTTTCATGATTTTTCTTTTTTTATTTACATTATATAACACTGGGGTTTTTGATAGAGCAATATGATACAAAAAAAAAATCTTACACCATTAGTTCTTATAGGAATATTTGTATTTATGTTAGGTCTATCCTACGCTGCAGTACCTTTATATGATTTATTTTGTAGAGTAACGGGTTTTGGAGGTACTACTCAAATTTCAAACAGTGCTCCCAAAATAGTTCTCAACAAAGTTGTGAGTGTTAGATTTGATACAAATGTGAATAATTTACCTTGGGATTTTAAAGCAAAATCGAATGTTATAGATGTGAAGGTTGGCCAAGTTAATAAAATAGAGTTTGAAGTTGAAAATTATAGTAACGAACCAACTGCTGGTGTAGCAAGTTTTAACGTATCACCTGCAAGTTTTGGGAAATATTATAGTAAACTTGGCTGTTTTTGTTTTGAAAAACAAGAATTAAAGGCAGGAGAAAAAGCCACTTATGTAATGACTTTTTATCTAGACCCCGAAATGATTAATGATCCAAGTGTCAAAAACCTAGAAGATGTAACTATGTCGTATACTTTTTTCTCGACAGATTATTATAAACAATCATAATCCAAAAAAATGTCAGCTGAAAAAAAACATGATTATCATTTAGTAGATCCAAGTCCTTGGCCTATTTACGTTTCATTCTCTTGCTTAGTATTAGCTATAGGTGCCGTGTATTATATGCATTCAGATGTTTCATGGGGAATGTATCTTGGATTAGCTCTTTTAATTTATGGCGTATATATGTGGTTTAGAGATGTGGTCATTGAAGCAGAACATCAAGGTCATCATACTCCAGTGGTCCAAATTCACCACCGTTATGGAATGACTTTATTTATTGCATCTGAGGTAATGTTTTTTGTTGCTTGGTTTTGGGCTTACTTTGACGTTAGTCTTTTCCCGAACGATTTTGTAGGAAACGTATGGCCACCTAAAGATATTGTGACTTTTGATCCTTGGGATATACCTTTAATTAACACATTAGTTTTACTGTTATCAGGAACAACTGTCACTTGGTCTCACCATTCATTATTAGAGGGTGATAGAAAAGGTTTTATACAAGGATTAGTGCTAACAGTAATTCTTGGAGCTTTTTTTACAGCACTTCAAGCATATGAATATCATCATGCTACATTTGCCTTTTCAGAACATATTTATGGTTCTGTTTTTTATATGGCAACAGGTTTTCATGGTTTCCATGTTATAGTTGGAACAATTTTTTTAGCAGTATGTTTATGGAGAGGAAAATTAGGTCATTTTACTAAAGACCATCATTTTGGTTTTGAAGCAGCTGCATGGTATTGGCATTTTGTTGACGTTATTTGGTTATTTTTGTTTGCTGCAATATATATTTGGGGAAGTTAATTTGATCCTTGAAACATAAGTTTTTATTTTCCGTCTTTATAATTTTCTTTATTCTTGTTTTTATTGGACTAGGTACATGGCAAATTATTCGTCTAAATTGGAAGAATAATTTGATTTTAGAGATTGAAAATTCATTAAAAAATCCTCCAGTTGAATTAGCTCAATCAAACAAAGAAAACTTTCTTAAAATCAAAACTTCAGGGTCAATAGATTTTGATAAACAAATTTATTTATACAATTTAAATGAGTCCGGTACTCCTGGATTTGAAGTAATAAATCCAATTGTCATTGGTGAAGAAAATTATTTAATAAATCGAGGCTGGATACCATTTGAAAAGAAGGGCACTCAAGAAATAAATGTATTTGATCAAAAAAATATTATTGGAACACTAAAACTACAAGGTAGAAAGAATATCTTTAAACCAGATAATGATTTAGATGAAAATTACTGGTTTAGTTTAAACAGAGAAGATATCTTAAAATTTACAGGTAAAAATTTTTCTAAATATATTATTTATTTAGATGGAAATTATCAGTTACCTAGACCAAAAAAAATTACTGCAAATATTTCTAATAATCATCAAAAATACGCTATTACATGGTTTTCATTAGCGCTTTCAATTCTTTTGCTATATTTATATTTTAGAAAAAAGAATTATTAAATGAATTACATTAGTACAAGAAATAATCAAAAAAACTTTTCTTTTAAAGATGTTTTCCTCAAAGGATTAGCGGATGATGGAGGACTTTTTGTTCCTAAATCAATTAAACAATTCCAAAAGGAAGAATTAGATAATCTAAAAAATCTTAGTTACAATGATTTAGCTGCTGAAATAATTTATCCATTTATAGGAGATTTCATGTCTAAAGATGATCTAATCTCTACGATTTCAAAATCATATTCAAATTTTAGATCTGACGATGTTGTTAAAATTTCTAATCTCGGAAATCTAAAAGTATTAGAACTATTTCATGGACCCACACTTGCTTTTAAAGATATCGCAATGCAGCTGATTGGTAATTTTTATCAATACCATTTAGCCCGTGATGAAAAAAAAATTAATATAATAGTAGCAACCTCAGGTGATACTGGTGCAGCTGCAATCGATGCTTTAAAAGGAAAAAGCAATTTAAATGTTTTTGTATTACACCCAAATAATAAAATTTCACCTGTACAAAGAAGGTTAATGACAATACATGAGGAAAATAACGTATTTAATATTGCAGTAGAGGGTAACTTTGATGACTGTCAAAATCTAGTAAAAGCAATGTTCAATGACGAAAAATTTTCAAAAGCGATTAATATGTCAGGGGTAAATTCAATTAATTGGGCAAGAATTATTGCTCAATCGGTGTATTATTTTTACGCTTTCTTTAAAGTTGGAAATGGTCAGCCTTTATCCTTTTCTGTTCCAACAGGAAACTTTGGTGATATTTATGCTGGATACTTAGCAAAAAAATTAGGCCTTCCAATTGATAAGCTAATCGTAGCTACAAATAAAAATGACATACTTCATAGAGCCATATCAGTCGGCGACTATAGTCAAAAAAAAGTTGAGGAAACAAATACTCCAAGTATGGATATTCAAATAGCAAGTAATTTTGAGAGGCTTTTATATGATGTAAAAGATTGTAACTCAGAAGTTACAAAAGGTGTAATGGCTGAAATAAAAAATAATACCTATAAAATTGATAAAAACGATTTAGATAAAATCAAAAAAAATTTTGTATCTGAGATGCTTGATGAAAACGAAACTGTTGAAATGATAAAAACTATCAATGATGAACATCAAATGGTAGTTGATCCGCATACTGCAGTAGGTATTGGTGCTGTTAGAAAATTAGGATTAGAAAAAAATTGCGTTGTATTATCAACTGCACACCCGTGTAAATTTCCAAAGGCAATAGAAGATGCAATATCAAAAACTGAAAATTTACCCGAAAGTCTTAAATATGTTTATGACAGAAAAGAAAAATTTGAACTTCTTTCAAATAATATTGAAAAAGTCAAAAAATATGTAATGAATTCGATATGAAAATTAAAATAAAAAATCAACTTCCAGATACAGAGATTTTTCAACTTATTGATGGAGAGCCTCAAAAAAGTAACTTAAGAGAAATCATAGGTAATGGAAAAATTGTTTTATTTGGTTTACCTGGAGCATTTACATCAACTTGCTCCAAACTTCACTTACCAGGTTTTGTAGCAAATGCAGATAAAATCAAAGCAAAAGGAATAGAAAATATATTTTGTTTATCAGTCAATGACCCTTATGTAATGAATGGCTGGGGAGAGATTAATAATACTGGAGATAAAATTAAAATGTTATCTGACCCATATTTAGTATTTACGAAAGCAATCGGTGCGGAAGTTGATAGAAATGCAAAAGGAATGGGAATTAGATCAAATCGTTATTTGATGGTTATTGAAAATTTTACAGTCATTAAAATTCATGAAGAAGAAGAGACTAAAGAGTGCGGCTTAACTTCTGCAGAAAACTTATTGAACAATCTACTATAAATTTGCAGCATCTCTAGCAAGTATATCCACTTCGTTATTTAATTTATCTGTTGAATGCGCTTTTACCCAGTTCCAACTTATTTCAAATTCACTATTTAATTGGTCCAATTCTGTCCAAAGTTCTTTATTACTTACCTCTTTTTTATTTGTAGTTCTCCATCCATTTTTTTTCCAATTGTGTATCCACTCTGTTATTCCAGACTTAACATATTTAGAGTCAGTAAAAATTTGAACTTTGCTTCCTTTTGGAATCTTTTTAAGCGCCTCTATAGGCGCTAATAATTCCATTTGATTATTTGTAGTATCTTTTTTACTTCCTTTTATTTTAGTTTTTTTCCCCTCATCTAATATTATTGCTGCCCAGCCACCTTGACCTGGATTGCCAATACATGAACCATCAGTGTATATTTTAATCATTAATTCAAATAATCTTTATACGTTCTTAAATTATTGTGTATTGCAAGCTTTTGATAATATTCTCTTGGATCTTTAATCTTAATTAATACTGTCTTTGGAGTGTTTGAATAGTCATAAAGTCTAGTCATAAAATATCTAATTGCAGCACCCCGACACAAAATATTTAATGATTTTTTTTCTTTAACTGAGATTTTTCGAATTTTTTCATAACCTTTTATTAAATTTTTGACTTTCTTTTTGTTCAACACAAACTTTGATTTTTTTTTATCAAAACATAGTGCATTTACACAAATTGCGATTTCATACATAAAATAGTCATTAGCTGCGAAATAAAAATCAATTATTCCTGATAATTTGTTATTTTTAAAAAAGATATTGTCGATAAATAAATCTCCGTGAATTACTCCACTTGGTAAATTTTTAGGCCATTTTTTTTTTATATCTTTAAAATTATTTTTTAAAAATTTCTCTACATTAGTAAATTTTTTTGACTTAAATCTTATACTATTAAGTAATGGATTTAGACTTCTGACACCCATAGAGTTTTTTCTAGTAAGATTAATTTTTTTTGTAGATTGGTGCATTTCAGCAATCATTTTGCCAATGTCATTACAGTTCTTAAAATTAAGTGATTTTTTATCTTTTCCTTTAAGAAATGAAACTATGCATGCTGCTTTATTTTTTAAATTAATTAAATACCCGCCATCTTTTTTTGTTTGTGGTTTTGGGCAATTTATTTTTGATTTATTTAATTTATCCATCAAATTCATAAAAAAAGGCAATTCTTTTTTTGATACTCTTTTTTCGAAAATTGTAAGTATAAATTTTTTATTCTTTGATTTTAGTAAATAGTTTGTATTTTCAATTCCTTGCTTTATACCTTTAAATTCTAAAATTTTTTCTATATCAAATTTTTTGTTAATATAAGAAATATCCTTTTTACTTATTTTCGTATAAACAGCCATTTTAGTTTAATTTTTTCGGTGCTTTAAAAACAACATTTTCTTTAATTATTTCTACTTCATCTATACTGACTGTAAATTTATTTTTTAGCTCATCTATAAAATTATTGACCAAAATTTCTGGTGCGGAAGCCCCAGAGGAAATACCAATTGTATTTGAATTTTCAATTAAATCGAATGGTATTTCACTTTGCGAATGAATTAATAGTGAATTTGAACAACCGGATTTTCTTGCAACTTCAACTAATCTAACTGAATTAGATGAATTTCTACTGCCAATTACAAAAAATAAATCACATTTTTTTGCAATATTTTTGACAGCCATTTGTCTATTCGTTGTAGCGTAACAAATATCTTCTTTCATTGGTTCTTTAATATCAGGAAATCTATCTTTTAAGATCTGAATTATATCTTTTGTATCGTCTACCGATAACGTCGTTTGAGTAACATATGAAATTTTTTTGTTATTTTGAGGTTTGTATTTTTTTGCCTCATCCTCATTTTGAACAAGATCAATTGAGCCTTTAGGTAACTGGCCCATAGTGCCAATTACTTCAGGGTGATTTTCATGTCCTATCAAAATTAAATGATAGCCAGCTTTATGTAAATTTTCAGCTTCTCTATGTACTTTGGATACTAATGGACATGTAGCATCTATATAAGTCATATTATAGTTTTTAGCATCCTCAGGTATTTTTTTGGGGACACCATGTGCTGAAAAAATAACTGGTCTTGTTCTATCTGTTATTTCTTCGAGTTCCTCAACAAAGATTGCACCTTTGTTTTTTAAATCATCAACTACATATTTATTATGAACAATTTCATGACGAACATAAACTGGAGCGCCATATTTTTTAATTGATTTTTCTACAATTTCTATAGCTCTTTCAACACCTGCACAAAAGCCTCTGGGCGCAGAAAGCAATATCTTTAACGGTTTATTTTTCATTTTTTTCAATCAGATACTCAAGCAATATATGTGGAAAGGTCAAAGACGCCAAACCTATAAATATGATTTTAAGAATTGAACTATCAAAATTGTAAGTATTATTTAGCAAATAAAGTCCAATTACACAAAAAATAGCAGTAATAAATGTCAGAGGTAAAGCTTTTTTTATAAATATTTTAAATCCATTACCAAGATTATTCTCATCTAATTCAGACATTAATGAGATGCTGTGTCTTATGGAATGCAAAAAACAAAAATAAATTGTGAAAGCTACTAACGGTGAAAAATAATAGTTTATTATTAGAATCGAAAAATAATCCAAAAATATTGTAAATTTCTTAAGCTCAAAATTTTTTGTAAATAGTAGAATGTTTGCTAAAGTTGAGAGAATTACAAAATATAGCGATACTCTGTTAGATTCTATTAAATCTAAAAATTTATAGAAAGTTTCATTTTCAATTAAAAGCAATCTGAATATTGATATGGTTTCATCAAAATGGAAATACATTGGTGCAAAAACTATTAAAGAACCTTTTAAGAAAAATAAAAATTGATTGTAATAAGAGTTTTCAATTGTTAAAAATTGAGTGTCTTCTTTTCCAAAATGATATGAAGCTACCATTAAAAATATGATCAAAGAAACATATGGTATCAATATCCATAAAAATATTACTATTAGAGCTATTAAAATGTATCCAAAGTAAAAAATAGAAAAATTATCAATTTTTAAAATTTGAAAAAGTTTTCTTCCTTTAAAATTGTCAAGTGATCCATGAGATATACCGATACTTAAAATTAATAACAAACAAATAAATGGTGAAATGGTGAAAGTATTAATCTTAAAAGCTATCAATGAAAAAATATTACAAAGTAAAAAAAAAATGAAAGAATGATTGAAATTTATTTTTTTCATTTATTATTTATTTTTTAATTTACTAATAAAACAATGCTTTGATAAATGTCAATTTAGGCATTCTTAAAATAATAGACAAATCCTCGAAAAAATTGCTTTTATTAGATAAAAATTTTATAACAGTCTTTGGTGAAGCCTTAAACATTTTAAAGAATATATCAGACATTTTTTCTGGATGTTTTTCAAGAACTCTCAAAAATATTTCATCTAAAAATTGATACTTAGTACTTATTTTATATTTTTTAACATTAGAAATATTTTCAATATTTTCTCTAATATATCTGCTGTGATCTTGAATATTTAAAAAAGTATAACCCGTACTTAATCTAGTCATACCACCAGCAGTTCCAATATTTATTTTATTTTTTTCATGCTTATCGATTGGATAAAATAATGGTATTGCGCCCTCTTCTCTATAAATTATTTTATAATCTTTCAAATTTAAATGATTTTCAATATAATCTTTTATTTGCTTGTCATAATCCTTCTGAGAATTGTCATTCATTTTAGATAACCAAGTTGTTTCTACTAAAGCAGTATTTTTTGAGTAGGGTAATGTATAAAAAAAATGTACACTTTCTCTCTGGTCACAATCAAAATCCATCAGATTAAAAATTTCATCATCAAAAAAATTACTTTTAGTTTCAATTTCTACCCCACAGAAATGTTGCCAAAGGTTTCGATGATCTTTTTTAATGGATGGCACGCTATTAAAAACAAAAGCGTCTTTTAAATCAATTTGACTAATATCTTTGAAGAAAGAAATATTTTTGTTTTCATTTAGTATGTTATTAATTTTTTCATAGAACAAACCACTGTCAATACTTTGATACGGAGAATTTTTACATTGTAAATAGTTGGTTTTATCTGGGATATTAATTGAAAAATTTTCCCACTTTTTTTTTACACAATCATCAAAGTTATGAGATGTTACTCCCCAAAAAGACCAAGTTTTATCTTTTTTGTATTCATCTCTTGGTTCTATGATTGCTAAAGTTTTATCTTTAAGCTTTTCATGAATTTCTAATTCATATGCCAAAGATAAACCAGCACAACCTCCACCGATAATGACATAGTCAAATTCTTTCATCTAAATTTATTTCCTCATTAATTAAAAAATGATCATGTTTAATCTGATTTTCCTTAATACTGGTTAAAGATAACTTTATAAGGTCAAAAATTGCAAAAATTGTCTCAATACATTTTTCAATATTGGATACGTAAATTTTTCCAGAATCTTTATAGTTTTCAAATGTTTTTTTATTGAGAATATTATAGCCTATTTTTCGGTAGATCCTTCTAGCGACTAAAATTGAAAATCTAAAACTTATTGGAATGTCTTTTATAGAATAAAAGGAATTCTCATAAAAAGTATCCGCAAGATTTATAGTTGATGAAATTTCTTCGAAATTTTTATCTATATAAAATCTATTTATTTTTGAGTCTTCAATTACATCTCTTGATATATTTGTAAGTTGCATTGCAATACCGAGATCAATAGCTGACTTAAGTGAGCTTATTTTATTAACTTTTAAAATTTTTGCCATCATTAAGCCAACAGTCCCAGCGACTCTGTAAGAATAAATTAAAAGGTCTTTTTTTGAATTTAATATCACCTTATCTTTGATATCTGAACTTATACCATCTAATAGATCTTCGATAATTTTTACCGAAATTTTAAATTCATCAATAAGGTCCCACATATTTTTAATAATTGGATTATCAAAATTTTTCTGAACGAAATCTGCTTTGAATTGTTTGAATTTAATTTCTTTAACTTCTAATTTTTCTTCATCATCTGCAATATTGTCAGCAACTCTACAAAAATCATACAATGCAGAGCATTTTTTATATGTTTTTTTGGGTAAAAAAAAACCTGCCCAATTAAAAGATTTAGCATAAACTGATAAGTAATTTTTATCAGACATTATAAAATTTTTTCTAACACTTTAGCTGATGAAAGCACTCCAGGCACACCTGCTCCAGGATGGGTTCCTGCACCAACAAAATAAAGTCCTTTATATATCTCAGATTTATTATGGAATCTAAAATATGCAGACTGTGAAAATTTTGGTTGGATCGAAAAGCCTGAACCATATTTTGTATTTAATTCTTTTTCAAAATAATTAGGGGTTAAGTAAAAATCTTCTACAATATTATCCTTAAGATTTGGCATTAAATCTTTTTGCATTTTATCGATAACTAAATTTTTCATTTTTTCTCCCTCAACAGACCAGTCAATTTTTGATTGATTATTTGGCACTGGGACCAAAACATAAAAGCAATCATTACCCTCAGGTGCCATAGTTTTATCAGTTGCAGATGGTCTATGAAGATAATAGCTAATATCGTCATTCAATTTTTTATTATTGAAAATATCATCTAGATGGTCTTTATATTTATTTCCAAATTTAATTGTATGATGCTCAACATTTTCGTATTTTTTTTTTGTACCAAAGTAATAAACAAATAAACCCATTGAATACTCCATTCTGCTTTTTTTCCATTTAAAAAGAAATGAATTACTCGTATTCCCATTTAACATTTTCTCGTAAACAGCAGGAGGATCAGCATTACAAATTACGTTGTTAGATTGTATTATTGTTTGATCATCTAATTGGATACCAGTGATTTTATTTTTGTTTGAAATGATCTTGGTAACTTCGTGACCTTTAATTATTTCAACCCCAACTTCATTCATCAATTTTTCAAAACCTTTGATAATATTTCCTGTTCCACCCATTGAGTAATGAATACCCCATTTTTTTTCTAAATATAAAATTAATCCATATATTGAGGTCGTAGTAAAAGGATTCCCTCCAACTAATAATGGATGCATACTTAACATTCTTCTCAATTTCTCATTTTCTATATAGGATGAGACTAAAGCATAAACAGATTTGTAACTTTTTAGTTTAAGTAATGCTGGCAATTGTTGAATCATTACAAAAGGTTTATCAAAGGGTACATCAGCAAGCTCCGTAAAACCTTTGTCAAAAATTTTTTTTGTAAAATTTACTAATTTTTCATAACCCTCAACATCTTTTTCATTTATCTTTTTTATCTGTTTTTTCATCTCCAACTCATCCCCAGAGTAATTAAATTTTGACTTATCCTCGAAAATAAATTGATACCAAACTTTTAGGTTAGTGAGTTTTATATAATTTTTGGGGTCTTTTTGAAATAATTCGAATAATTCATTTATCAAATACGGAGCAGTTATTACTGTGGGGCCACCATCATAAATGAAGCCATTTTTTTTAAATACTCTTGCTCTTCCTCCAAGATCCTTATGTTTTTCTATTAAAGTTACTTTATGACCTTTAGCTTTAAGACGTAAAGCTGCAGCTATTCCTCCAAATCCTGAACCTATTACAACCGAATTCATATTTATAATTTATAGTCTTTTTTGAAAAATTGTAAGAGTATTATGAGTTGATTTTTTTTAACTCTTCTTTTGCTTCATCTAAATCTTTTTGAAACAGGTTATCAAGCTTGGACTTATCAACTGATGTTGTTATTATCTTTTTTACTGAGTCTACCGCAACTTTAATTGAAGCATCTTTTATTTCTTTTATTGCCGCATCTTTCATTTGATTAATCTTATTTTCTGTTGAATTTTTTTTAATTTCTGAAGATTTATGAAATTTTTCATTTAACTCAATAATAAGATTATCACTATCTTTTTTTGCTTGTGTTAATATTTCTTTACTTACCGATTGTGCAGTATCAAGTTTTTTTTGTGCATTATCTAATAAAGTTTTAGCCTCGGTTCTAAGTTTTTCACTTTCATCAATCTCATTTTTTATATCAGAGATCAATTTGTTTAATATTTCATTTATTTTTTGTGGAACCTTAAGATAAATTAAACCTCCAAAGAAAATGATAAACGATACAGCTACCCAAAATGTTGCATCAATTGCCATAATATTTATTCCCATTTCTTTTTGATAAATCATCAACGATTGCAGAAATACTACTGCTATTAACTTCAGTACCAATTAATTTCACTAGTAACTCAGACGTAGTTTCAATTGCAATTTTATTAATTTTTTCTGATGCACCTTTTTTCAGTAAATTAATCTCTTGCTCTACTTTTTTGACTTCCTCATCAATCTGTTTATCCAATGTTTCTTTTTTGGCATTTATTTCTTTCAGCACATTTTCCCTAGCTTCTTTAAAAATATTATTTGCCTCTAATTTGCTTTTCGAAATAATATCGTCGTACTCTTTAAGCTTAGCCTCGCTACTTTCTCTCTGCTTTTCTGCCGCCTCAATATTTTCTTGTATCTGTGATTTTCTTAATTCAAGATTGGCACTTATCTTTGGCAGTATTAGTTTAGATAATACAACATACAAAATACCAAAAGTAAGTGTTAGCCAAAAAATTTGTGAAATCCAAAATTCTGGATTTAATTGAGGCATACCTCCGCTTTCAGCTGCAAAAACCTCTTTTAAAAAAAAGAGATTAAAAAATACTAGCTGAAAAAATATTTTTTTAATCATTTATTTAAAATGCAAAAAGAATGATTAACGCTACTACCAATCCAAACAATCCAGTTGCTTCTGCAAGGGCAAACCCTAAAAGCAAATTAGGAAATTGTTTTTGAGCTGCAGATGGATTTCTCATCGCACCCGAAAGGTAATTACCAAAAATAATACCTATACCAACACCGGCACCAGCTAGGGCAATTGCCGCCAAACCTGCTCCAATCATTTTTGCTGCTTCTAATTCCATTATATCCTCCTCTGTTAATTAATGGTGTAAGTTTAATGCATCATTTAAATAGATGCAGGTTAAAATTGCAAAAACGTATGCTTGAAGAAAAGCAACTAATATCTCCAAGCCTGTTAAAGCAACCGAAAAACTCAGTGGAAGCCATCCACCGACTACTCCAAGACTTATTACAAAGCCTCCGAATACTTTCATCATTGTATGACCCGCCATCATGTTTGCAAAAAGCCTGACGGAAAGACTAATAGGTCTACTTAAATATGAAATAATCTCAATTACTACTATTAACGGTAATAGCACTATAGGAACTCCACTTGGTACAAATAATTTAAGATAGCCTAAACCGTGTTTTATAAAACCAATTACTGTTACTCCAATAAAAATAAAAGCTGCTAACACAAAAGTTACAATAATATGACTTGTAACTGTAAAAGTATAAGGGATCATACCAAACATGTTACAAAAAAGGACAAACATAAATAAAGAAAATATAAAAGAAAAATAAGGTTTAGCTTTAGAGCCCGCTGTATCACTAATCATTTTTGAGACAAATGTATAACTTAATTCAGCTAATAACTGAACTTTGTTTGGTAGCAATGAATTTTTTTTTGATCCAAGGTTAAATATAATTAAAATAGCTAATGAACTAACAACCATAAACAAACTAGCATTTGTGAATGAAATATCAAAAGCACCTATTTTAATTTCTGGACCAATTCTATAGACTTCGAATTGAGTCATTGGATTTGCAGCCATATTTTTTTCGATCTATTTTTGCATTTTTTTAGCAGATTTAATTACATTCATTATTCCAGCAATCACACCTACAAAAAAAAATATTAAAATTAACCAGGGTTTAGTACCAAAGGTCTTGTCTAAAATAAACCCAATAATTGTCCCTACAGCTACAGCAGAAACAAGCTCAGTGCTAAGTTTAAAAGCATTTCCAATGGGAGAGGGGTCAGGTTTCTTGTTATTTTCTTTATCAAAGGCCTTTTTTTTTGCAATTTCTAAGCGAGTTTTAAATGGATCTTTAGACATTAGAAATCAGCTCTATTAAGCAACCATACTTTCTGCTTTTTGAAGATCAACAGCTACAAGTTGGCTAATACCTTTTTCTGGCATTGTAACTCCATAAAGTCTGTTCATTTTAGACATTGTTAAAGCATGATGTGTAACAATTATAAATTTTGTATCAGTTATTTTTGTAAGTTCCTCAAGCAAACTACAAAATCTTGTGACATTTGCATCATCAAGAGGAGCATCTACTTCATCAAGTACACAAATTGGAGATGGATTGGTTAAGAAAACCGCAAATATTAATGAAAGTGCTGTTAACGCTTGTTCCCCACCTGACAACAAAGTAATTGATTGGAGACGTTTACCTGGAGGACTTACTAACATTTCTAATCCTGCCTCTAAAGGATCATCAGCATCCACCAATTCGAGTTTAGCGTTTCCACCATTAAATAGTTTTGTGTAAACCTCATTGAATTTTCTATCAACTTTATCAAAAGCCTCAATTAATCTTTCCCTACCTTTCTGATTAAGTTCATTAATACTCTCTTTTAATTTCACTATCGCTGTTACTAAATCTAAACGATCGCTTTCCATTTTTTTGATTTCAGTTTCATACTTATTTGTTTCCTCATCTGCTTTTAAGTTCACTGAACCAAGCTTCTCTCTTTCTTGTTTTTTCTTGTCTAATAAATCTTCCTGATTTACAGCATCTGGCAATTCTTCAATTCCAAAAAGATTTGAATTTTCTAAAATATTTTCCTCAGATAAATTTAATTCAGAATTTATTCTATCAACTAAATCATTTTTTCTTTTTTTTAATCCCTCGATCGTTGCACCTGAACTTGCTTTCCTTTCTCTAATTTGAATTGACTGCTCTTGGATCTCATTCAGTTGTGATCTTAAATTTTCTATTTTTTCATCTGTTGAATTAATAATCTCCTCATTCTCATCTTTTTCTTTTTCAGAAATTCTTAAACCTTCAGTTATTTGACCTTTTTTTTCAGCTTGTAACTTTGGTTGATTATCTAATTTATTTAGTTGATCATTCAACTTACTTCTTCTTTCAGTAAGCTGAGTAACCATTTTTTCTGAATTCAATAATAGGTTCTTCCAACTTTCTATCTCTGTATCTATTATTTTAATTCTTTCATTTCTTTTTACAGACTCTTTTTTAATATTTTCATTTTTACTATAGCTCCCAGCGTACGCTTCAATTAAAATTTTGCAATTATCAAGAGCCGATAGAGCCTCTTGGTTTTTCTGAGAATTTATAAGTTCTTTAACTTTATCAATTTCAATTTGTAATTTTTCTTTAGCAGTGCTTAAGTCATTGTCTGACTGTTTTTCTGTATCATAATATTTAGAGTCAATTTCTATCAGCTCATTTTTTTCCTCCTTAAGTCTTTTTTCATTTGAGTTTGCATCGATTACTATTCCCTTTTCCCTACCAATGTCTTCTTCAAATGTTTGAAGTGTTTTTTTTATATTTTCAATTTCATCTTGTATCCTTGTGTTTTCCTCATCAAGACTTTGTAGCTCGAGATTAAGTCGCTGTATTTTTGATAAATTTTCAATATTCTTTTCCCTTAATGGTGTGATTTTTTCAGTTTCAGACTTAATGAGATTTTCAAGATCTGTGATTTTTTTGTTAAAGTCTGTAACCTCAGTCTCCGCTTCAACATTAATTTCATTCTCTACTCTTATTTCTTTATCAATTTCTAATAGTTTCAAATAATATAAGCCCGCTTCTATCTTTTTTATATCCTCAGACATATTTTTATATCTAGCTGCCTCTTCAGCTTGTTTTTGAAGATTAACGAGCTGTCTTTCTTGCTGGCGTCTTAATTCATCTGCTCTTTTAAGATTATTTTCTGCAGCACTAAGTCTTAATTCAGCTTCATGTCTTCTTACATGTAAACCTGAAATTCCAGCAGCCTCTTCTAGGATGGCTCTTCGATCAGTTGGTTTAGCTGTAACAATCGCACCTATACGACCTTGGCTTATCATCGATGGAGAATGTGCCCCAGTTGATAGATCTGCAAAAAACATTTGAGCATCTCGCGCTCTAACCTCTTTATCATTTATATAAAATTTTGAACCCTTGTCTTTTTCTATTTTTCTTCTAACGTTAACTTCATCTAATTCTCTATATTGAATAGGTCCCTCATTTTTTTCATTGGTTACAGTCACTGACACTTCAGCAATATTCTTTGATGCTTTGTTTGATGTTCCAGAAAATATTACATCTTCCATTCCTGATCCTCGCATACTTTTTGCTGAGGTTTCTCCCATGACCCACCTTAAAGATTCAACAATGTTTGATTTTCCACATCCATTAGGACCAACAATCCCCGTTAAACCATTTTCAATCAAGAAATTAGTTTTATCTGCAAAAGACTTAAATCCATTCAATTGGATTTTTTTAAACTCCATAAAGAGTTTATATCAGTTTTTCTAGAGATTTTTTTAAATTTTTATAATTGAGGGTTTTATCAAATTTCTCGTCGTTTATAATAATCGTAGGAGTAGCATTAACCTTAAATTTTTTAGTACCCTCGATTCGATCATTTAATACATAATCTTCTATTTTCTTATCGTTTATACATTTTTCAAAATTTACTTCGAAGCCTTGATTTTTGATAAATTTTTTTAGATTATCGTTAATCTCCTCCACAGTGTTTCCTCTGACCCATTCTTGTTGATTTGAATATAAACTATTTAAAATTTTTAAACCTTCATCTCTTTTGCATTGAGCAACTTTTGATGCATTGAAAGCAGCTATATCTAATGGAAAATGTCTAAATTCTATTTTAGCTAAACCAGTATCGATATAATCTTTTTTAAGTTGAGGATATACCTCTCTATGAAAATCTGCACAGTGACTACAAGTTAATGACTCATAAGCAATTATTGTAATCTTCGCATCTTTATTTCCGGCTACAATTCTATTAATCTCAGCATTAAGAATATTTATCGATCCAAAAAATAAGACGAAAATAAGAAATATTTTTTTCATTTTTTTTTAAATACTTTTGATAACTGAATTAAAGATTTTTTAATTTTTTCATTTTTAACACTATTTATTTTTTTTTGATAATCATGATTTGTCACATCAAAAGAATTGTCATCATTTGTAGAGGGTTCAATTTCTTCATCATCAAAACTTGTTAGTTTGATTTTTTCAACCACAGGGTAACCAAATAAATTATTTAATTTTCCTAAAATATCTTTTCTTGAATATTCTAGTTCAACTTCATGCCCTCTTTTTACATTAATTAACAAAGTGCTAGCACCAAACTTGTTTAATGTTTTGAATGATTTTGGGTAACAAACTTTAAATAAATTTTCTCCAACAATATATTTCCAATTGTTGATAGCTTCAGAATACACATGGCCTTTCTTATTGATGACTTTTTTGATATTTTTTGGCAAAGTGTCTTTAAAGGATCTTAAGCCTTGAATGCTATTTCTCTGCTTAGTATATTTTTTAAATTGCATATGAAAGATCAAATAATAACAAAAAAAATTCTTAATTGGTATGATTTAAATAAAAGATCATTACCATGGCGAAAAAATGTTTCACAATCTAAAAAACATTATTATACAGTAGTAAGTGAATTTATGTTGCAACAGACACAGGTTGTGACTGTAATTCCTTATTTTAATAGATTTATAAATAAAATCCCAAATCTTAAAAAACTTTCAACAATACAGGATAATGAATTGATAAAACTTTGGGAGGGTCTTGGATATTATTCAAGAGCAAGAAATCTAAAAAAAACTGCTAAAATCATAATTAGTAAGCATCATGGAAAAATTCCAAACAATTACGAGGATTTGATATCTTTACCTGGTATCGGTAATTACACCGCTAATGCAATTTTAGCTATTGCCTTTAACAAATCTTACATTCCTTTGGACGGAAACATTGAAAGGGTTTTAAAAAGATATCTTTATTTAAGAAAAGATAACGAAATACAAAAGGATAATCTAATACAAAAAAAATCTATTTTTGGAATCTCATCAAGAGCAAGTGATTATGCTCAAGCTTTAATGGAATTAGGAGCAATGATATGTAAACCAAAAAATCCTGAATGTAGCGCATGTCCCATCCTTAAAAGTTGCAAATCTTACAAAAAGAAAGATTTTGATTTAGCTAAAATTACAAAAAAAAATAAAGAAAAATATTTTATTCTTAAAGTTTATAAAAAAAATCAAAAATATTTGTTAGTTAAAAATACAAAGTTTAATTTTCTTAAAAATTTAGCAATTTTCCCTATGGAAGAACTGTCTAAACCGAAAAATTTTAATGAAAATCTTAATTTTAAAATGTCAAATATGAATATGAATATAAAAATTCAATATCTCAAAAATTTGAAAAAATTTCCCTCATCTTATTGGTTTGATAAAAGACGATTATATAGTTATATGCTTCCAACATTCACTAAAAAAGTGATCAAATATTTAGAAAAAAATTAATGAAAAAAATAGCTGTAATTGGTGCTGGTATTTCAGGGCTATTCATTGCCAATTTATTTAAGAAAAACAAAAAATATCAAGTAAATATCTTTGAGAGGAATAGCTCGATCAATTTGAAAGAAGGTTACGGTATTCAATTATCTGTCAACAGCATCAAACTTCTAAATAAAATTCAGTTTGATAAATTAGAAAATAATGAGAAATTTAATCCAGATAAAATTAATTTCTACTCAGTCAAAAATTCAAATAAGATATGCGAGTTAAATATATCAAATTTTAATACTGAAAAATGTAAATATACTACCCTTAAAAGATCGTCACTTATTAATTTTTTGAAAAAAGATTTAGAAAAACAAATAAAATTTGACCACACTATTTTAAAGATAGAACAACAAGATCAAATCGTTAAAATCACTTTTGAAAATAATGAAATTCATGAATTTGATTGTTTAATTATTTCAGATGGAGTTTTTTCAAAGAGTAAAAATCTGTTATCAAAAAATCAAATTGAACCAAAATTTAATGATACGTTAGCTATTAGAGGTATAATACCAAGCTCTTTGAACATAGCTGATAAAAAAAACATCTCATTGTTTTTAGGTTCAAATTTTCACTATGTTATTTATCCAGTATCTCCTAATGGTGATTTAAACTTTATAGGTTTAATGAAATTTAAACTTTCAGAGGATGAGCAAAAAGATTACTCGTTGTTTAATGACAATATTTTCATTAATAAGATTTTAGATAAAGTTCCACACTTAAATAATGAATTTTTTGATAATATTAATGATTTAAAGATATACCCAGTATTTATCAGCCATGATTTTTTTAAAGTTAAACACAATAATATTCATTTGATAGGAGATGCTTTTTTTGCTTTTTCTCCATCATTTGCTCAAGGTGCTTCACAATCAATTGAGGGTGCATATGAATTATTTGAGAATATAGAGAATAATACTGAAGATAATTTTTTTAAAAATAGAGTTAATAAAACAAAAATGGTTAATAATCGCTCAAAATTTAATCAATTTGCTTTTCATTTATCTAATCCTTTAACAACCTTATTGAGAAATATTTTTTTGAAAAGATTGGTAAAAAACAAAAAGTTTTTAGAGAGCTATCTTGGTAAAATATATAAGAACTAATTATTAGAAATTAATCTTTGTCTTAAATGATCGATAGGAACTGCGTTTCCATTCAAGTTATAATGCCAATAGGTCCATCCATTACAGCTTTCAGCACCTAAGATTGTAGCTGCTACTTTATGGATTGAGCCTTCAGTTTGAGCATGTTTAATACTGCCATCAGCCCTAATTTTTGCGCTAATTTTCTTTTTGTTATCGAAAATAGTAGTTCCTGGTTTTATTATTCCTAATTCAACCAAAGAACCAAAAGATATTCTTGGTTTAGATCTACCGTTCTGAAGAGTATCTAAATTATCGTCTTCTATAGGTTTTGCTTTCTTTAGTCTTTCTTCAGCAGCTTTAAAATAGGTTTTTTCTTTTTCAATCCCGTAATAATTTCTACCTAATTTTTTTGCAACTGTTGCTGTTGTTCCTGATCCTAAAAAAGGATCTAAAACAAAATCATTTTTATTTGTCGTTGCTAATAAAATTCTATGAAGTAGTGCCTCAGGTTTTTGGGTAGAATGCACTTTTTTACCATTCTTTTTTAGTCTTTCTGAACCATTACAAATCGGCAATTCCCAATTAGATCTCATTTGGAGGTCGTCATTTAAACACTTTAAGGATTGATAATTAAAAGTGTATTTTGATTTTTCAGACTTAGATGCCCAAATTAAAGTTTCGTGGGCATTCGTGAAACGTGTTCCTCTAAAATTTGGCATGGGGTTTTTTTTATTCCAAATGACGTCATTTAAAATCCAAAAACCCAAATTTTGAATTGCTGTCCCAACTCTAAAGATATTGTGATAACTACCAATTACCCAGATAGCCCCATCTTTTTTTAAAATTCTTTTACATTCGCTTAACCATGAGTATGTAAAGTCATCATACTTTTTAAAATTTTCAAATTGATCCCATTTATCATTTACTGCACTTACTTTAGATCTATCAGGTCTTGTTAATTCACTTTTTAGTTGCAGGTTGTAAGGAGGGTCGGCAAAGATTAAATCAAAAGCTTCATCAGGAATTTTTTTAAGTTCCTGAAGGCTATCTCCATTAATTAATTTATTTTTTAATTTCAAATTCATTTTATAAAAACAAATTAGACTCCAAAAAGATTCCTGGGTCAACCTAGGATTGAATTATTTAGAATAGTTTTGTATGACTTTGTATAGCGACAACTACATATGGTGTTTTTACGTGAAAACTATTTCAATTTGTTTATAGGAGAAAAAGTTTTTCTGTGATGCTTTGTAATTCCTAAGATTTTTATAGCTTTTAAATGCTGACTAGTACCGTATCCAAAATTTTTTTGCCAATTATAGCCTTTAAACTTTTTACCTAAATCTGAAATCATCTTATCACGTGTAACTTTTGCAATAATTGATGCCGCTGAAATAGATGGAATTTTTTGGTCACCCTTAATAATAGATTTAAGTTTGTAATTTTTCATATTAGGCAATTTATTTCCATCAATTAAAACGTGTGATGGTTTTTTCTTGAGTTTTTTTATTGCTCTTTTCATTGCTAATAAACTGGCGTTTAAAATATTTAATTTTTCAATTTCTTTTAATGATGCTTTTCCAATTGCCCATATGGAATTTTTTTTGATATATTCAAATAAGACTTTGCGTTTAGCACTCGATATGCTTTTCGAATCTTTAAGTAATTTTGTATTTATAGAACTTTTTAAAATAACTGCAGCTGCATAGACTGGTCCAACTAAACTTCCTCGACCGACTTCATCAACCCCAGCAGTTATTTTCATTAAATTTTAATATTCAAATCTTCTACTTTTTTTCTTATTTTTTTTAGGTCCACCCATGAGAACTTTTTCTTATCTGGATATCTTATTAAATAAGATGGATTGAAAGTGATAATTACTGGAATTGTTTTGTTTCCAATTATGATTTCTTTCCAATCTCCTCTTTCATTTGTAATTTGATTGCTAAGACCAGTTACAGCCTCCATTGCAGTAGTACCCATTAATATTAAAATTTTTGGATCAATAATTGAAATATGTTCTTTAAGGAAAATTGAATATCTTTTTATTTCTTGAGCGGTGGGCTTTCTATCGTTCGGAGGTCTAAAATTTATTGAGTAAGTAGAGTACACTTTCTCTCTTTTGATGTTAATTGCTAAAAGCATCTTGGTTAAAAGTACGCCAACATCGCCACAAAATGTTTTAGCTTCCAAGTCCTCTTTCTCATTAGGAGCTTCTCCAATTAACATTATAGGACTATTTATATCACCATCTCCCATAACTAAATTTTTAGAATTATCTTTTAAATTACAATCTTGAATTGAATTGATTTTTTTCTTTAGATTTAAAATCCTCTCTTCTTTTGCTGTTTTATTTTGAATGCTATTTTCCTTAACAACTATAAGTCTATTTATTGGCTTATTACTAAATTCAAATTTTGGCTCTACTTTATCTGAAAATCTTTGATCATATTTGGCATTTTGATTTAACATCTTTTTAGTCATAAAGTGCAGTTATGTTTTTCAAAAATATAAAATTTTTATTGATATTATTTTTACTTTACCAAAATCCTTTGCATTCTAAAAGTGCTAGTTTTGATGATTTTGACTCCAAAAATTTATCAAAATATTTTTCTGGAATTGTAGCATTTGAAAATAAAAATAATTCAAAGGCATTAAATTTTTTTAATACCTCTAAGATTTTATTAAATAAGCATGAGCCTTACTTAAAGAGATATGTTTATTCTTTAGTTTTAGAAAATAAAGTAAATCAAGCTATAAATGTTATTAAACAAAATAAAAATGACTCTGAATTTTTTGAAAAATACTTATTATTAACAATAGACAGTTTAAGTAGAGATGATTTTCCAAAAGCGTTGAATTATATATCTGAGACCAAAAAATATATTAATCTCAACCGATTTAACTCAGCAGTTTTAGACAATTTGAGAGACTACGTTTTTGTATTTAATGAAAAAAAATTGCCTAATGATTTAAAAAATTATGGAAATTTATCAGTAATTTCAAAAACCTTTCAAAGGTGTTATTTAGAAGATGCTAAAACAAAAACTTTTTTCTCTAAATTGATAAATAATGATGACGCAGACTTAACTAGATACACTTTTTTTTATTTAGCATATCTAATTGAAAATAATCAAATAGAGGAAGCCAAAAAAATAACTGGGGGTATTAAATTTATTAATACATCGTTACTTTTGTCTCAAGGGAAAAGCTGGATCGAAAATGGCAATGAAAAAAAAATGAACACTGTTTTTTCATGCAAAAACCATAATGATTTAATAAGTGAGTTTTTGTTTTTAATATCTAATTTATATTCTGCTCAAGACGATTATATAAAATCTAACTTTTATTTATACTTGTCTAATTATTTAAATCCAAAATTTTATTATAATTTATCATTGCTTGCTGAAAATCAATATTCAAATAAAGAATTTGATCGTGTTAAAAAGGTCTTACGAGAATTTGAAAAAGAAGATGACTTTTATTATTGGTATAGATTAAAAAAAGAAGCTCAAATAATCTCAAAAGAGATTAATCAAAAAGAGTCATTAAAATTTATTAAGTCTAATTTTGAAAAAATCGAAAAACCAAATGAAAAAATTTTATTTGATATTGCTAATTTTTATAAGAACGCAAAAGAATATGAGCAAGCTATAAAATATTACACCAAAGTTTTAGAAATAGTTGGCGATGATTTGCAAATTAAATCTGATTTATTTTACAGAAGAGGGGCAAGTAATGAACGAATGGGAAATTATGAAGAATCTGATAGGGATATGCTTTTATCTTTAGAAATTGATCCTGATGATGCTTATGTTCTTAATTACTTAGCATACTCGTGGTTAGAGAGAGATCATAAAATTAAAGAGGCCATGGAAATGTTAGAGAAAGCATATTCTTTAACGGAAAATGATCCTTACATAATAGATTCAATTGGCTGGGCTTATTTTTTAACAGATGACTATGTTAAAGCAGAGACATATTTAAAAAGAGCAGTTGAGTTAATGCCAGACGATGCAATAGTAAATGATCACTATGGAGATATTCTTTGGAAGTTGGGGAGAAAAATTCAAGCAAGATATTTTTGGAAAAGTGTATCTAAAATGGAAGATGTGGATGAAGAATTATTACAAAAAATAAATCAAAAAATTATAAAAGGTCTCTGAGATGAGCTATTCCAGAATAAAGTCTTATGCTAAAATTAATTTAGCTCTTAACGTCACTGGAAAAACTTCTAAGTTACATAAAATTGAAAGCGTTGTTGGTTTTGTTACGCTACATGATGTTATTTTGATTAAAAAAATTCAATCAAAAAAACATATAATTTCATTTAAAGGGAAATTTTCAAAAAACATTGACCAAAAAAACACAATTTCAAAATTGTTTAAATTTTTAGAGAAAGAAAAGTTACTTACAAGTTCTAAGTTTGAGATAAAAGTTAACAAATATATTCCATCAAAATCTGGATTGGGAGGCGGATCCATGAATGCCGCAAATATATTAAAATATTTGATTAAAGAAAACTTTATAAATCCCAGTAAAAGACAATGCATTTCAATTTGTAAATCAATAGGTTCAGATGTAGCTCTAGGTCTTAATTCTACTTTTACAATTCTTAAATCCAACAATCAGATTAAAGAGTTTAAAAACTGTAAAAAATTTTATGTGCTAATTGTTAAACCTAGTTTTGGATGTTCAACAAAAGAGATATATTCAGGTGTTAAAAAATTCACAAAACCAAGATTTAACAAACCTTCTAAGAAAATGTTTAGCTTTGATAATTTGAAAAAACTCAATAATTCTCTTGAAGCAATTTCTTTATCTAAGTTTCCGAAATTAAAAAATATCAAATATTTTCTTGAAAAATCTTCAAATAAGAGTTTTGTAAGAATGACAGGATCAGGTTCAGCAATTGTCGCATATTTTAAATCTAAAAAATTATGCGATGATGTAAAAAAAAAATTCAGTAGAAAATATAAAAATTGCTGGTGTAAAGTTGCAAAAACTATATAAACTCTTTTTTTTGTGTTATACGAAATTAAATTGGGGCGTAGCCAAGCGGTAAGGCACGGGTTTTTGGTACCTGCATCCTAGGTTCGAATCCTAGCGCCCCAGCCAAATATGAAAAACTTTTTTAATAAAATTTTCTCGAGCTCAAAAAACCTTTACTCATTTAAGAATAATATCAAAAAACTTTCAATAACAACGCCTGTGAAAAAAATTTTTGAGGCTATTAATTCTCACACATCTGAAAGTGAGATTAGGTATGTTGGAGGTTGTTTGAGAAAAATATTGAATAATGAGAAAGTTGATGACATAGATTTAGCAACAAATTTAAATCCGATAGAAGTCTCCGAAATTTTAAAAAAAAATAAAATAAATTTTTATGAGTCGGGAATCGAGCATGGAACGATTACAGCAATTCTAGATGATCATAAGTTTGAGATAACATCTCTAAGAGAAGATATTTTTACAGATGGTAGGCACGCGAAGGTAAAATTCTCAAAAGATTGGAAAAAAGATGCTGCGAGAAGGGATTTCACTATTAATTCTATTTATGCTGATTTAGATGGAAATATATTCGATCCTCATAATGGAAAAAAAGATATTGAAATGGGCCAGGTTAACTTTATTGGAAACCCCGAAAAAAGAATTAAAGAGGATTATTTAAGGATATTAAGATACTTAAGATTTTTTTTAAATTATTCAAAACAACCTCACAAAGAAGAAATAATTAAAACAATAAAAATTAATATAAGTGGTATTTCTATAATATCTAAAGAAAGATTATTGGACGAGTTAAAAAAATTATTAAAATCAAATCATTTAGAAAAATTATCAAAAGATAAATTCAGCATCGAATTAATATTACTGATTTTCCCAGAGCTAAAGAATATCAAAAGTGTTGTTAATTCAATCAAAGTTAAGAAAGAATTTTTTGTTGACTTGGATTTTATATTTATTTTATTTTTAATGATAATAGATGGAACAGATAATTTAGAATATTTCTTATACAAATATAATATTTCAAAAAAAGATCAAAAAAGAGCTTATGCTATCAGTAACTTTTATAATGAAAAGGAGGGGATAAAAACTTTAAATGAAGCCAACTTAAATAAAGTTTTATATTATCATGGCAAACAAGCAGTGTTGGATATTTTAAATTTTAAAATTATAAAATCAAAGAAATTAGATAAGAAAATGTTAAGTTTATTAGAACTTTATAAAAATAAGATTACACCAAGTTTGCCTATTGGAGCTGATTTATTAATGACAAGATATAACATACCAGAGGGAAAACAATTAGGAAGTATGCTTAAATCAATTGAGGAAGAGTGGGTAAGAAATAATTTTGAAATTTCTGAAAAACAAATCGACAATATTGTTAAAGGTTAAAGATATTTGACGTCTTTTATTTCAAAGTTTTTTACTCCAGCGGGAGTATTTATTTCTACAAGATCGTTTTTATTTTTTCCAATAAGACCTTTACCTATTGGTGATTGAAAATATAATAATTTTTTTTTTAAGTCTGCCTCATCTCTTCCAACTATTTTGTAATCTATCTTTTCACCAGTATCTAAATTTTCTAGAAATACAGTGGCACCAAAAATCACTTTGCCATCATTATTAATTTTAGTAACATCAATAACGTTTGCTCTTGCTATAATATCATTTATTTCTGTTATTCTGCCTTCGTTGTGAGACTGTTCCTCTTTTGCTGCATGATACTCAGCATTTTCTTTTAAGTCTCCGTGAGATCTTGCTTCAGCAATTGCAGCAACTATTTCAGGTCTTTTTTTTTCTTTTAAAAAAATTAGTTCTTCTTTCAATTTATTTAATCCATTTAGAGTAATTGGTTCTTTATCCATTTTATTTCCATTTTGCATGAGGAGGTAATGACATTAATATTCCCTCAACATTACCACCTGTTTGTAATCCAAATTTAGTACCTCTGTCATACAGTAAATTAAATTCCGCATATCTTCCTCTTTTAATATATTGATTTTCTTTATCTTTAGAAGTCCATTTTTTTTTAATTTTTTTACTTATAATTTTTTGAAAAATAGTTTCAAAAGTAACACCAACATCTCTGACAAATTTAAAATTTTTTTCAAAATTATCTTTTTTATAATCAAAAAAAATACCACCTATTCCACGAGGTTCTTTTCTATGAGGTAGATAAAAATATTCATCACACCACTTTTTATATTTTTTATAATAATTTTTGTCATGTCGATTGCACATATCTCTAAGAGTTTTATGAAACACCTCTTTTTCCTTATTATCTTTTTTTGAAGGCGTAACGTCAATACCTCCACCGAACCAATCAAAAGTCGTACAAATATATCTAGTGTTAAAATGCATCGCGGGAATTAAAGGGTTTTTCATATGCATTACTACAGATATACCAGATGCCCAGAACCTAGGATCTTTTTGAGCACCCGGTATGTTTTGTTGAAATTTTTTTGGAAATTTTCCATAAACTTTCGAAAAATTAACACCTACTTTATCAAAAATTTTTCCATTTTTTAAAATTCTATATTCACCACCACCTTCATCTTTCTTTAAATTTCTTTTCCATGTAGTCGACTTGAAACTGATCTTGTTTTTTTCAAAATCACCAATAGTTTTACAAAACATCTCCTGCAAAGATTTAAACCAATTACTTGTTAATTTTTGTTTTATTTCTAGATCCATTTAAATTAATTCATTTTGTTTTAAGCACTCAGCCAATACTATTGCAACAGAAGAAGAAATATTAAGAGAACGCTTATTATTTCTCATTGGAATTTTTAACCTATTATTTATCATTTTATGTACATATTCAGGCACTCCTGCACTTTCTCTTCCAAATAAAATTGTATCATTTTTTTTAAACTTAAATTGTGTATATGAGCTAGAGGCTTTTGTGGTCATCAGTATAATTCTTTGATTCTGTTTTTCATCAAAAAACTGATTGGAGCTCTTATAATACCTAATCTCTTTTTCATCCATATAATCCATCACAACCCTTTTAAATCTTTTATCATTTAATAAAAAACCACAAGGCTCTATTATTTCTAATTTCGCCCCTAAACAGGCACAAGTTCTTATGATCGCAGCAGTATTTTGAGGAATATCAGGTTCAAATAGTGCAATTTTTGGCCCATCATTAATTGGATTATGTGTCATTCTATCAGTAGAAAAATAATACTTTTTTATTATATGTAATCATATATTAACTACCTAAATCAACATATAGAATTATAAAGACCTTTAGACAGTGGAAAAGAAAACTAAAAGAAGAGATTTTTTATTTACAGCTACTTATGCAGTCGGAGCCGTAGGAGCAGGTGCAGTGATTTGGCCTATGATAGATCAAATGAACCCTGATGCTTCTGTAAAAGCTCTAGCAAGTACTGAAGTTGACATAAGTGCAGTTGATCCTGGAAAAACTATTACTGTGCTGTGGAGGGGAAAACCAGTTTTTATTAGAAGAAGAACACAAGAAGAAATAGCAGAGGCTAGATCTGTCAAAATGGAAGACTTAAAGCATCCAGAAAAGGATGAAGATCGTGCAAAAGATCCAGAGTGGCTTGTTATGCTCGGAGTATGTACGCACCTAGGCTGTGTGCCTTTAGATCAAAAAGGAGATTACAACGGATGGTTCTGCCCATGTCATGGTTCTCATTATGATACTTCAGGAAGAATTAGAAAAGGTCCAGCCCCAACGAATATGGAAATCCCTGAATATAAATTTGTTGATGCTAACACAATTAAGATTGGATAATTTTTTATGAGTGAACACGAATACACACCAAAATCAAAAGTTGGAAAATGGTTTAACGACAGGTTACCCCTTTTAACTTTAGCAAATCATTTAACAGATTATCCAACACCAAAAAACTTAAATTATTGGTGGACTTTTGGGGGAATTCTTACTTTTTGTTTAATTACCCAAATTGTAACCGGATTAGTTTTAGCAATGCATTATATTGCACATGCTGATATGGCGTTTCAAAGTGTCGAACACATAATGAGAGATGTAAACTACGGATGGTTAATAAGATATATACATGCAAATGGTGCTTCAATGTTTTTCTTAGCAGTTTACATTCACATATTTAGATCTTTGTTTTACGGCTCATATAAATCACCAAGAGAAATTATATGGATTATTGGTATAATCATTTATCTTCTTATGATGGCAGCTGCTTTTTTAGGCTATGTTTTGCCATGGGGACAAATGAGTTTTTGGGGAGCTACAGTTATTACAAATTTATTTAGTGCAATTCCTTTAGTAGGTGAGGGAATAGTAACATGGTTATGGGGAGGATATTCAGTAGACAACCCAACACTTACAAGATTTTTCACTCTACACTACTTAATTCCTTTTTTAATTTTAGGTTTAGTCGTTTTACATATTTGGGCTCTTCACGTGCCTGGAAATAATAATCCAATAGGTATTGATATAAAAAAACCATCAAAAGACACAGTTCCATTTCATCCATACATAGTTATTAAAGATGGTTTTGCGTTGTTGATGTTTATGATTGTTTTTGCTTTTTTTGTTTTCTATACACCAAATATTTTAGGTCATGCTGATAATTACATTGAAGCTAATCCTCTTGTAACACCAGCTCACATTGTTCCAGAGTGGTATCTGTTACCTTTTTATGCAATTTTGAGATCAGTCCCAGATAAACTTTTAGGAGTTATAGCGATGTTGTCTGCTATTCTGATATTAGCTGCATTACCTTGGTTAGACACATCAAAAATTAGATCTGCAGTTTTTAGACCTTTGTATAAACAGTTTTATTGGATCTTGGTAGCTGATGTTTTGATTTTAGGATATGTCGGAGCTATGCCAGCTGAGGGCCTTTACTTATTAATTGCTAGGATTGCAACAGCATATTACTTCCTTCATTTTTTAGTTGTACTGCCAGTATTAGGATTCAAAGAGAGGACCACACCTGTTCCTTTGAGTATTACTGAACCAATTTTGGGTGGATCACCTAATCTTGCAGCGGTGAAAAAAAAGGATAGTTTTAAAGTTCAGTGAAAAATTTTTTTAGAATATCGTTTTTAATAGCATTATTTTTTGGATTTCAATTTAACTCTAATGCAGCTGAGAAAGTTGAATATTTAAAAACTGATTGGAGTTTTAAGGGTCCCTTCGGAAAGTTTGACAGAACTGCACTTCAAAGGGGATATCAAGTTTATCAAGAAGTTTGTTCTTCTTGCCATTCTATGAAATATCTAAGTTATAGAAATTTAGTGGAAGAGGGTGGGCCTGAATTTTCAGTGGAACAAGCAAAAGCCATTGCAGCATCTTTCGAGGTAAAGGATGGACCAAATGCAGATGGTGAAATGTTTATGAGACCAGGAAGGTTGTCGGATAAATTTGTGATGCCTTACGAAAATGAAAAAGCTGCTCAAGCTGCAAACGGTGGAGCATACCCTCCCGATATGACTGTTTTAGTAAAAGCGAGAGGCGGTGGAGTTGATTATATCTATTCACTCCTTCAAGGATATGAAGATCCACCAGTTGGAGTGACTCTAGATGATGGTGTTTACTATAATAAATATATGTATGGAAATAAGATTAAAATGTCCAATCAACTTTCTGATGGTTTAGTAGAATACTCAGATGGTACTAATGCTTCTGTAGAACAAATGGCAAAAGATGTTACAACTTTTTTAATGTGGACCGCAGAACCTCATTTAGAAACACGTCATAAAATGGGTTTTAAAGCAATAGTTTATTTAATTATATTAACAGTTTTAGTTTATTTTAGTATGAAGAGAATCTGGTCACGTATTGAAACGAAAGTTTAAAACGTCACCGTCTTTAACAATATAGTCTTTACCTTCTAATCTCATTTTTCCGTTTGTTTTAGAATTTACCCATCCATCATTTTCAACAAAATCATTATAAGAAATTGTCTCAGCTCTAATAAATCCTTTTTCAAAATCAGTATGTATTTCACCAGCAGCTTTTGGAGCTAAACAATTTTTCTGAATAGTCCAGGCTCTTGTTTCCTCAGGACCTGAGGTAAAAAAAGTGTCCAATTCTAAAATCTTATAACCTTTTTGAATCAACATATCCAAGCCAGTATTCTTTAAGCCAATCATTTCCATGTAGTTTTTTCTTTCTTCACTATCTAACTCATTGATTTGATTTTCAATATCAGCAGATACAATCAAAGTGTTTTCTAAACCAAATTTTTCTAAGAATGATTTGGTGTAACCGTTTCCATTTTGGACACTTTTCTCATCAACATTACAAACAAATATTTTGGGTTTTAAAGATAGTAAACCACTTAAATATAGTTGTTTTTTGGTAAATTCTGATTTTAAACTTGATAAATCTTGATCATTGTTAATTAAGTCTAAACAACTTTGAAGAATTTTAATTTGATCCTCATCAATATTTTTTTTGTTATTTTTCTCAAGTCTTTTTTGAATGGATTCTAAATCTGCAAGCTTCATTTCTGTTTCAATTATTTCAAGATCTCTAACAGGGTCAACTGTAGGATTTACATTTTGAATATCACTAGAGTCAAAACATCTAATCATATGTATTACAGCGTCTACTTCTCTGATATGAGATAGAAATTTATTTCCTAAACCTTCACCTTTAGATGCTCCCTTTACAAGACCAGCTATGTCAACAAAAGAAATAGTAGTGGGTATAATTTTTTTTGATTTAGAAATTTTAGCTAAATTTTCTAATCGATAATCAGGCACACTAACTACACCAATATTTGGATCAATTGTACAGAATGGAAAGTTAGCTGCTTGAGCTTTATTTGAATTGGTTAATGCATTGAAGAGAGTAGATTTACCTACATTTGGCAAACCTACGATTCCACACTTGAAACTCATTATTTATTATTTACTGTACTAGAAAAAAGATCTAATTTTTTTTCAACAAGAAAAGAAATTGAGTCATTTATATGTTTTGATATTTTTTCAATACCTAATGACTCATCTTCGTCAAAATTTTGTAAAACGTAATCTGCAACCTCGATGTTTCCTTTGGGTTTACCAATACCTATTCTAACTCTAGAATAATCTTTGCCGATAAACTTATCAATCGAGGCAATGCCATTGTGTCCAGCGCTTGATCCTCCAAATTTAGCTTTAATTTTTCCAAATTCCACATCTAGATCATCATGAAAAACTATTACATCTTGAGCATCAATTTTAAAATATTCAATAAGCTCTCTAATACAAATTCCTGAATTATTCATAAAGGTCAAAGGTTTGATGGCATAAACTTTAACATTTCCTATATTGCCAGTGGTTAATAGGCCTTTAAATTTTGGTTTTTGTTTTGATAAACTAAATTTTTTGTTTATTGCGTCTATAATTTTAAACCCAACATTATGTCGATTATTTTCACTGTCTGGTGTTGGATTACCCAATCCTACAAATAAAAGCATGATCTATTGATTAATTTTCAATTTAGTTGATTATTTTTTTTCTTCAGGAGGTTTTTTGTCAGCAGGTTTTTTATCATCACCTTCTTTTTTATCTCCTTTATCACCCTCAGGAGTAGCTTTATCCCCATCGGCCGCTGCTGCAGTTGTACCCTCTGTACCTTCTTCACCCCCTGCACCTTCTGCTTCAGCAGGTTTTTCAGGTTCTTTCATAACTGTTGGAGCTGCTAATGTTGCTATTACAAAATCTCTTCCTTGAATCGTTGGAACAACTTCTGGATCTAATTTAACTGAAGAGATTTTAAAACTCTCACCTATATCAACACCATCTAAGTCTAACGTCAAATTTTCAGGAATCTTTTCACTTGGACATTTCAATTCTACTTTTCTTCTAACAATGTTTAGCACCCCACCTTTTTTAAGACCGGGAGATTTTTCGTGATTAATAAAATTTACTGGAATTTCTATTTTTATTTTTACACCTGGTAGCACTCTTAAAAAATCTACATGAATTGGTTCATCGGTTAAAATATGATATTTTATTTCTCTTGGTAATACATTTTGATTACTACCATCTATCTTCAGAGTAATTATGTTTGAGAAGAAATTTTCTTTTTCAATAAAAGTTTTAAGTAATTTTTTAGAAATAGATATCTTTTGATTTTTATCTTTACCGCCGTAGATAATTGCTGGAACATTTCCACTATTTCTTATAGCGTTTAACTGCCCTTTAGTGGAATTATCTCTAATGTTAGCTACTATTGAATTCATAAAACAGAGCTTTTTAACTCATGTTTACAAATAATCAAGAAATTTATTTAAATAAATCTGATACGGATGTTGAATTTGAAATTCTCTTTATTGCTTCACCCATAAGACCTGATATGGGTAAAACCTCAATATTTTTCACATTTTTAGTTTTATGAACATTGTCTATTGTATCGGTTATAACTAAATTTTTAATTACTGAACTTTTAATTTTTTTAATTGCATCTCCACTTAAAACCCCATGAGTAATGTAAACATAAACATCTTTTGCTCCTCGAGATTTCAAAGCTTTCGCCGCATTAACAATTGTGCCACCTGAATCAATTATATCATCAACTATAATACAAGTTTGTCCTTTTACATCACCAATGATATTCATAACTTCTGATTGCCCTGGCTTTGGTCTTCTTTTATCTACAATAGCTAGTCCTACATTTAAAAGTTTTCCAAGTGCTCTAGCTCTTTCTGTTCCTCCCACATCAGGTGCAACACAAATAATTTTTTTACTTTTAATTTTCTTTCTAGCGTGTCTAGCAAATATTGGAGTAGAAAATAAGTTATCAACAGGAATATCAAAGAAACCTTGAATTTGACCTGCGTGCAAATCTACAGTTACCACTCTATCAGCACCAGCTTTAGTAATTAAATTTGAAACAAGTTTTGCAGATATGGAAGTTCTTGGAACAACCTTTCTATCTTGTCTTGCATATCCAAAATACGGTATTACCGCTGTTATATTTTTTGCTGACGACCTCTTAAGAGCATCAATACATAATAACAATTCCATTAGATTATCATTTGCTGGAGAGGAGATAGACTGAACAATGAAAATACTGTTTCCTCTTATATTTTCATTTATTTCAGTATAAATTTCACCATCAGCAAATTTTCTAATACTTGAATTTACAAGTTTTGTTTTTAAGTATTTAGCAATGTTTTTACTTAAAACTTTATTGCTGTTTCCAGTTAATAATTTCATTGAGAAACTCTAATTAATCATAATTAATGAAATATTTCTACCATAATCATCATGATTTAAATGCAAAGACCTTCTTGCACTAAAAAAATTATTTTTTTTGGGAAAAGTATCAATATTTATCGTCTCTAAATTTGTGATTTTCATTAATTTGAGTTGTAATTTAACATATTTTGATAAATCAAAATAAATTAAGTTTTTTCTTTTTTTAAAAAAAACTTTATTTCTTTTATTTTTTTTTAGGAATTTTCTTTTAAAATCTTCTTTTACGTTATAGCTTTTTTGAGCAATACAAGGACCTATAACAGCAATTATATTCTTTTTTTCACAGCCCTTTTTCATCATGAAATTTATTACTTTTGAAATAATTCCTTTATATGCACCTTTCCATCCAGCATGAATAGCAGCTACCATCTTTTTTTGTTTATCAAAAATTAATATTGGTGCACAATCAGCTGTAAGAATTCCAATTGGTAATCTTGGAATGTCAGTAATTACTGCATCTGCCCTCTTTTTTTTTAGGTACTTAGAATATTTATTGATGAAAACAAATTTATTACTATGTATTTGATGGAGTAAAAAAATATTTTTTGAATTTTTATCGATTTTCTTTTTAACAATTCTTAAATTTTTAATAACTTTAGTTTTGTAGTCGTTAGAGCCTGGTCCACAATTTAAGCTTTTATAAATACCTCTCGAACACCCACCTTTTTTATTAAAAAAACCATGACTGATCTCTTTAAATTTAGATAATTTTTTTGAAACTATCAATTAAAACCCAACTTATATTTATTGCCTTTGTTTTTGATAAACATTACCTTAAATAAATTTCCCATTTCTTTCTCATCTATGAGTTTTTTTAATCTAAAATAAATATCTACTTTTTTTGAAAAGCTTTGATTTTGCGATATTATCTCAGCTCTATTTTTTATTCCTAATTTTACTAAAAAGCTTCCTTGAGTTGTTATTAAGTCTTTTAAACCACCTAATTGATTGATAATTTTCTTAAATAAGAAAAAATTGATATTATGAGTGATATCCGAAGTACCGACATTTTTTAAAACACTGTTATGTTTATGATTTGAAATCGATTTAAGAGTATTTTTCATCCTCTTTTCCATATACCCGTAATCTATCATTAGAAGACCGCCATTATTTTTTTTAATTATTCCAGCAACTTTTTTTAAATAATTTGTTCCAACTAAGGAGTATTCAATAAATTTTTGGTCTTTTGAAATATTATAATCAATTTCTTTTTCAAATTTTTTCATATTAAACTTTCTTTCACAAAAAAAAGGCTTTTTTTGATTTTTAAAATTTACATATCTTTCAAACCAAAGATCTTTTTTTTTAATAAATTGTTTTATTGCTACTGCATCAAAAAACTCATTAGCAATAAAAATAGTTGGAAATTTTTTTATTTGTTTCAGATCAGAAATCCAAATAACTTTTTCTTTGTCTAATTTGTTTTTTTGAATTTTCTTTAATTTTAGACTTTTTTCATGAATTAAAATATTACATGAACTTAAAAACGCTGGAAATTTTTTAAAAGTTTCTAAAAATATTTTCATCATTTCACCGTTTCCTGCACCAAGTTCCACTAAATTAATTTTTTTTGGGGTTCCTAAATTTTTCCAAAAACCTAAAATCCATACAGCTATCATTTCAGAAAACATTCTAGAAATATTTGGTGCAGTTATGAAATCACCCTTTGGCCCGAAAGGGTTTTTCTGCATGTAATATCCTTTTTTTTTATCATATAGAGCAAAATCGATAAATTTATCTAAAGAGATTTCAAAATTATTTTTGGTAGTCATATTTTTTTAAAGTTAAATAAGAACCAAATAAAAAAAAAACTAAACATAAAATTTGCCCCATACTCAAGTTAAATAGAACGTAACCTAATTGTTCATCTGGCAATCTTAAAAATTCTATAAAAAATCTAAAAACAGAGTAAAATATTAAAAATATTCCAGATAAGAAACCAGGATTTTTAGCTGTTGACGCTTTTCGAAAATATATCAATATAAAAAATAATAACAGTCCCTCAAAAAAAGCCTCATAAAGTTGAGATGGATGACGATATATTTCATCAATTTTTTCAAATTTAATTCCCCATGGTAAAGTTGTTTCTTTGCCATAAAGCTCTGAATTTATAAAATTTGCAATACGTCCAAAAAAAATTCCTATTGGAGCGACTAACGAAACAATATCAAGATAAATATAAGAATTATGATTATGTTTTTTTGCAAACCATACGCTCATCACAATTACACCTAATAGTCCACCATGGAATGACATTCCTCCATTCCAAATTTTAAATATTTCAAAAATGTTTTCTAAATAGTAATCTAAATTATAAAATATTACGTAACCTAATCTTCCACCAATTATAATACCTAAGATTATATAAGTAATGTAGTCGTCAAATTTCTCTTTTAAATTATCATCTTTTATAAAAATTCTTTTTGCCAAAACCCATCCAGCGAGAATTCCAAATATATATGATAAAGAATACCATCTAAATTCTAATGAAAATAAACTAAATGCAACTGGGTCAAAATTATTAATGAACATTTTTAATTATAATAATAGATTAAAGATATAATAACTTATTTAATAAATATATGAAAAATTCAAAATTTGTTTTTGATAAATTTACTAAACTTCTAGAACAAGGTTTAGTTTCATCTAGAGACTTAAAAAATGAGATAGTAAACATTTTAAAATCAAAAAGAGATGAAATCGTATTCAAAATGAAATTAACGAGTAAGGATGAATTTGATATCCTTGCTAAAAGAGTCGAAAATTTAGAGAAAGAACTTGAAAAAAAAAAGGTTTTAAAAAAAAAGATTAAACGGGTAAAAAAATCTTAACCTCAAGTCCATTCAAATTGGATTTGTTCAACTTTATATAACCACCGTGAGAACGCACAATGTCAGATGCTATTGACAGACCAAGTCCTACACTGGATTTGGAGTCAGCTCTTCCTTTGTCTATTTTGTAGAAAGGTTTAAATACATTATCATATTCACTTTCTGGTATTCCCGGACCATCGTCCTCAATTTTTATTATTAAGTTCGATTTTTTTTTTTGAAGATCAACATTTATTTTATTCCCATATTTGATAGAATTTTCTAACAGATTATTAAGACATCTTTTAATTAGATTTTTTCTACCATTTAAATAAATCCTTTGTGATATTTCTTTTGTTATGTTTTCATTATTATATTTACTAATAATCTCATCTGTTAAATCGCTGAGATTGAACAACTCATCCTTTTCCATAAATGAGGAACTTGTAAACTGTAAATATTCATTGAGCATTTTTTCCATTTCATTTATATCCTCGGTCAACTTCTTAGCTAAGGATTTGTCTTTTATAAACTCAGTTTGTAATTTCATTCTCGTTAATGGTGTCCTCAAATCATGACTAATCCCAGACAGCATTTCAGATCTTTGATTTAGATGTCTCATTATTCTTTTTCTCATTCTATCAAATTCATAACCCGCCTGGCGTATCTCAGCTGCACCAGAAGGCTTAAATTCATCTACATTTTCCCCTCTTCCAAATTTTTCAGCAGCTTTGGCTAAAGCTGTGATTGGTCTTGTTTGATTTTTTAAAAATATTAGAGAAATAATTACGACTACGAATGCAGGAACAGTTATCCATAATCCAAACAATCTTGCAGAAGTACTTGTCAGTCTATCCTTAGGGACTATGAACTTAAAAAAACCATTTTGATATTTTATTCTTAAATCAACTAACTCTTTATAACTTGTAGAATCAAACCAAAATATTTCTAACCCAAATTTAGATTTTAATTCTCTTCTAAGTGTTCTGTCTATTGGACTAAACCATCTTTCATTATAAGTGAAATCAAAATTTTCATCCTCAACAAATTCAATATTCAAATCTTGATATAATGAAAAAATATTTTTTATTTCATCTTTTTCATAATTATCATTACTATAAACCTCAATGAAAGTTTGTATTTCGCTGACCAACGCTCTTGTCATTCCTTTATTAGTTTTTATCCAAAGGCTATCAAAAAAAACTATAGTAATTATTAATTGAATCAAAATTACAGGGATAGCAACTATTAGCAAAGCTCTATAAAATAATCTTTTTGGTAAAAGGTTTTTTATAAATTTATTCAATCCATAAAACATAGCCGGCTCCTCTTATAGTCTGAAGAAATTTTGGATTTTTTGGATCAATTTCGATTTTTTTCCTTAATCTAGTTATGATAACATCAATAGATCTTTCTTTATCTAAGTTAATTAATTTACCAATTTCTTCTCTATCAAAAACTTTTCCTGGGTTATTAATCATTTTCTCTAATATTGTTTTTTCAGTGTTATTTATTTTAAATTCTGAATTATCATGAAAAATTATTTGCTTACTTAAATCTATTTTAACATTTTCAAATTTTATTATTTTCTTAGAATTATTTTTTTTTGTTTTGTTAATTATGTTTTTAATTCTAAGATCAAGTTCCTTGGGTTCGAAGGGTTTAGGTAAATAATCATCTGCTCCCATTTCTAATCCCTCTATTCTTTCGTTCGGCTCACCTTTAGCAGTTAATAATATTATTGGAGTATTAATATATTCTTTATGTTCTTTTAAAAAATCAAGCCCACTTTTTCCAGGCATCATGATATCTAAGATTATTAAATCAAACTTAATAATCTTTATTTTTTCAGATGCATTTTCTGCGTTATCAGCTGTGGTAACTAAATATTTTTTTTCATTTAAATATTTCTTAACTAAAGATCTTATCCCCTCATCATCATCAACCACCAGGATATGAGCTAGAAAACTATCCATTAATTATTTTTTTTAAAACCTCGTCAAAATTAAGAACCTCTTGGGAGCTTGAATTAAGTAATGCATTATAAATTCTTTTTTTTTGTATTTCAAAAATCTCTTTAAAAATTTTTTTTCCTTTTTCATTTAGGAAGATATGTTTAATTCTTGTGTCAGTCTCATCTTTATTAAAAAAAACCATTTCAAGCTTGATCAAATCCTTTAAAACTCTATTAAGGCTTTGTTTTGATACTTTAAGTTTTTTCATAAGCTCTGAGATTGATATTCCTTCATACATAGATATCAAATGAATAGTTTTTTGATGAGCTAAGCCAATATGATATTTATTGAGAATTTTTTTTGAGTCTGAAAAAGTTTCTCTATAACTTATAAATAATTTTTCAATTAAATGTTTTAATTGTTCATCTTTTAAATATAAAAGCTCTTTCATCACAGGTAAGTTATATTGACATATTATATATACACAGATATTTTTCAGTAATAATTTTATATTTCATACATGATACCTTACGATAAAAGATCTGGTAAAATATGGTACAATGGCGAATTAGTGGATTGGTCAGATGTTAAAGTACATGTTTTAAGTCATGGATTACATTATGCTAGCTGTGTTTTTGAAGGAGAAAGAGTTTATGATGGCTCAATCTTTAAACTAGAGGAACATACTTCAAGATTTTTTCATTCAGCAAGACGAATGGGTTTTGAAATTCCTTACACTGAAACTGAAATAAACGCTGCCTCAAATTCTATAATAAAAAATCAAAAAGTTAAAAATGGTTACGTGAGACCAGTAGCCTGGAGAGGAAGTGAAATGATGGCAATCTCTGCTCAACAAACAAAAATTCATGTTGCAATTGCAACCTGGGAATGGGGTTCGTATTTTGACCCAAAATTAAAAGTTGAGGGAATAAAATTGAATATTTCAAATTGGAGGAGGCCAGCTCCTAATACAATTCCATGGGATACGAAGGCTTCAGGTCTATATATGATATGTACACTTTCAAAACATGAAGCAGAAAAAAATGGTTATACAGACTCTTTAATGTTAGATCATGAGGGTAATATTGCTGAAGCAACTGGTGCAAATATTTTTTTCAAAGACAAGAATGGTGAGCTTCATACGCCTCTTCCAGATTCTTTTCTGGATGGAATTACAAGAAGGACAGTAATTGAAATTGCGAAATCAAAAAATATTAAAGTTCATGAAAGAAAAATTAATCCTAAAGAATTAAAACATTTTGTTGGATGTTTTTTAACAGGGACTGCAGCAGAAGTGACCCCAGTATCGTGTATTGCTGAAAATGAATTTAAAGTTTGTGATTTAATAATTGGTTTAAACGAAAGTTATCAGCAACTAGTTAGAAAAAAGAAAGCAGCCTAATCTTTGCTGTCCTCTGAAATTGCGTGATCAATTCCCTTTCGCATATATTCATATCCAGTGAAAAGAGTTAAAGCAGCTGAAAGCCATAAGAGAATTATGCCAATAGTTTGGGCATTATAGTCTTGGAAGTTAATAACTTTATTTCCAGTTTCACCTGATAACAAAAGAGCTATAGAAACCATTTGTAATACAGTTTTCAATTTTGCTAGATTTGAAACAGGTAATTTAATTTTTCCTTTAGCTAAAAATTCTCTTAATCCTGAAATCAATATTTCTCGAGTTAGGATAATGATCGCAGCTATTACTTCATAGTTTCTTATAGTTCCATCCATTACCAAAAGTATAAGAGCAGTTGCAACAATAATCTTATCTGCTATTGGATCTAGTAATTCTCCGAGTTTTGATTCTTCTCCAAGAAATCTAGCCAACATTCCATCTAAAAAATCTGTGAAAGATGCAACTATAAATAAAATTAAAGCTGTTAAATCTCCATAAAATCCAGGCAAGTAAAAAGCCAATACAAAAAAAGGAACAATTAAAATTCTTCCTATAGTTAAAATATTTGGTATTTTTTTAAGCATATTTTTTTTTATTCATGGAAAAAGTTATATATCTTTTTTGCGACTTTTGCTTCAACACCCTCAACTGATTTTATCTCATCAAGGCTAGCAGACTCAACAGCTCTCGCTGAGCCAAAATGATTTAACAAAGCTCTTTTTCTGATAGAACCGATACCTTCAATCTGATCTAATAATGATTTGCTTATCCCTTTTTTTCTTTTAGCTCTATGAGCGCTAATAGCAAATCTATGAGACTCATCTCTAATTCTTTGTAGAAAGAAAAGAGTGGGGTCATTTTTTTCGAATTTAAACTCTTTACCATTATGGAAAAAAGTTTCATTTCCACTATTTCTAAACTTTCCTTTAGCTATTGCGACAATTGGCAAATCATGAAGTCCTAGCTCGTTTAAAGTTTCTCTGGCTACTGAGTACTGGCCTTTTCCGCCATCAACAACTACCAAATCAGGAAAAGTGAGGTAATTATCTTTTTCTTGTATAGCTCTTTTGAATCTTCTATTTAACACTTCTCGCATCATCCCGTAGTCGTCCTGTTCATTTTGTTCAAGTTTGATATTAAATTTTCTGTATCTCTTTTTAATAAATCCTTCATCGCCATAAGCAATTAAAGCTCCGACACTATTTGTTCCCTGAATATGACTGTTGTCATAAACCTCTATAAGATTAATGCTTGTTTCTAGATTAAATTTGCTTGCCACTGAGTCAAATAACTCTTTGTTATTTTGACTCTCATATAGCTTTCTATTTAAACTATCTTTCGCATTTTTGATTGCTTGGTGAATAACTTTTAACTTTGAGCCTTTTTTGGCAACTGAAATGTTAATTTGTTTTTCCTCTTTTTGAGAAAGAGTTTTCTCAATTAAATTTTTTTCCTTTATTTCTTCTGATAGTATTATTGATGAGGGTACACTTTTATTTTCATAAAATTGAGAAACAAATGAGTTTAATACATCACTAAGTTTTTCTTCAGGATCGTGTTTTGGAAAGAAAGCTTGATTTCCCCAATTTTGCTTTGATCGATAAAAAAAAACTTGGATACATGTTTTTCCAGACTCTTTATACCCAGCAATTACGTCTGCCTCAATTAAATTTGCTTCATTAATTCTTTGAGACGATTGAATTATATTTAAAGATTTTATTCGATCCCTTAAGATTACTGCTTTTTCAAAATCTAAATTTTCACTTGCTTTTTCCATTAGTTCTGAAAGATTTTTTTGTATCTTTCTTGATTTTCCAGAGACAAATTCGATTGCGTCATCAACAGTTTTTTTATACTCATCTTTTTCTATGTAACCCACACAGGGACCTGAGCATCTTTTAATTTGATATAAAATACATGGACGTTGTCTATTTTTAAAAACAGTATCATCACAAACTCTTAAGTGAAAAATTTTTTGTATCATCTTTATAGTCCAATTAGCTGAACCAGCTGATGCAAATGGTCCAAAATAAAATCCTTCTTTTGTTTTCTTCCCTCTGTGTCTTTTAATTTGTGGCCATTGATCTTTATTTCCAATGAAAATGAATGGAAAAGATTTATCGTCTCTTAAAAGGATATTAAATTTTGGTTTATATTTTTTGATTAAATTAGCTTCAAGTAATAATGCTTCGCTCTCATTTGAAGTAGTTGTTATCTCAAGCCTTCTTGTTTGAGATAACATTCTTTCAGTCCTTATAATATGATTTTTCTCCGCAACATAGCTTTTAAGTCTGTTAGGTAAATTTTTTGCTTTTCCAACATAAAGGATATCACCTTTTTCGTTAAGCATTCTGTAAACACCAGGCAGTTTAGGAATTAAAGGTAGTTCTTTTTTTATTACTTCTTTTCCAGTTTCAGAACTTATCATAACTTCTTTTTTTGGTAATTTGAATACCAACTGATGAACATTCTTTTAAAATTTCCATTTTCTCAATTTTAAGCATAATTTTTGCAATTCTTTTATCTTTGAATAATTCATCAAAAACAGATTCTGCTAAAGTTTCTAAGAAATTGTAGTGCTTTTTTTTAACCAGTTTTGTAATGAGTTTTACGATTGTACTATAATTTACAATAGATTTAATATCCTTATCATTAGAAGGTTTTTTATCTTGATAATCAATTTCAAGACTAAATTTTATTTTTTGAGGTTTTTCTTTTTCAAAATCATAATAACCAAGTTTTAAATCTAAAATAAGTTCATTAATAAGTATTTTTTTTTCATAATTAAATAGGTTTTTAGACTTATCAATCTTTACAATTTTAAGATTATTTTTTTTCATTCTTTCCCTTTTATTATGTCTGGTGTTTGCCAGTTTAAACTTTGACCACTATCTATGGCCAAAACCTGACCTGTAATAGAGCTGTTTTTTAAAAAAAAGTCAACTGCATTACAAATCTCAATTACATCAACCTGTTTTTTAAGTGGAGTTGCTAAATACTGACTTTTAAAATGTTTTTCTGATTGTCTTTTATTTTTAATTGTTGGCCCAGGGGCTATACCATTAACTCTTATGTTTGGTGATAAGCTCATCGCACTAGTTTTGGTCAAAGTATATAAACCGGTTTTACTTAAGGTGTATGAAAAAAAATACGGGGTTAGTTTAAATACTCTTTGGTCAACGATATTTATTATATTGTTATTTTTCCCTCGAATATTTTTTGAAAATTCTTTTGATAAAAGAGCAGGGGCTTTTAAATTTGTTGAAATGTGTTTTTCCCAGCCTTTTGAGGTAAAATTATCCAATTTATCATTTTCAAACAATGAAGCATTATTTACCAAACAGTCAAAAAATTTCATTTTTGACTTTGAGAATTTTATAATTTTATAAATGTCTTTCTCTTTACTTAAATCACCACTTACTAAATAAATTTTTGTTCCAAATTTTTCTAATTTATTTTTTAAGTTTTCAGCTTTTGACTTTGATTTATTGTAATGAATGGTAATTTCTACGTTAGGACCAGATAATTTCTCAGCTATTGCAGCACCAACTCTAGTAGCACCACCAGTAATGATTATTTTCCGTGCTTCCATTTTTTATCTCTTTTTTTAGTTACCTTTGTTCCGGGCATACCCATTGTTGATCTTCCTTTTGGATAAAGTTTATTTTTAACATCATACTGTCTTATTTTAGGATTTAACGTTATTTCTAATTCTGTGCTTTCTAATTTTCTAATTTCATCTCTTATTTTTGCAGCCTCTTCAAATTCTAGGTTTGAAGCAGCTTCCTTCATCTTCTTATCGAGAGCCTTGAGGTGTTTTTTTAAGTTTCCACCAACGTTAGATCCCTCACTTATTTTTACATAGTCTTTTTCATAGACGCTTTCTAAAATATCACTGATTTCTTTTTTTACTGACTTAGCATCTATTTTGTGTTTCTTATTGTAATCGACTTGGATTTTTCTTCTTCTCTCAGTTTCTTGAATTGCTTTTTTAATACTCTTTGTCTCTTTATCAGCATATAAAATCACCTTGCCATCTACATTTCTTGCTGCCCTTCCAATAGTTTGAATTAAGGAAGTTTCAGATCTTAAAAAACCCTCTTTGTCAGCATCTAAAATGCCGACTAATGCGCATTCAGGTATATCTAAACCTTCTCTTAAAAGGTTTATCCCAACTAAAACGTCAAACACCCCCATTCTTAAATCTCTCATTATTTCGATTCTTTCTAGAGTATCTATGTCTGAGTGCAGGTACCTGACTTTAACACCATTTTCATGAAGATATTCTGTAAGATCTTCAGCCATTTTTTTTGTAAGAGTAGTGACTAATACTCTATGATTACTTTCTATAACTTTTTTACATTCATGCATTAAGTCATCAACTTGATTTTTAGCTGGTCTAATTTCTACTGGCGGATCAATTAACCCTGTTGGTCTGATAACTTGATCAATAAATTTACCTTTAGTTTGTTTTAACTCCCAGGGTCCTGGTGTTGCTGATACAAATACAGTTTGTGTTCGCATTAAATCCCATTCCTCAAATTTTAGTGGTCTATTATCCATACAAGATGGAAGTCTAAATCCGTATTCAGCTAAAGTACTTTTCCTTGATCTATCACCTTTATACATTCCATTAAGCTGAGGAACAGTGACATGACATTCATCTACAAAGATTAATGTATTATCAGGAAAATATTCAAAAAGAGTAGGCGGTGGCTCTCCTGGTTTTCTTCCAGATAAAAATCTTGAATAATTTTCAATTCCTGCACATGAGCCAGTTGCTTCAATCATTTCAAGATCAAATTTAGTTCTTTCCTCTAATCTTTGTGCCTCAAGTAATTTATTCTCTGCTTTATGTTTTTTAAGAGTAATTTCTAATTCTTTTCTTATATTTAAAATTGCTTGTTCTATAGTTGGTTTAGGAGTTATGTAATGACTATTCGCATAAACTTTTACCAAGTTTAATTCTCTTACTTGGTTACCTGTTAGTGGATCAAATTCCTCGATTTTTTCTAGTTTATCACCAAATAAGCTCAGTCGCCATGCTCTATCTTCTAAATGAGATGGAAAGATTTCCAAATATTCACCTCGAGCTCTAAAAGTACCCCTATAAAAATTTTGATCATTTCTCTTATACTGTAACGCCACTAAAGATTTAATTATTTGTTCTCTATTATAATCGTAGTTTTTTTGGAGCGTTAAAGTCATTTTACTATAAGCTTCAACAGAGCCTAAACCATAAATACATGATACACTGGCCACAATTAAAACATCATCCCTTTCCAAAAGAGATCTTGTTGCCGAATGTCTCATCCTGTCTATTTGTTCGTTAATTGACGCCTCTTTTTCTATGTATGTGTCCGATCTAGGTACATAAGCTTCAGGGGTATAGTAATCATAATAAGATACAAAATATTCAACAGCGTTATCAGGAAAGAATGTCTTCATCTCTCCATAAAGTTGAGCTGCGAGAGTTTTGTTTGGAGCAAGAATTAAGGCTGGTCTGTTTGTAGCTTCTATTACTTTTGCCATTGTAAAAGTTTTTCCAGACCCTGTCACACCAAGTAATACTTGGTTAAATTCCTCTTTATTTGCACCATTAACTAATTTTTTTATGGCCTCTGGTTGATCACCCGCTGGTTTAAAATCAGATTTGATTTTAAATTTTTTGCCACCTTCAAGTTTTCCACTGATTTTTGGGTTTTTACTCTGAATATCTGTAATTAAATCTTGATATGTATTTTCCATATATTAAAGAACGTAGTAGAATTAATTTATATTTCAATGAGCATAATATCAGACAGTTTAAAAAGAATTAAGCCATCACCAACTATTGCAGTCACTCAGAAAGCCAGAGAATTAAGAGCAGCTGGTAAAGATGTAATTGGTTTAGGAGCTGGGGAGCCAGATTTTGACACTCCGGAAAATATTAAAAAAGCTGCAATCAAAGCTATTAAAAGTGGAGACACAAAATATACTGCCGTTGATGGCACTCCAGAACTTAAAAAAGCTATTATCAAGAAATTTAAAAGAGAAAACAAACTAAACTACTCTATAGATCAAATAACTGTTGGTACAGGAGGAAAACAAGTTCTTTATAATGCTTTTATGGCAACTCTTAATAAAGGTGATGAAGTAATTATACCGGCGCCTTTTTGGGTATCATATCCAGACATGGTTTTGTTAGCTGGGGGAAAACCAAAAATAGTTAAATGTACTGAGCAAGAGGGATTTAAACTTACTCCAAAAAAATTAAAAAAAGCAATATCTAAAAAGACTAAATGGATTATTTTAAATTCTCCTTCAAATCCAACAGGAGCAGGGTATTCAAAAAAAGAGATTTATGATTTAGCTAAAATTTTAATAAAAAATAAAAAAATTTTTATTTTAAGTGACGATATTTATGAACATGTTAGTTATGATAATTTTAATTTTTTTACAATTGCTCAAATTTCAAAATTAAAAGATAGGACACTTACAATGAATGGAGTAAGTAAATCATATGCTATGACTGGATGGAGAATAGGTTATGCAGCTGGTCCAAAGGAAATAATAAAAGCAATTGGTAAAATTCAATCACAATCTACTTCAAATCCATCTTCAATAAGTCAGGCAGCAGCCGTTGAGGCATTAAATGGAAAACAAGGATTTATAAAAACAAGAGCTAAAGCATTCAAAGATAGAAGAAACTTTGTTGTAAAAAGCCTTAATAGTATAAAAGGTATAAGTTGTTTAACTCCAAATGGAGCATTTTACGTATTTCCAAGCTGTAAAAGGCTATTAAATAAAAAAACAAAACTTAAAACTGATACTAATTTTGTTCAAAGATTACTTGAAAAAGAAAATGTTGCCGTTGTTCAAGGTTCTGCTTTTGGCTTAGATGGTTATTTCAGAATTTCTTATGCTACATCGATGAAAAATTTAAAAAAAGCAATGCTTAGAATTAAATCTTTCTGTGAAGCCTTAAACAAATAATTATTTTTGATTTAAAACCTTTTTTGCTGGAATTGTTTTTTTAATCCAATCATTTGGAATAGAATTTGGACCTTTTAAAGCTGCAAAGTATGCTCCAGTAAAATTTGCTCTAGAACAATTGCACCCACCAGCTTTTATCGTTTTTAAAATAGCATCTTTATAATTTTTTGAATTAATGATTGTATATATTGAGCTATTAAAAGTTCCTGGATAGCTACAAGCCATACCCAATTTCTTTATGATATTTGGGTCAAACTTTGATTTAAATTTTCTTATTTTTTTAATATCGTTAACAATAACCTTAAAAAAAGAATTTCTTTTGAATTTTTTAATAAATTCTTTGACTGGGTCTTTAGCTCCCTTTAATGCAAAATCTATTAAACAAAATTTTGCCAGAGCATATTTAAAACTTATTTTTGAAACTGTTACAATTTTGAAAATTTTTTCTAAACTTTTAAAATCAAAGCCATAGAGAAAATATGGAAGAGTAGCGCAAAAACCATCTGACTCATTTACTTTTATACCACCAGAAATCTTTTTTTTTAATTTAATGTTTTTTACCGTCTCAATAATATTTTGATGTATCCATGGCCCTTTAATCATACCACGCCAGTCTTTGACTTTTTTATATTTAGATCTAAGTTTTAAATTTTTCCAATATTTACTTCCAGGGCCAAAGTCTTTAATAATATTTTTTTTGAAACGTTTCTCTATATTTTCGTATCCTTCCAACAGTGTATTAAACATCACTTGGCCAATTTCATTGTAACCAGAGACTTTTCCAGTTTTTATCTCATAGAAAGGACTTCTATTTTTTTTTAAGAAAGAAAAATCCTTTTTTCCTTTAATATAAATACTTAATTTTTTTTGATTATATACCCAATGTAATGGCCTAGCTGCTGCATCTGCAACTGTGGCACCCAAAAAAACATGGAGATTATTTTTCACTTCAATGAGATAAAAACTTTTCAGCCTCTAGTGCTGCCATACATCCCATACCAGCAGCAGTTACCGCTTGCCTAAATGTTTTATCCTTAACATCTCCGGCTGCATAAACACCTGGTACATTAGTTTCCGTTGAGTCTGGTTTTGTAATTAAATAACCCTCATTATCCATGCTAAGTTGATCTTTAAATAATTTAGTTGCAGGGTCATGACCAATAGCAATGAAGACGCCATCTAACTTTATTTCATTAATCTTATTTGTTTTTACATTTTTGACTTTTATTCCTTTTACATTCTTTGGATCTTTATCTCCAATTACATCCTCAACAACTGTATCCCAAATGATTTCAATTTTTTTATTTTCCATGAGTTTTTTTTGAAGCATTTTTTCAGCTCTCAAACTATCTCTTCTGTGAATTAATTTTACTTTTGAAGCAAATTTTGTAAGAAACATTGCTTCTTCAACAGCCGCATTACCTCCACCCACAACAGCAACCTCTTTATCTTTAAAGAAAAAACCATCACATGTTGCACACGCTGATACACCAAATCCTCTAAACTCTTGTTCAGATTTAATATTTAACCATCTAGCTTGGGCACCTGTGGAAATTATTATGCTATCAGCAGTATATTTTTGACCAGTGTCACCCACAGCCTCAAAAGGTGTTGTTTTTAAATTTACTGAACTTATATGATCTTCAACCATTTCTGTTCCAACTGTTTTTGCTTGCTCTTTCATTTGATCCATAAGCCATGGACCTTGAATTACATCAGCAAATCCAGGAAAGTTTTCAACATCTGTTGTTGTAGTTAGTTGGCCTCCTGGCTCTGACCCATAAACTAAAATTGGATTTAACATTGCTCTTGCCGCATAAACTGCAGCAGTATATCCAGCAGGACCAGACCCAATTATTAACACTTTTGTGTGTTTAGTTGGATTTTGACTCATATGAAAGCTATATAGTGATAAATGACTAAATTAAAAGGTTTATTATTGACCGAGGGTATGCACGGCATGATTAGCCAAGTTGAGGGGCTTGCTAAAGCTCTTAATCTTGAATTTATACACGAAAAAATTGAACTAAATAATTTTTGGAAAATGATACCTCCAAAATTTACACCTGTTAAAGATTTTGTTTTCAAGAATGATATATCAAAAAAATTTAATTTAGTAATTTCATGTGGAAGAAAAAGCGTAGTTCCGTCTATCTTTTTAAAAAAAAAATTTGGAAGTAAAATAATGAATATTCATATTCAGGATCCAAAAGTATCATTAAAAAATTTTGATTTTGTTATTGCACCAGAGCATGATGGTCTTGAGGGTATAAATGTTCTTAAAACTAAAGGAGCAATTCATTATCTTACTGAAAAAGAGTTAGAGGAAAATATTGATTATCTAAAACCTCAAATTAAAAAAGAAAAAGTAATAGCGTTTATTGCTGGTGGTCCAAATAAGTATTATGATTTTAACGATGAAATAATTGATAAAATTTTTATTAAAACTAAAAAAAATTTTATCAATCAAGGTTATCAGCTAATTTTTATACCCTCAATGAGAACACCACAAAGAATTATTAATAAAGCCCAAAATTTTTTTGATGATAGCCAGGTTATAATTCAAGATATTGATAAGAAAGCCTATTTGTCATCACTTCAACTAGCTAATCATATTATTGTAACTTGTGACTCTACATCTATGATATCTGAAGCAGCCATGTCAGGAAAACCAATATATGTCGCTCAAATGCCAGCTATTAAAAAAAATATTCGTTTTAAAAAATTTTTTGAGCTTTTTAAATCCCTAGATATAATTAAAAACCTAGAGGACAGAGTGGAAGAATGGAATTATAAAAAACTTAATGAAACTCGTAGAATATCGGGATATATAGAGAAACAATTTAAAGATTATGACTTTTCTTAATTCTCTATTAAAAAACTCAAAAAAGTATGAATTCCCATTTAATCACTGGGAATATAATAATGCTTTAAGTGAAGAGGCTATTAAAGAAATAGAAGGTGCGGATATTCCTGATGTAAGTAAACATAATCTCAATTACGATGGCACAAGAGCAATTGATGGTGGTGCCGCTGAATTTAGAGAAGGCATAGCTTCAGGTGGTAAGGCAATAAAATTTAGATGTTTTGTTACAAAAGAAAATGCTTCCCAATTTCCAAATTTAGTAAAATTTATCAATGAACTTCAATCTAAAGAGACATGCGAAACGATCTCCAAAATGATTAATAAAGATTTATCCGGTTCTTATGTCAGACTTGAAGTAATATGTGATCGTGAAGGTTTTTGGCTTAAGCCACATTGTGACATTAAAGAAAAATTAATGTCAGGACTTATTTTTGTAAATAATGCGAAGGAGTCAGAGGAATTAGGTACTGATTTTTATAATGAAAAATTAGAAAAAGTTAAAACAGTTCCCTACAAACATAATTATGGTTATTTATTTACAAGTGGTCCAAATACATGGCACGGTATGGAAAAGAAAAAAATTGTTAAAGAAAGAAGATGTATTCAAGTCAACTATGTTACATTTGAAACTGATTGGAAAGTTGACTAAATATTTTGAAGAGACGTGACCTCTAATTTTTTCGTTTTAAGTGATTTGATTCCCTCAATACATGCAAGGGCTGTTGACATATTTGTGCAGTAGGGCACTTTATTTTTAAGTGTTGCTCTTCTTAAAGCAATGGCATCGTTTAATCTATGTTCTGTGTTGCCACCACCAGTATTAATTACCAAAGCTATTCTTTTGGAGTTAAGCACATCAACGATATGAGGTGATCCACTACTTACTTTGTTTATAATTTTGCAACCCATGCCATTTTTTTGAATATATTCAGCAGTTCCTTTTGTGGCACATAGACTGAATTTCAGTTTTATAAGTTCTTTTGCAAGCCCTATACCTTCATCTTTATGAGAGTCTTTTAATGATAAAAAAGCTAGTCCTCTTGTAGGTAACGAATTAGACGATGCTATCTGGCTTTTTGCATATGCCATTCCAAAATTTTTGTCAAACCCCATCACTTCTCCAGTTGACTTCATTTCAGGACCTAACAATAAATCACTATTAGGAAATTTGTTAAACGGAAAAACAGCCTCTTTTACGGCAAACATTCCTTTAGATTTATCTTTTAAATTAAATTTTGAAAGTTTCTCACCAGCCATTACTCTCGAAGCTATCTTTGCCAAAGGTAATCCCTTTGCTTTCGAGACAAAAGGAACTGTCCGACTTGCTCTTGGATTTACCTCGATTACAAAAATTTCATCTTTTTTAATTGCGTACTGAACATTCATGAAACCTTTTACTTTAAGAGCTATAGCCAAATTTTTTGTTTGCTTTTCAATTTCTTTTATTAAAAAAGGTTTTATGGAAACAGGTGGTAAGCTACAAGCAGAGTCCCCAGAATGAATTCCTGCTTCCTCAATATGTTGCATTATTCCTGCCACATGCACTTCTTTACCATCAGATATAGCATCAACATCAACCTCCATCGCATGATCAATAAATTTATCTATAAGAATTGGATTTTTTTCCGCAGCTTTAAAAGCTTCTTCCACAAAATTTTTGAGCTGACTTTTTTCATAAACAATTTCCATCGCTCTTCCTCCAAGAACATATGAGGGTCTTACCATTAAGGGTAAACCTATTTTTTCAGATATTTTAATTGCTTGTTTAAAATTTTTTGCAATTCCACTTTCAGCTTGATTTAAATTTAATTTTTCTAAAAGTTTTCTAAATCTATCTCTATCTTCTGCTAGATCTATAGATGAGTATTGAGTTCCTAAAATTGGAAAATTATTATCATGTAAAAATTTGGCTAATTTAATTGGAGTTTGACCACCAAATTGCGTAATGATACCGACTAAATTTCCTTTATCTTTCTCTCTCTTTATAATATTGAAAACATATTCTTCTTTCAAAGGCTCAAAATATAATCTATCGCTAGTGTCATAATCTGTGGAAACAGTCTCAGGATTACAATTAACCATTACAGTTTCAAAACCAGCAGTTTTTAAGGCAAAACTTGCTTGACAACAGCAATAATCAAATTCTATTCCTTGTCCTATTCTATTGGGCCCTCCGCCTAATATTATAATTTTTTTCTTAACACTCGGGTCAGCTTCACACTCTGAATTTATTGAAAAATTTCTTTGATATGTTGAGTACATGTATGGTGTAAAGGATTTGAATTCTGCAGCACAAGTATCAACTTTTTTAAATACTGGTAAAATTTTAAGTGCAGTTCTTTTTTTTCTCACAATATCCTCAGATAAATTTGACAGCTCAGAAAGCTTTTTATCTGAAAAACCTATTGATTTTATTTGGTTAAAATCATCAAAATTTTTAGGCAGTCCGTTAATTTTGATTTTAATTTCATTATCTATTATTTCTTTAATTTGGTTTAAAAACCACGGATCGATTTTTGATAAATTATAAATTCTTTTAAGCTTAATTTTTTTCCTCATTGCTTCAGCAACAAGTAAAATTTTATTTGGAATATTTTCTTTCAGTTTTTTTTCAATTTGTTTTTTATTTAGATTAAATATTCTGTCTAATCCTGAGAAACCAGTCTCAAGAGAAACCAATGCTTTTTGAAGAGACTCTTTAAAGTTTCTTCCAATTGCCATTGCTTCTCCTACTGATTTCATTGATGTTCCTAGAATTGCCGGAGAAGTTGAAAATTTTTCAAAAGTAAATCTTGGAATTTTGGTTACTACATAATCTATACTTGGTTCAAATGACGCTGGAGTAACTTTGGTAATTTCATTTTTTAATTCATCCAACGTATATCCAACTGCAAGTTTTGCAGCAACTTTGGCAATAGGAAATCCAGTTGCTTTTGATGCAAGGGCTGATGACCTTGATACTCTAGGGTTCATCTCGATTATCACCATTCGCCCATTTTTAGGATTTATTGCAAACTGAACATTTGAACCACCTGTCTCAACTCCAATTTTTCTCAAACACGCAATAGAAGCATTTCGCATTACTTGATATTCCTTGTCAGTTAATGTCAATGCAGGAGCAACAGTAACTGAGTCTCCCGTATGTATTCCCATTGGATCTACATTCTCTATCGAACAAATAATTATACAATTATCTTTTTTATCCCTTACAACCTCCATTTCGAATTCTTTCCAACCTTCTAAACACTCTTCCACAAGCACTTGGCTCACTGGAGACTCATGCAAACCATTTTTGATAATTTTTACGTAATCTTTTTTATTTTTAGCTATTCCTCCTCCTAAACCTCCAAGCGTAAAAGCTGGCCTAATTATTGCTGGCAAATCAATTTTATTCAAAACTTTTGATGCTTGATTAATATTGCTTACGATCTCAGATTTTGGGAGATCTAAACCAATATCAATCATGTTTTTTCTAAATTTTTTTCTATCTTCTGCATTGGAAATAGCTTTTGAATTTGCGCCAATTAATTCAATTTTATATTTCTTTAAAATTCCTTTTTTTTCTGCTTCCATTGCAAGGTTAAGAGCAGTCTGGCCACCCATGGTTGGGAGAATTGCATCTGGTTTTTCTTTTTTGAGAATCTTTTCTAAAACATCTAAAGTAATAGGCTCAATGTAAGTTTTATCAGCAACATCTGGATCTGTCATAATTGTTGCTGGATTTGAATTAATTAATATAACTTTATAACCCTCATCTTTTAATGCCTTACAAGCTTGGGTTCCTGAATAATCAAATTCACATGCTTGACCAATAATAATTGGTCCAGCACCTACAACTAAAATTTTTTTAATATCTTTTCTTTTTGGCATTTTTTTTCATGTTGTTAATAAATTCTTGGAATAAATAGACACTATCCTGTGGTCCGGGGTTTGACTCTGGGTGATATTGAACTGAGAATACAGGATTATTCTTTAATCTTATTCCCTCGATACTATTATCGAACAATGATTTATGAGTAATCTGAATATTTTTTGGTAAGTTTTCTCTTACAACTTCAAAACCATGATTTTGGCTAGTGATTTCGACATTTTCACTTATTAAATTTTTAACTGGATGATTTGCTCCTCTATGACCTAATTTCATTTTTTTTGTTTTACCACCCAATGCAAGTGCGAGTATCTGATGACCAAGGCAGATACCAAATAATGGTATTTTCTTTTTAATAAGATTTTGAATTATCTGAATAGCGTATTTTCCTGTTGCAGCTGGATCTCCAGGTCCATTAGATAAGAATACACCATTAGGTTTAAGAGATAAAATTTTTTCTGCAGATGTTTTACAAGGAACCACAGTAACTTTACATTTAAAATCAGAAAAATATCTCAAAATATTTTTTTTTATTCCATAATCTATAGCCACCACATGAAATGAATTTTGATTATTTTTTCTATAGCCATGTTCTTTTCTCCAAGTTTTAAGTCCTTTCCAAATATAATTTTTTTGCGTGGTAACTTTTCCTGCTAGATCTAAATTTTTTAGACCACTCCATTTAATCGTAGAATTAATAAGTTTGTTAATATGAAATTTACTTTTATTTGAGTAAGCAATGGTTCCTTTTGGAGCACCTTTATCTCTTATAAAATTCGTTAAACTTCTTGTGTCAAGTCCAGTAATTCCAACTATCTTATTTTTTTTTAACCAAGCATCTAAATGTTGAAAAGATCTATAATTTGAAGGCGATGTAATCTCAGAATTAAAAATAACTCCTTTAGTCCAAATTTTATCAGATTCGAAATCTTCTTTATTTGTTCCTACGTTTCCAATGTGAGGGAAGGTAAAGTTTATTATTTGTCCAGCATAAGATGGATCTGATATTATTTCTTGGTATCCAGTTAATGAGGTATTAAAGCAAACCTCACCAGTAGCCTCTCCCTGGTATCCAATTCCAATACCTCTAAAAATCTTTTTGTTTTCTAAAACTAAAATACCTGTATTTTTTTGAGAATTTTTTAAGTGAGTTTTTTTTACTTTTTTGGTCAATTACAACTCATAAGTTAAAGGTTAATACAATAATTGATTTATTATCGCAACAGAGATGTATTATAAAATTGTAAAAAAACAATTTTTCTTTTGAAGAATTTTTTCTTTAAAGTAGATTAAAAAATTATGCCGTTAAAAGAAACTATTGAAACTGAATATAAAAATGCTTTAAAATCTAAAGATAAAATCAAAATCTCAACTTATAGGTTAATTTTATCATCAATTAAGGATCTCGATATCTCAAATAGGTCTGGCCCTAACAAAAAAGAAACAGATGATGAAGATATAAAAAAATTATTAAAAAAGATGATGAAGCAAAGAGCCGAATCAATCGATATTTATAAAAAAAATAATCGCTCCGATCTTTTAGAAATTGAGCAAAACGAATTTAATATTCTATCAAGTTTTCTACCTAAGCAGCTGAATGAGGAAGATACTAAAAAGATATGTGAGGAAACTATTTCTAAATTAGGTGCAAGCTCTATTAAAGACATGGGAAAAGTAATGGGTGAATTAAAAAAAAAGCATGCTGATGAAATTGATTTTTCAAAAGCTGGCGCCTTATTAAAACAATTATTAAATAAATGATGAAATATCCAAAAGAATATCTAGATGAAATTAAAACTCGTCTCAAAGTTTCTAGCGTTGTTTCAAAAGTTGTAGCTTTAAAAAAAAGAGGAAAAGAGTTTGTTGGACTATCACCTTTTAAAAATGAGAAAACTCCTTCCTTTACAGTTAATGATGAAAAAGAATTTTATCATTGCTTCGCAACTTCAGAGCACGGAAATATTTTTGATTTTGTTATGAAAACTCAAAATTTAAGGTTTGGGGAAGCAGTAAAATATCTTGCTAATATTGCAGGAATGCAACCATATCTATTTACAAAACAAGATGAAGAGAGAGAAAAAAATTGGAAAGAGTATTTATCAATTTATAGCAAATATGTTGATTATTATCATGATCAGTTATTAAAAAATGAAAAACTCTCAAACGCCAGAGATTACTTAAAAAATAGATCATTAGGCAAAGATGAAGTTAAGAAATTTAAAATTGGTTTTGTTGAAAAAAATCCAAGTTTTTTTGATGAACTTAAAAAAGAATTTGGTGAAAAAACTTTATTAGAAAGCGGTTTATTTTATTTTGATGAAAAGAAAAAAAAAAGTATAGAGAGATTCAAAGGAAGATTGATATTTCCGATAAACAATATTTCAGGACAGCCAATCGCTTTGGGCGGTAGAATAATTGAAAATTTAGATTATTTAGCAAAATATATTAATTCACCAGAAACTAACTTTTTTAAAAAGGGTTCAAATCTTTATAATTTAGACCTAGCAAGAAAATTATCTAATAAGTTAGATCATATTTTTTTAGTGGAGGGTTATATGGATGTAGTTGGTTTAAGTAAAAATGGAATTGAAAACGTTGTTGCAAATCTTGGCACCTCTTTAACTGATAAACAAATTTTAACATTAAATCAGTTCTTTGATGACATTATAATCTGTTTCGATGGAGATGAGAGTGGCTACAAAGCTGCTTTAAGAGCAGCAGAAAATTCTATTAAAGAATTGAAACCGGAAAAACAAATATCTTTTTTATTTTTACCAGATAAAGAGGACCCTGATAGTTTTGTAAATAAAAATGGTAAAAACTATTTTTTTGATTTTACGAAACAGAACAAATTACCAATTCACCAATTTATTTTCAGCCATTATAAAAAACAAACTGAAAATAATCCTTCATCAATGGCAATATTTGAGAAAAAATTAAGATCTATAGTAAATACAATTAAAGATGATCTTATAAAAAAATACGTATTAGAGTATTTCCTAGAGAAAATCTTGGAGTTAACACCCAATCTTAATCAAAATAAGAAAAAGTTTTTTGTTAAGAAGACAAAATCACTTGAGTCAACAAAAAAGTTTTTAAATGACAGTCAAAATATTACTGGTGTAGAATTGAAAGAGTTTTCATTATTGTATTTACTCTTAAATAATTTGTCCTTTTTTCAGTCAAATATTCATTTAATTGAAAATATCAAGTTATTCACAGAAATTAACAAGCAGATATTCAACTCCTTGATTGAAAAATTAAAGTCAAATCACCCAGTTGATATCGAAACTCTTAATCTTGATAAACAACTGATTGATAAGATAAATAAGTTCGCACCAATTAAATATATTTTAAAAAAGAAAAATAAAAATGAAGATAAAGTTATTGAATTACTCGATGATATTTCAAAAGATTTGTTTAATTACAATTTAGAGTTAAGAATTCAAGAACTAGAATCGAAATTTTCAAAAGATTTAAGCGAAACAACATTTAATGAGCTAAAAGAGCTTAAAAACGAGAGAAAAACTAATTAATCTCAATAAATTAGCAATGGATTTTTAATAATTTGGTATTATATAAGTTATTCAAAATTTATTTGCTGTGGAAAGAATTATAACTAAATCATTTGCGAGGTTGATGGGACGAGGAGCCCACCGTGGTTTTATCACATATGAAGAACTAAGCAAATCTCTAGGTAAAAGAAATTTATCAGATGAAAATTTATCTCAAGCTTTCATTCATATTTTAGATGAAAAAATAATATTAGTTGAAAAAAAATCTGACTTTAAAGTATTAAGAAAAAAAGAAAATTCCTCTAAAGATGAAGGTAAAACAATCGAGAAAAGCGACGACCCAATTAGAATGTATCTAAGAGAAATGGGTGGCGTAGAACTATTGTCTAGAGAAGGGGAAATAGCAATTGCAAAAAGAATAGAAGCAGGCAAGGATGTAATGTTAATTGCTTTATCTCAAAGCCCAATCACTGCTCAACAATTTTTTGATTGGGATCAAAAATTACAAAACGATGAAATTTTAGTAAGAGAAATAATCGATATAGACACAAACTATATGGAGGATGAAAATACTGGCCCAAGTGCTAAACAAAAAAATGCAGGGGAAGATGAAAAAGATGAAACTTCAACTGATGACAGTGATGATGATTTTAATCCAACTCTTGCTGCTATGGAAACTGAAATTAAACCAAAAGTTTTAAAAACAGTTCATTTACTAACTAAAGAATACCGTAAATTAATAAAATATCAAAAAGAAAAATTAGATTGCATTCTTAACTCAAAAATTTTTTCAACTTCTAAAGAGAAGGGGTATGAAAAAACTGTTAATGATATTTTAGAAAACATTAAATCACTTCAGTTATCACCGTCAGTATTAGAAGAGCTTGTTCAGAGACATTATGTTGAGAATAAAAAGATAATTTCTTTAGAAGGAAATCTTTTAAGGTTAGCCATGAATCAAAAAATACCAAGAGGTGAATTTATTAAATTTTATATTGGGAATGAAATAAACCCTAATTTGAAAAAATTTTTAGATACAAATACTTTATGGAAACAATTTTTTAGCAAGAATAAGGAAGAGTTTAAGAATATAAGAGAAAGGTTAGTGGAAATAAGCCACAAACTTGGAATGTCAGTAACTGATTTTAAAAAATTAGTTAGTAGAGTCCAAAAAGGTGAAAAGGAGTCGAGAATAGCAAAAAAAGAAATGGTGGAAGCAAATTTACGTCTAGTCATCTCTATTGCCAAAAAATATACTAACAGAGGTCTTCAGTTTTTAGATCTAATTCAAGAAGGAAACATTGGGTTAATGAAAGCAGTAGATAAATTTGAATATCGGAGAGGCTATAAATTTTCCACATATGCAACTTGGTGGATAAGACAAGCAATAACCAGATCTATTGCTGACCAAGCAAGAACGATAAGAATCCCTGTCCACATGATTGAAACAATAAATAAAATTGTGAGAACTCAAAGGCTTATTTTGAGCGAGTTTGGTAGAGAAGCTACCCCTGAGGAGTTAGCTAAAAAACTTAGAATGCCATTAGATAAAGTTAGAAAAGTTTTAAAAATTTCAAAAGAACCTGTATCTTTAGAAAAACCTGTTGGAGATGAAGAAGATAGTAGTTTAGGAGATTTTATAGAAGACACAAAAGCTCTAGCACCTTTAGAGCAAGCAATTAAATCAAATTTAGGAGAGGCTACTACAAAAATACTTTCAACTTTAACACCAAGAGAGGAGCGTGTTTTAAGAATGAGATTTGGTGTAGGAATGAACACCGATCATACTTTAGAGGAAGTTGGATTACAATTTTCAGTGACCAGAGAAAGAATACGTCAGATAGAAGCGAAGGCTCTAAGGAAACTTAAGCATCCAAGTAGATCAAAACAACTTAAAAGCTTCTTAGAAAGTTAATTTGGGCCGTTAGCTCAATAGTAGAGTACTGCATTGACATTGCAGGGGTAGTTGGAGCGTAACCAACACGGCCCACCATAATATCATTCTATTTATCTAAATCTCTCAATATTTTTTTAATTTTTATGTTGTCTAATAAGTTAAATATAAAGTTCCTATAGAATATTTTTCTAATAATTCTTCTAAAGAAACTCCTCTTATTTAAGAGTCCATATTTTTTGTCAAATTTAGTTTTCAATTCTCTAAAATATTCATTATGACGATAATCAATTGCCCACTCATTCTGTGCTCTATTAGCAACCTCTTTATTTTCAAAGCATTTTCTTGAGTCAATTGAAAAAACAACTATTGATTCAAAAAATTCTACTAAAAAAATTTTTTTTGAATAAAAGTTTAATTTTTTTTTTAATAATGGTGATCTTCTATGAATATTATCAACAACATTTTTGGCGTAATTTATAAAAGAATATTTAGATGGATTATTGAATTCTTTTTTTACATAGCTTGTACCTGTGTCTTCAACAATAATTTTTCCACCATCTTTGATATAGGGTAGAGAGTGGTGAACAGTACTAATTTGTTGCAAATTTTTGTGCCCACCATCATCTAAAATTATATCAACTTTACCCTCATTTTTATAAAAATAATCCCAAAATTTTTTATCACTTTGATTACCAATATAAATTTTAAAACCATTTTTTTCTAATTTTTTTGCGTTTGGATTAAGATCTATACCGATTATTTTTGCTTTATTACCAAAGTATTTTTTCCACATAAATAATGATCCGCCGTTTGCGACCCCAATTTCAACAAATTTAATTTTTTTATTCTTATAATCGGATAAAATTTTTTCATAAACTTGAAAATAACTACTCCATTTTATTGAATATTTTTTTGAGTTTGTGAAAGACTTATATATAGAAAGTTTTTTTGAGTCTTTGTTCATATTTAAATATCTGTGAAAACACTATCATAAATTAAAAATTAAATATCTCAACTTGCGTGGTCACAAAAAACATTGTAAACATCATCTTATTTTGGGCCTGTAGCTCAGTTGGTTAGAGCAGTACACTCATAATGTATTGGTCCCAGGTTCGAGTCCTGGCGGGCCCACCAAATTTAATAAAACAAAAATTAATTATTTGAAAATTTCTCTAAAACTTTAAATAACTCCTCTATGTTATCATTATTAGAGCTTAACACTGATGAAAATTCCTCTTTTTGCGTTCTAGCCAAACTAAGACCTTCAATGATTAAATCTCTTATTAAAGGATTTTCTGGGTTTTTGGTATAAATTCTCCAATCTATATTTATCTCAGGTCTCTCATTTGTAGCTTTTAAGATGCTATTAACAATAGTGTAATTATCATTAAGCTTTTCCTTATTTATTACATCAATTTCAGGATTAGTATATTCAGCTAGTCTACTTGAAAAACTTTTTAAAAAATATTCTTCAAATAATTTAGAATATTTTTTTTTTTCTTTATCATTAAGGCTTTTTCTTTTCGCACCAAGCGTATAAAAACCAATGCCTTTTATATCTACTGTTTCTCTAGCGATTAACTTTAATTTTTTTATTTTTTCCTCTTTAGAAATATCTTCACCTAGTAATTTTGATGCTCTATTTACTGTAGATTGCACAAAAATATCTGGCTCAATCGAGAATGAAACAGAACTTATCGAAAAAAAAATAACTAATAATACTAATAATTTTCTTATCATATTTTATGAGTGAAATTATTGTGTTTCTATTTCTTCCCAATCGCTATCATCTTGAGTTTCAATAATTTTCTTACTATTCAAGATTCTTTGTTGTCTATCTTGTAAATAAAGACTTTTTACTGAAGCATAAAAATCTAGTGAATTTTTTTCTAAATTTTCAATTGAGTCAAAATTTTTTGCCCTAAAGTCGACCCCAGCAGTTACCCTAGATGTATAATAGTCAATATCTCTAAAATAGTGAGTATCGTTTTTTACAGTCACATTATACCAAGCATCTCCACCAATAAAATTCGTTAAAGAGGCCATCGTGTCTCTAGCAGTTGTAGGTCCTAAAACAGGCAATACTAAGTAGCAACCAGGGCCAATACCATGTGAAGCTAAACTTTGTCCATAATCTTCTTTTACATATTCATCGAAACCAAGATATGTTGCAACATCAATAAGGCCCAAAACCCCAATTGTTGTATTAATTAAAAATCTCCCTGTATTTACACCAGCCAAAGCAAATTCACCTTGCAGAATATTGTTTGGTATAGTTACAACGTTTGACAAATTATTTAATGAATTACTTACTCCTGTTTTAATTGGAGCGGGCAAGACTCTATAAACACTTGAAACTGGTTTAAAAATAACCTTGTCTAAACCTTGATTAAGAGCAAAAGATGCTTTGTTGAAAGTTTCAGAGCAATCTTTGATTTCAGATGGTTCATTTTTTTTTAAAACAAGATCACCATCAGAACCTGCGTGAACATTTACGATTAACGTAAAAGTTGTAATTAAAATTGCTATAATTTTCTTAATCATTTTAAATTCTGTATATTACAATGTTTAATAAATTAAAATAAGAATTAATCATAATTATACCTAAAATGTGGCCAAAAATATCACTTAATTATTCACCTAATTTTAATCCGAGAAAAAGAGCTAAAAAAAATATTAAATTTATTATCATTCACTATACTGGTATGAATAATCAATTATCAGCTATTAATAGACTTTGTGATATTAATTCAAAAGTCAGTGCGCATTACTTTATAAAAAAAAATGGTTATGTATTAAATCTAGTTCCTCCACTTTATGAAGCTTGGCACGCTGGAAAGTCAAGTTGGAAAAATTTAAAATCTCTTAATAGGTACTCTATTGGTATTGAAATACAAAACTCTGGTCATAACAATAAATATGAAAATTTTTCTCAAAAACAAATATTTTCGACCAAAAAATTATTGGAGTATTTAATAAAAAAATACAATGTTAATTTAAAAAATGTTTTAGGTCACTCTGATATTTCACCTGATAGAAAAAAAGATCCTGGAGAAAAGTTTCCTTGGAAAAAACTAGCAAAATCCAAACTATCTCAATGGCACAATTTGGATGAAAAAAAACTTAAAAAAAAAAGATTAATAAAATTAAACTTATATGAAGAGAGTAATTTTATGAAAAATTTATATAAAATTGGATATCATAAAATTTCACAAAAAAACTTTCATTCTCAAAAAAGGATATTAACTAAAGCTTTTCAAAGAAGATTCAGACAAGGGCTGATAAATGGAATTTCTGATCAAGAATGCTTTATAATTAGTAGGGATTTATTGAAATCTTGATTATTATTGTTGAAAAAAATCAAATTAATTATAAAGTGATATTGCCAGATAAATGACTTATCGCTTTAAAAACTTAAAGAGGAAAGTCCGGGCTCCTCAAGGATACAGTGCCAGGTAATACCTGGCGGGGGAAACCCTAGGGACAGTGCCACAGAAAATAAACCGCCATAACATGGCAAGGGTGAAAAGGTGTGGTAAGAGCACACCGGTTCTATTGGTAACAATGAACGCTGGAAAACCCCACTGGGAGCAAGACTAAGTAGAGGTGACATTGTTGAAAAACTAAAAGCCATCCTTGGCTAGTCATCAGGGTTAGTCGCTTGAGTTTGAGAGAGATTTCAAACCTAGAGAAATGATAAGTTTAAATGACAGAACCCGGCTTATAGTTTATCTGGCAGCTTACTTAAAATAACGTCTTTTTATTACATCATTTATTAAAACTATATAAAGCCTATTAAACTCTAAATTGTGTCTATTGACAGTTGAAATAAAAACCCATAATATCCCATGTATTCCCAAATAAGGGAATTTAGGATTTTATGGTTTATGTTTTTATCTACTTACGAAAACAAGATAGACAAAAAAGGAAGGGTGTCAGTGCCAGCTAGCTACAGGTCTTATTTGTCTACTCTCGGATATAATGGAGTTGTCTGCTATCCATCATTTAACAACCGATCAATAGAAGCATGGCCACAAGATAGGATAGAAAAAATTTCAAGCTCAATAGACTCTTTGAATCCTTTTGAAGAAAAAAGAGATTTTTTTGCTACTTCAATATTATCTGAAAGTATAAATTTGCAATTCGACAGTGAGGGAAGAATCTCACTTACTCCAAAATTGTTAGAACATGCAAAAATAAAAAATAGCATGGTTTTTGTTGGTCAAGGTAGGACTTTCCAAATATGGGAACCAACAATATTTGAAAAATTTAAGGTTGCTGCAAGGAAAAAATCAAATTTGAATCGTGCAAGTCTTAAATGGGATAACCAATTAAATAAATAATAGAGGGGGAAAAATGACAATTAATTTTAAATCACCTGAGATTAAAGAGTTACAACCAAGACTTTTAGTAATGGGAGTTGGTGGAGCAGGTGGAAATGCAATAAATGAAATGATTGAAAATGGAATGCAAGGAGTTGAATTCATTGCTGTTAACACTGATGCGCAAGATTTAAAACATAGTAAAGCAAAATTAAAAATTCAAATTGGTCTAAATTTAACTAAAGGTTTAGGAGCAGGTGCAAAAATTGACATAGGGCAGGCTGCAGCTGATGAATCTTTAAATGAAATTGTTAATGTTTTACAAGGTGCGAATATGGTTTTTATAGCTGCTGGAATGGGTGGAGGCACTGGTACTGGTGCAGCACATGTAATTGCGCGAGCGGCTAAGGAATTGAATATTTTAACTGTTGGGGTAGTAACATTACCATTTTTATATGAGGGCCCATCTAGAATGAGAAGAGCTCAAATCGGTCTTGAGGAGCTTAGAAAACATGTCGATACAATTATAGTAATCCCTAATCAAAATTTGTTTAAGATCGCGAATGAACAAACTACATTTGAAGAGTCTTTTAATCTTTCTAACAACGTTTTAATGCATGGTGTTCAAAGTGTGACAGATTTAATGGTAAGACCTGGTATTATAAATCTCGATTTTGCTGATGTTGAAACGGTTATGGCATCTATGGGTAAAGCTATGATGGGTACAGGAGAAGCTGAAGGCGAAGGTAGAGCTATGAAAGCTACTGAAATGGCGATTAGTAATCCATTAATAGATGATTACACTTTAAAAGGTGCAAAAGGATTACTGGTAAATATAACCGGTGGCAAAGATCTTAAATTATTTGAAGTAGATGAAGTAGTTAATAAAATAAGATCGGAAGTAGAGGCAGATGCAGAGGTCATTATCGGGGCTATAACTGATCCATCTCTCGAAGGTAAAATAAGAGTTTCAATTGTAGCCACTTCTTTAGATGGCCAACAACCTGAGACGAAATCAGTTATAAATATGGTTCATCGGATACAAAATAGAAATCCAGGTTATTCTGATTTTTCAAATTTGGGATCTAATACATCTTTTAATTTTTCGACTAGCACACCTATCTCAAGTGGTGCTAATGCATTAAAATTAGAGAATGAAGTATCAACTGAAAATATTAGTGAAACTGTTGCGAATAATAATGTTAATCAAATTAATGATCAATATCATGAGGAATTATTAAAAAATCAACAAGTTGAAAGCTTAGTTGAAAACGTTAATGAGAGTGAGGAAAATTCTTTCACTCAAGAAGCTATTGGTGAATCAATTAATGAAGATGAGATAAAAAATGATCTAAAAGAGTTTGGAGTAGATAGTGATGCACCAGATTTATTTAGCTCTGAAAACGAAACTTCTTCACCAGAAAATCTGTTGTCTCAAGAAAATGAGAATGAAGAGGACGATTTAGAGATACCAGCTTTTTTAAGAAGACAAAAAAATTAATGGTCTTCGTAAAAATAAATGGAAGCCACCATAGTACAGGATAAAATAAAACATCATCCAGTACTGCTAAAAGAAATTATTAGCATTATTTCCCCTCAATATGGTGGCACATTTATTGACTGCACTTTTGGTCAAGGTGGTTACACTCAAGAAATTCTTAAAAATAAAGACAACAAAGTTATTGGAATTGACAGAGATTCTGAAAGTTTAAAAGTTGCAAAAAAAATTGAAAAAGAATTTCCGGACCAATTTATCTTTAAGAATTTAAATTTTAGTAATTTAGGAAATTTAAAACTCAAAAATGAAAATATCAAAGGTGTGTTATTTGATTTGGGTTATTCATTAACACAGATTAAAGATTCAAAAAAAGGATTATCTTTTAATTCAAGTGGATCATTAGATATGAGAATGGGTTTAAATGAATTTTCAGCTAAAGATGCAATAAATAAATTAGATGGAAAAAGCCTTATTAAAATTTTCAAATCTTTTGGTGATGAAAGAGATGCAAAATTAATTGTTAAGAATATCCTTAAAGACAGACTGTTAAAGGAAATAGATACCCCTCATTTAGTAAAAATTATTGAAAAATCAAAAAAAAGAAATAATAAAAAAATTCATTCTGCAACTAAGGTTTTCCAGGCATTAAGAATTTTTGTTAACAAAGAAATTAGTGAGTTAATTCATGGAATGATTCATGCAGCTAAAGTTTTAAAAAAAGATGGTCTTTTGATTATTGTAACTTTTCATTCTTTAGAAGATAAAATTGTAAAATATTTCTTTAGAAGTCTCTCAGAACATAAAAGTGTATCTAGATACCAACCTGAGGAAATACAAGAAGAAATCTTATTTAAATTGCATCAAAAAAAGCCAATAGTGCCATCAAGTCTAGAAATAAAAAAAAACCCTCCTTCTAGGTCTGCAAAATTAAGATGCTTAATAAAAAAGGAAAATTTTTACGATTTTAAAACCGATATTTTAGATAAATTTAAAGATTTAATAGAAATTGAAAATTTTGGACTTAATTTATGAAAAAAATTCTAACTATTAGTTTAATTTTTTCACTTATCGTAATTACCTCTTTTATAAAAAATTCTACGAAGAAAATTGAAGAGGAATTGTTTAGTTTAAAAGAGAATATATCAGATTTAAATTTCGAATTAGATAATGTGAAACTTGAATTCGATTATTTAAGTTCTCCAGAAAAACTGATTAGTTATCAAAATCTTTATTTTGAAAATAAGTTGACCCAAAAGAGTATAAATGAAATTGAAATTATTGACCTCACAAGAGAAAAAATTCTTACAAACGATTTCAAAATTATAGATAGCAAAAAATAACAATATGAAGTTTATTCTCCAAGAAAACAAGGAAGAATTTGAATTTAAAAGCGACAAAAAAAACTTTGATATTAGATTTAATAGAGTTGCATTTATTTTTTTTATTTTTTTTCTTATTTTTGTAATTTATTGTATTCATCTTACTCATCTCGGATCTAGAGATTTAAATTCCAATATCTCAAAGAATTATGGCTCTTTTAATAAAATTCAGAGAGCAAATATCTTAGACCGAAATAATCATTTTTTAGCAAAAACTGTTAATTCTATCGATATTGGAATAAATCCAGTTGAGGCGATAGATAAAAAAAAATTGTTACTTAATCTAAAATACATTTTTCCTGATAAAGATTTTGAATTAATCAATTCTAAACTTTCAAAAGATAAATTTTTTTGGTTTGAAAAAAAAATTTCAGACGAGAATTTTGAGAAAATTATGATGTTGGGTGATAAATCAATAAAACCACATGAAAATCTTATAAGAATTTATCCCCAAAAAAATTTATTTAGTCATATTATTGGACAAATTGATGATGATAACCTGGGAATTTCTGGGCTAGAAAAATCATTAGATTTAGATTTAAAAAAAAATGATAAATCTATTCAACTTACTGTCGATAAGGATATTCAGTATTTAATTAGAGAGGAGTTACTAAGGTTTAATAAAATATTTAAAACTAAGGGCAGTGCCTCAATTTTAATGGATATTAATAACGGTGAGATATTATCAATAATCTCACTGCCTGATTTTGATCCTAATCAAAGACAAAATATCACTGATGTGAATTTTATCAATAGAGCAACTAAAGGTGTTTATGAATTAGGTTCTGTTTTTAAAACTTTTACCTTGGCAGCAGCCTTAAATGAAAAGATAATTGAGCCAAATACTGAATTTAAAAATTTAGAAAAAAGTATTACTTGTGGAAAAAATAAAATAAGTGAATACGACAAAAAAATTCCCTCCAACTTAACTGCTGAAGAAATACTAATCCGCTCAGGCAACATAGGTTCGGTAAGAATCGGCCAAGCAATTGGGATTGAAAAATATAAAAAATTTTTAAATGATCTCGACTTAATTAACTCAATACAATTTGACATAGAGGAAATGGGTAAACCAATATCCTTTAATTGGGGAAAATGTAAGCTTGCAACAACTTCATATGGACATGGAATAACTACTACAATTTTACAATTAACTAGCGCTTACTCTACTATTGCTAACGGTGGTTTTAGAATCAATCCAACTCTTATAAAAAAAGAAAAATATGTTAAAGGAGAAAGAATTTTAGAGGAAAATGTTTCATCAAATCTTGTTTCAATATTAAGAAAAATTGTAACTACAAAAGAAGGTACAGCAACTCTAGCTAATGTAGAAGGTTATGAGGTTGCAGGGAAAACTGGTACCGCAGAAAAAATTTTAGAGGGTGGATATTCCCGAAAAAAAATTAATACTTTTGCTTCAGTATTTCCAGCCTCAAATCCTAAGTATAGCTTAGTTGTGATGTTGGATGAGCCTAAAACAAATAGTGAGTACGTTTATAATTATAGAGATGGATCAGGAATAAAATACAAAGGAACTCCCTTTAATACTGCGGGTTGGACTTCAGTTGAAGTTGTTGGTCAAATTATAGAAAAGATTGGGCCTATTTTAGCCACAAAATACGCGGAAGTTAATTAACAATGTTATTAGGCAATTATTTTACCAACATAGATAATAGTAAAAAAAAAATTTTTTTCTCAGGGATTTCATTCAATTCAAAAGATATTAAAAAAGATAATATTTTTTTTGCTATAAAAGGGAATAATTTTGATGGAAATAAATTCATTTCTATTGCAATAAAAAAAGGCTCTAAAATTATTATAAGCGAGAAAAGAATTACAAATCCTCAAAAGGATATTTTATTTATTCGTACTAAAAATATAAGAAAACTTTTAGCAGAAATCGCTTTTAAAATTTATAAGAATAAACCAAATAATTTAATTGCTGTAACTGGAACAAATGGAAAATCATCTGTTTCAGATTTTTATTTTCAATTGTTAAAACTTAATAAAATAAAAGTTGCCTCAATCGGAACATTAGGTGTAAAATCGAAAAATATAAGACTAAATTTACAAAATACTACGATAGACCCAATTCGAATGGGACAAATATTATCTAAATTAAAATCTCAAAAAATTAATAACGTAATTATGGAAGCATCCAGCCATGGTCTAACTCAACATAGGTTAGATGGTCTAAAGTTTTCATCTGGTATTTTCACAAATTTATCTCAAGATCACCTAGATTATCATAAAAATTTTAAAGAATATTTAAAAGCAAAACTGTACCTCTTTGAAAATTTGATAGGAAAGAAAGGAAATGTAATAACAGACGAAACATTACCAGAATTTAAAAGAATAAAAAAAATCGCAATTTCTAGAAAATTGAAATTGCAGGTTTTAAATAATAGCAAAAATCAATTTCAAATTTTATCTCATAGTTATAGAGGTGAGAAACAAATATTAAAAATTAAATACTATAATCTAACAAGAGAAATAAATTTAAATCTTATTGGAAAAATACAATTAAAAAATATTTTGATGGCAATTATCGCAGCAAAAAATAGCAATATAAGTTTAATCAAGATTTTAAATGTTTTATCACAACTTAAGCCAATAGATGGAAGACTTGAAAAAATAGGTAAAATCAAAAATAGGTCTAAAGTAATACTTGATTATGCACATACACCAGATGCACTTAGAATATGTCTTTCAAACCTTAAAGAGCAATTTCCAAATAAAAAAATAATTTTACTCTTTGGCTGTGGTGGAAATAGAGATCAAAATAAAAGATTTAAAATGGGAAAGATTGCATGTGATTATTCTAACGAAATTTATTTAACAGATGATAATCCTAGATTTGAAGATCCAAGAAAAATAAGAGATGATATTAAAAAGGGTATTGAAGACACTTCGATAAAAGAAATTCCTGATAGAAAAAAAGCTATTTCTGAGGCCATCAAAAATTTAAATACAGGTGATATTTTGTTGGTTGCTGGAAAAGGTCATGAGAAAACTCAAGATTTTGGTAAAAAGAAAATTTATTTTTCAGACAAAAAAATTATTTTAGATTGTATTAAACTTAAGAATACAAACTTATCAAAAAACTTTAAGGTAAATATTATTAAAGAATTATCGAAAATCAAAAATAAAATTCCTTTAGTAAAAGCAGATAAAGCAAGAATTAACTCCAAAGAGGTAAATAAGAATGATATCTTTTTTGCTATTAAAGGAAAAAAAAATGATGGAAATGAATATATTGGAGAGGCATTTAAAAATAAAGCATCATTAGTTGTAGTAAATAAAGTTCAAAATAAATTTAATCGCAAACGTCAGATAAAAGTAAGAAATACATTAAAATTTATGACTGAAATTTCAAAAATATTTAGACAAAATATCGATACAAATATTATAGCTATTACAGGAAGTTGTGGAAAAACTACTCTCAAAGAATTATTGGGCAATGTGTTAGGAAAGATTTCTAGTGTTAGTATTTCTCCAAAATCATATAACAATAAATTTGGAGTTCCATTAAGTATACTTAATTTAAAACATAGTGATGAATTTGGAGTTTTAGAGGTTGGTATGGATAAAAAAGGGGAAATAGATAATTTAACAAATATTATAAAACCGAATGTTGGCTTGATAACTAACATAAATTATGCACATGCAAAAAATTTCAAAAATATCAAACAAATTGCTTTAGCTAAAGCAGAGATAATTAAAAATATATTACCCAATGGTTTTGTTGTATTGAATGCTGATGATAGTTTTTTCAAATTACATAAAAAAATTGCTGAAAATAATAATATTAATGTGATTTCTTTTGGGATTAAAACTAAAAAAGCAAATGTTAAGTTGTTTAATATTAAAAAAGTTAAAAAGGCATTTAAAATTAAAGTTAAACTTAATGATAAGTTTAAATATTTTATAATTTCTAATAATTTTCAAAGTAATATTTATAATATTTTAAGCGCTTTAAGTGTAATAAGTATTTACAAAGATGTGCTTAAACTTAATGAAAAAATTTTCTTAGATTTTAGAAGTCCAGCAGGAAGAGGAGATCATTCTACAATAAAGATAGGTAACAAAAAAATAAACTTAATTGATGAAAGTTATAATTCTAATCCTCTATCTTTAAAATCAGCCTTAAAAAATTATGACAATATAGATACAAAAAAATATCGTAAATATCTTTTGCTTGGAGATATGATGGAACTTGGTTCACATTCAAAAAAACTTCACCGATCAATAGTTCCTTTAATAAATGAGACAAGTATTGATAAAGTATTTGTTATGGGAAAAATGGTAAGAGAAATATTCGATAATATTGTGAAAGTAAAAAGAGGAAGAATTTTAGAAAATAAATCAGGAATTTTTGAATTAATTAAGAAAGATTTCAATAATAATGATTATTTAATGATTAAAGCCTCAAATGCGACAGGTTTCAATAGTATAGTAAATAACTTGAAGGGTTTAAATTAAATGCTTTATCAATTTTTACTAAATTTTGTTGATAGTTTTAGTTTTTTAAATGTATTTAAATATCTAACATTTAGGACTGGTTTATCTTTTTTTACTTCATTAATTATTGTTTTAATTATTGGAGGAACTTTTATAAAATTTTTTTCAAAACAAAAAATTTTAAATCCTATCCGTAACGATGGTCCAGAAGATCATATAGTTAAGAAAATAGGAACTCCGACTATGGGTGGAGTAATTATTTTGATTGGTTTGTTAATATCAGTACTATTCTGGGCTGATTTATCGAATTTAAGTGTTTTATTTTGTTTATATATCGCAATTTCTTTTGGTTTGCTTGGGGCATTCGATGATTATAAAAAAATAAAGCATAGCAACTCTTCAGGCGTCTCATCAAAGTTAAAATTAACTCTTCAAATAATACTAGCAATAATTGGTGTGAGTTTTTATGTTTACTTTAACGACTATCAAGATTTAACAAATTTATATTTTCCTTTTTTTAAAAACCTTATCATTAATCTTGGATGGTTTTTTATTCCTTTTTCAATATTTGTGATTATTGGCTCATCAAATGCAGTAAATCTTACTGATGGATTAGATGGTTTAGCTACGGTGCCAGTAATACTTGTAGCAGCTTGTTTTGCATTTATAAGTTATGTTACAGGAAACATTGTATTCTCAAATTATTTACAAATTCCTTACATAGAGGGAACTGGGGAAGTTTCAATTTTTTGTGGAGCAATCATTGGCTCTTGCTTAGGCTTTTTATGGTTCAACGCACCTCCAGCAAAAATTTTTATGGGAGATACTGGATCTTTGTCTTTGGGTGGCTCTCTAGGAGCAGTTGGCATAATAACAAAACATGAAATAGTTTTAGCAATTACTGGAGGTTTATTTGTTCTTGAAGCAGTTTCAGTGATTGTGCAAGTAATATCATTTAAACTTACTGGTAAAAGAGTTTTTAAAATGGCACCAATCCATCATCATTTTGAGAAGAAAGGTTGGCCTGAGTCAACAGTTGTAATTAGATTTTGGATAATTTCTATTATTTTAGCAATGATAGGACTTGCTACATTAAAACTCAGATAATGAGTAATAATTCACAAATTTTCTTTAATAAAAAAATTTTAATTTATGGATTAGGAAAAAGTGGACTTTCGTCATTCAATTTTTTAAGAAATAAAAATGATGTTTATTTATTTGATGATAACCCAAATCTTAAAATAAATAAGTCGATTAAAAAAAAAACTCTCAATTTAAAAAAATTATTAAAAACTAAATTTGATATAATTATATTAAGTCCAGGAATTGATATAAAAAAATGTAAGTTAAAAAATTTACTTAGAAAAAAAAATAAGAATATCTATACAGATCTAGATGTTTTTTATTCATTTTATAAAAATGTCTCATTAACAATAACTGGCACAAACGGAAAGTCGACCACATGCAAACTTCTATATGATATCTTAAAAGATCAAAAAAAAGACGTAAGATTAGCAGGGAATATTGGTACACCAATACTATCTGTAAATAAGATCTCAAAAAAAACAATTTTCGTTATTGAGGCTTCATCCTACCAATTAGAATATAGTAAAATTTTTTCATCAAAATTTGCCGCTATCCTTAATATTGCGCCAGATCATTTGGATAGACATGGTAATTTAAAAAATTATATAGAGGCAAAATTTAAAATTTTTAATAATCAAAAAAGAGGAGCAATTGGATTTGTAAATAAAAATGATCATTTAATTCAAAAAAGAATTAAAACAATAAAGCCTAAATTAAAACTGGTAAATGTAGATACAAAATTAAACAATCTAATTTTGAAAAAAATTAGAAACAAATATTTCTTATCAAGATCAAATCAAGCAAATCTCTCATTTGTTTTAGAAATGATAAAAAAATTTAATGTAAAACCAAATAAATTATTAGAAAGCATAAATAAATTCAAAGGATTGAATTATAGGCAGAAAATTATTTATAACAAAAATAAATTAATCATCATTAATGATTCTAAATCAACAAGTTATTCTTCTTCAAAAGAATTATTAGAAATGTACAAGAATATTCATTGGTTAATTGGTGGTATTCCAAAAAAAGATGACAAAATATCGTTATCAAAAAAATATTTTAGAAATATTAAGATTTATGTCTTTGGTAAAAACTTTAAAAAATTTTCAAAAGATTTAAAGAAAAATGCAGAACTTAAAAGTTTTAAAAATTTAAATCTTGCAGTATCAGCAATTTTTAAGAATATTCATAAAAAAAAACACTCAAATAATACAATCTTATTTAGTCCAGCCTCTGCATCATTTGATAGTTTTAAAAATTTTGAGGAAAGAGGTTCATATTTTAATAAGTTGATAAAAAGATATATTAATGAAAGAAAAATTATTTAGTTATATTTCTTTTTATCAATGGTGGAAAAGTATTGATAAACCTATTCTATCATTGATCTTAATTTTATTTTCGGCGGGTTTATTCTTCTCATTAGTATCAACTTCTCTAATTGCATCTGATAAATTAGATACGAATACTTATTTCTTTTTTTTTAAACATACAGTTTTTGTTTTTTTTGGCTTTTTTTTAATTTTTATTTTATCTTTTATACCTGAAAAAGAAATTTATAGAATTTCACTAATATTTTTCTGTTTATCATTAGTTTTGTTGTTCCTGGTTCCTATAATTGGAGTAGAGATTAAGGGTTCCAAGAGATGGATTGATTTGTTGGTATTGCCAAGAATACAACCTATTGAGTTTGTAAAGCCTTTTTTAATAGTGATAATGAGTATGATAATTTGCTCTCAAAAATATACTAATTTTAATTTGAAATACTTCTTATCTTTTTTGTTAACTATATTGATATCGAGTCTTTTGATACTTCAACCAGATATTGGTCAAACTCTTTTAATCGGTTTTAGTTGGTTAGTTTTGATTTTTATTTCTGGTATTAGTATATTTTTTTTGAGCTTAGTTTTTTTTATCTCTCTAGCCACGATAGCATCTATCATTAATTACCTTCCACAATTTAAATACATAAAAGATAGATTATTTTCTTTTTTTAATCCTGACATGGGTACTCATAACTTTCAATCAGATAAAGCATTAGAAGCTATAATAAGTGGAGGTTTTTTTGGAAAAGGCATTGGAGAGGGAACATTAAAAAACAGAGTCCCTGAAGCTCATACAGATTACATTATTTCAGTAATTTCGGAAGAGTTTGGAGTAATCTTCATAATGTTAATTTTATTTATCTACCTAGTATTAATATTTTCAGTTTTAAAAAAAGTTTACAAAGAAAATGATAAAAAGATCAAACTAATACTAACTGGATCTATTAGCTTAATACTTATGCAAGCAATGATTCACATAGGAGTAAATATTAGATTATTCCCAACTACAGGAATGACTTTACCATTTTTAAGTTATGGGGGTTCATCGATTATAAGTATTTCTATAATGTCTGGTATAATTTTGAATTTAACAAAAAGAAAAATAACTGAATGAAAAATATATTAATTTCAACAGGAGGATCAGGGGGACATGTAATGCCAGCAAAAATTCTAAGTGAACATGTGCAATCAAATTTTAATGTTTTTATTTCTACTGATTCAAGAGGGCTGAAATATCTAGATAATGAAAAAAATGATATTATTTTGATAAATACTCCTAAATTAAATCTTAATATATTTTTTATATTTAAAATATTCCAAGTAATTTATTTGGTGATTAAAACAGTTTTATTATTAAAAAAAAATAAGATTAATGTAGTTTTTTCAACAGGAGGATATATGTCATTACCTGTTTGTTTTGGTGCAAAATTATTAGGAATAAAGATATACCTACTTGAACCAAATATTGTTTTAGGTAGAGCAAACAGATTCTTTTTAGGTTTTTGTAAAAAAATTTTTACTTATACAGAAAGCTTAAAAAACTTTCCTGAAAAACTTAAACATAAAATTCAAATAATAACTCCACTAGTTAAAAAAAATTTTTATGAGAAAAGAGAAATTAAAACAGAAAATAAAGCATTCTGTCTTTTGGTTGTTGGTGGTAGTCAAGGAGCAAAGATTTTTGACAATGTGGTAAAAAATGTAATCGTTAATTTGTCGAAAAAAAATAAAATTAAAATCATTCAACAAACTCATAAAAGTAATACTGATCAATTAAGAAGTATTTATGATGAGGCTAAAATTGAAAATACCATTTTTGATTTTGAGGAAAATTTGGCAGATTTGATAAATCAATCAGACCTATGTATTACGCGTGCTGGTGCATCTACCTTAGCAGAATTATCAATCATGAATAAACCATTCCTAACAATCCCTCTAGTTTCAGCAAAAGATAATCATCAATTTGAAAATGCAAATTTTTATCAAAATTTAGGTTGCTGCTGGATTATGAGTCAAAAAGACTTCAATGACGTTAATTTAGAAAAATTTCTAGATCATATAATTACAAATAAGTCTGAGTATGATGAAAAAAAAAATAATTTAGAGAAACATAATTTCCAAAACTCATGGAATGATATAAACCAAAAAATATTGAAAACTATTAATGAAAATTGAATTAGCTAAAAAAGAGATTATCCATTTTATAGGTATTGGTGGAATAGGTATGAGTGGTCTCGCATTGATTATGAAAGCAAAAGGTTTTCAAATTCAAGGAAGCGATATTAATAAGAATAAGAATATTGAAAAATTAAAAAAAAAGGGTGTCAGAATTTTTATTGGTCACAAAAAACAAAATATAAAAGACGTTACAATTGTAGTGACTTCTTCTGCAATTAAAAAAAGCAATCCAGAATTACTAGAGGCTAAAAGAAAAAAGTTGCCGGTGATAAAAAGAGGGAAGATGTTAGCAAATCTTGTTTCTTTAATGAAAAATATTGTTGTAGTTGGCTCCCATGGCAAAACAACAACGACATCTTTAGTAAGTTCTGTTTTTGAAAATACAAAGTTAGATCCTACAATAATCAATGGGGGCATAATAAATTCAATAAAGAGTACTGCAAAATTAGGTAAGAGTGACTGGTCTATATTAGAGGCAGATGAGTCAGATGGAAGCTTTACTCATATTTCTCCTACATATTCAATTATAACAAACATAGATAGAGAACACATGGATTTTTATAAATCTATGAAGGATTTAAAAAATCAGTTTCTAGACTTTGTAAAAAAAGTTCCGTCATTTGGAAAATCTTTTATTTGTATTGATGATAAAATTAACAATGAATTAATAAAAGATATCAAAAATAAAAATTTTTTTACTTATGGAGTCAAGTCTAACGCTAATTTTCTTATTAAAAATATAATTCAAGACAAACTTTTCTCAAAATTTGATTTATCTATAAATTTACCAAATAAAAAAAAAACTATCTTTAAAAACTTTCAGATCCCATTATTAGGTGTTCATAATATAAGAAACTCCACAGCTGCAATTGCAGTTGCTCTTACTGTAGGAATTTCCGTATCTAATATAAAAAAAGGTCTGAAAAATTTCAAAGGTGTCCAGCGAAGGTTTAATAAGATATTTACATTTAATGGTGTTGATTTTTATGATGATTATGCCCATCATCCAACAGAAATAAAATCTGTGTTAGAGGGAGTAAAAAAAGTTTTTGGTAAGTTTGAAAGAGTGTGTATTTTTCAACCCCATAGAATATCAAGATTAAAAGATTTAAGAAATGAATTTGCTCATTGTTTCAGAGATGCAGACACAATTATATTATGTCCCATTTTTACAGCTGGAGAAAAAATAAAATTGGGTTTTGATTATAGTGATTTTGCAAAAGAAATAATAAAAAATTCTAAAGTAAAACTGTTTATGATTAAAAATAATATTGAATTAGCTAAATTTCTTAAGCAAAATATTTATGGAAATAAGATTGTCATAGGAATGGGTGCCGGCTCAATCTCAAATTGGATAAAAAAATTACCTGAATTAATGTAATGCAAATACCACAGCTTAAAAATTTACTAAAAGATTTTGATAAAAATATAATTTACGATCAAGATTTAAAGAAAAAAAATTGGTTTAATATTGGAGGCAAGTCAAAAGTTTTTTATAAAGCTGAAAATTTAAAGGATTTAGTTAAATTTTTGAAATTACTCGATAATAAGGAAAAAATTTTTATTATAGGCGCAGGATCTAACACCTTAATTTCAGACAGTATTTTTGATGGAGTTGTAATAAAGCTTAGTAAAAATTTTAATAGAATATCTTTATTGAAGGAAGATGTAATTATTTCTGGTAGTGCTGTTTTAGATAAAAGTTTATCTGAGTTTGCTGCTGAAAAAAATTTGAGTGGGTTTGAATTTTTATCCTGTATCCCAGGATCAATTGGGGGAGGGATTAAGATGAATGCCGGATGTTTTGGAAGAGAATTTAAAGATATTCTTCTTTCAATTCAAGCATTAGATAAAACAGGGAATTTAATTACAATTCCTTCAAATGATATAAATTTTGATTATAGAGACACCGATTTGCCTGAGGATCTAATTTTTTTAAGCGCTTCTTTTAAAGGGGTAAAAAGTGATTCAAGCAAAGTAAACAGCGAAGTTAGAAAAATGAAATCTTTAAAGGAGAAAAATCAACCAATGAAAATTAAAACTGGCGGAAGCACTTTTAAAAACCCTATAAATCAAACTAATAAAAAAGTTTGGGAGTTAATAAGAGAGTCAGTTTCTATTGATACTAAGTTTGGTGATGCACATATCTCAGAAAAACATTCAAATTTTTTTGTAAATAAAGGCAATGCAACATTTAATGATATGAAAAAATTAATTGATTTTGTCTCAAAAAAAGTTTTAGAAAAAACTGGCATTAAATTAGATAAAGAAATTAAAATATTGGAATAATTTGAAAAAAAAAATTTTGATAATTTCTGGTGGTATTTCTAAGGAGAGAATTATCAGCTTAGAGACTGGAAAACAGGTTGCTAAAGAACTAAAAAAGAATAATTATCTGGTAAAAACATGCGAACCAGATAAAAATTTATTATCAACAATAAAAAAATTCAAACCCAATTGCATCTTTAATGCTCTACATGGTCAGTTTGGAGAAGATGGATATATACAAACAATCCTAGAGATAATAGGAATACCTTATACGCATTCAGGTGTTATTGCCTCCGCCAAGGCAATGGATAAAGAAATTTCCAAAAAAATATTTTTAAAAAATAAAATTTTGACACCCAAATATTTTATTTATAAATTTAATAAAACTAACAAAGAACTTATAAATTTTGTAAAAAAAAAATTTAACTTTCCAGTTGTAATTAAACCAATTAATGAAGGCTCCAGTGTCAATGTGTATATCTGTAGTCAAAATAATTTATTAAAAAGATTAAAAATATTAAAAGATTATAAAAAAGTAATGATAGAACAATTTATTCCTGGACGCGAAATTCAATCAGCCATAATTGGAAAGAAGAAACTTGGTGCAATCGAGCTTAAACCAAAGAGAAAATTTTATGATTATCAAGCAAAGTACAACTCTAATGCTAAGACAGAACATATCATTCCAGTAGATTTACCAAAAAAGAAATACAAAGCTCTTATGAACATAACTTTAAAGGCTCATAATTTGATGGGATGTAGAGGAGTTACAAGATCAGATTTTAAATATTATAAGGGAAAATTTTATCTTTTAGAAATTAATACACAACCTGGAATGACAAATCTATCTTTAGTTCCGGAGATATCAGCGTATATTGGAATTAATTTTATAAATCTAATTAAATTAATTTTAAAAGATGCATCTATTGATAAGTAAAAAAATTACTATTTACTTATTACTATTTTGTTTTCTAGCATCAATTAACAATATTTCATTGATGAATATCACTTTTCCAAAAATCGATAAAATAGAGATTATTGGTCTCAATCTTAATCAGAAAAAAAAAATTGAAAATATTATAAATGATGCAAATTTTAAAAATATTTTTTATTTAGATAAGCAATATTTAAAAAAAAAAATCAATTCAATTAATATTATTGAACAATTTGAAATATTCAAAAATTATCCTTCAACTTTAAAAATATTTATAAAAGAAACGAGAATACTTGCACAAACAAAAAGAAATGGTTTTGATTATTTTATTGGATCAAATGGAAAACTAATTCGAAATGATAATATAGCTGCTGACTTACCATTTGTGTTCGGTGATTTAAATCTAAATGAATTTTTAAATTTTAAAAATGAAATTGATAAATCAAAATTTGATTTCAAAAATATCACAAAATTATATTATTTCAAATCAAAGAGATGGGATATAGAAACATCAAAAGGATATTTGATAAAATTGTCAAAAGATAATGTTGAGAAAGATTTAAATTTGTTTGTTCGTTTATCTGATGAGAAGAAATTTAAGGGTAAATTAGTAATTGATTTTCGCCAAAGAGGTCAAATAATATTAAATGAAAAATAATTTAGAAAATAAGATATTTCTTTTTTTAGGTATTGATAAATTTACAATAGTTGCGTTAAATTCTATTG